>NZ_DASXHW010000272.1:0-2219 GCF_036488105.1 Mycobacterium sp. | reverse complement strand
TGCCCGAGCATTGTCCACGGCTCCATGTACGCATCGAGGGTTGGTACAAGCTTGGTCGCACCGCAATATTTCTGCTTCCACAACGATCGCGGAAACAGTCCGTTGAGGTGGTCAGGGAGCCACAACGAGTCGACGCGGTTGGTCAACGCATTCAGGTAAGTGGCCCGTGTCAAACTCTCGGGCGTCGGGCGGGACACGAGATTGAAGTCCATGACGCCCACACGAAATCGGGCCATCGTGTGTCCTTCCCGCTGTGATCCTGGCGTTTCAGTATTTCGCCGGCCGATCGGGGTCGATTAAGTACTCGGCTACTCAATTCGCGGGACGGCCAGCACCTCGAATATCGAACATACATTCGATAGACTGAGTCGGTGGGTTGGAGCAACGGGCCGCCGGGCTGGTCGGAGATGGAGCGGGTGCTCTCCGGTAAACCGCGCCGTTCTGGCACGCCAACCGTGTGGACCCCGGCCGATGAGGCGCCCTGGTCGCGCAAGCGGATGGCATACCAGCCGCCGGACGACGGCCGGCCGATGCGTTCGTCGGTCGCGTATGCCGAATTGCACGCGCATTCGGCGTACAGCTTTCTCGATGGAGCTAGCGCGCCGGAAGAACTGGTCGAGGAGGCGGTCCGGCTCGGCCTGCGGGCCATCGCGCTGACCGATCACAACGGCCTCTACGGGGCGGTGCGGTTCGCCGAGGCGGCGGTGGAATTGGACATGCGCACGGTGTTCGGCGCCGAATTGTCGCTGGGATCCGGCGCCCGGACTGACGATCCCGATCCGGCCGGCCCACATCTGCTGGTGTTGGCGCGCGGGCCGGAAGGCTATCGCCGATTGTCGCGGCAGCTGGCAGCGGCGCATCTGGCCGGCGGTGAGAAAGGCAAGCTGCGCTTCGACTTCGATGCGCTCACCGACGCCGCGGGCGACCACTGGCACATCTTGACCGGTTGCCGCAAAGGCCACGTCCGCTCCGCGCTGGCCACCGGTGGACCGGAGGCCGCCTCGGCGGCGTTGGCTGATCTGGTGGACCGGTTCGGCTCTAACCGGGTCAGCGTCGAGCTGACCCATCACGGCTGCCCGGCTGACGACGAAGTCAACGCCGAATTAGCCGTACTGGCAAAGCGATTCGGGCTCGGCAGCGTTGCGACCACCGGCGCGCATTTCGCCGGACCGTCGCGCCGCCGGCTGGCGATGGCCATGGGCGCGATACGGGCCAGGAAGTCGCTGGACGAGGCCGCCGGCTGGCTGGCCCCGCTTGGCGGTTCACATCTTCGCTCCGGTGAGGAGATGGCACGGCTATTCGCGCAGTGTCCCGATGCGGTGACCGCCGCGGCCGAACTCGGCGAGCAATGCGCATTCGGTCTGGCGCTCATCGCCCCGAAGCTGCCGCCGTTCGACGTTCCGCCCGGGCATACCGAAGACAGCTGGCTGCGCGAGCTGGCGATGGCGGGGGCTCAGCGTCGCTACGGTCCGCGAGCCCATGCCCGCCAAGCGTATGCCCAGATCGAGCGTGAGCTGGAAATCATTGCCCAACTCCAGTTTCCGGGTTACTTCTTGGTGGTCTACGACATCACCCGGTTCTGTCGGGAGAACAACATCCTGTGTCAGGGCAGGGGATCGGCGGCCAACTCGGCGGTCTGTTATGCCCTTGGCGTCACCGCGGTCGATCCGGTGGCCAACGAGCTGTTGTTCGAGCGGTTCCTGTCGCCGGTCCGCGACGGCCCACCCGATATCGACATCGACATCGAGTCGGATCAGCGCGAAAAGGCCATCCAGTACGTCTACGACAAATACGGCCGCGACTATGCGGCTCAGGTCGCCAACGTGATCACCTACCGCTCCCGGATCGCGGTGCGCGACATGGCTCGTGCCCTGGGTTTCTCACAAGGGCAGCAAGACGCATGGAGTAAACAGATCAGCCACTGGAGTGGACGCCCGTCGGATATCGAAGACATTCCCGAGCAGGTGATCGAGTTGGCCGAGCAGATCCAGAACCTGCCTCGGCACATGGGCATCCATTCCGGCGGCATGGTGATCTGCGATCGGCCGATCGCCGACGTCTGCCCGGTCGAGTGGGCACGTATGGAGAACCGCAGCGTGTTGCAATGGGACAAAGACGATTGCGCGGCAATCGGTTTGGTGAAATTTGACCTGCTCGGGCTGGGTATGCTTTCGGCGCTGCACTATGCCATCGACCTGGTGGCCGAGCACAAAGGCATC
>NZ_DASXHW010000241.1:0-1681 GCF_036488105.1 Mycobacterium sp. | reverse complement strand
GCGCACAGCCGCCGGCACCGGGCACCAACGTCGCCAGGGCGCCTGCCGCGCAGGCCCGGCGCAGCGCACGGTCGCGGTCGACGGTCCAGCCGGCGGCCAGGACACCGGCGAACACGTCGCCGGCGCCAGAGGTGTCGAGCGCATCCACGACCGGTGCGGCCACGCTGAACTCCACACCATCGCCGACGTAGCCGGCACCGCGTGCGCCGCGCGTGGTGACACGATGCGGGACGGGCCAAACCCAGTGTGCGTCTTCGGTTTCGTTGACGACCAAGACGTCGGTCACCTCGGCCAGCCGTGCCAGCTCCGCTTCGTCGCCGCCCGACGGTGAGGCGTTGAGAATGACGGTCACGCCGGCCGAACGGGCGGCACGTGCAGCCGCTGTCGCAGTGGCGATCGGAATCTCCAACTGCAGCAACAACACATCGCAGTCCGCAACGAGCTTGCGCAACCCCGCCGGGTCCACTGTCAGCCCGCCGTTGGCGCCCGGAGCGACGACGATGATGTTCTCGCCGCCCGAGTCGACGATGACGACTGCGGTTCCGCTGCGCCCCGATACGGTGATCAGCCAATCGGTGCCGACCCCGTTGGCGTTGAGGTGGTCGCGCAGTTGCGCCGCCGACGGGTCATCGCCGACGGCGCCGACGAACTGCACGTCGGCACCCGCACGCGCGGCCGCCACGGCCTGATTGGCG
This sequence comes from Mycobacterium sp., assembly GCF_036488105.1. Taxonomy (GTDB): domain Bacteria; phylum Actinomycetota; class Actinomycetes; order Mycobacteriales; family Mycobacteriaceae; genus Mycobacterium. The sequence goes on along the minus strand of NZ_DASXHW010000241.1, from coordinate 986 downwards.
CCCTTGCCGCCGGGTGTCGAGCGCACCGACGTCGCCAATGCGGTCTCGCCCGGGCCGGGCAGCGTGTCAACATCGAACCCGATGTCCATATTCACGCTGCCTACCACGCATACCCGTGTCATTGCGCCGACGTTATGGATTAGCGCTCGGATATACAAACGACGTATTGATAACGGTTTTCGGCAAAACCGATTTCACTAACCCCCACGCGATATTCTGCTGCGTGATCTGGGCTTTTCGGCCCGGCAGCGAAAGGACGTCAATTGACGCCGCAGGACTCGACTGATCCGGCGCCGCACGAAGAAACCGTGCCGACCGAAAAGGGCAGACGTCGTCATCGGCGGCCACTGTCCCGGTTGAGCATTCAGTCGAAGATCATGCTGATGCTGCTGGTGTCCAGCCTGGCCTCGTTGGCGGTGATCGGCGCCGTCGAATATGTATCCGGCCGAAACTTGCTGATGCCCATCGCCGCCGAACGCATGACACAACTGCGCGAGGCGCAGAAGCGCGCGATTGAAATGTTGTTCGCCGACCTGACGAATTCGTTGATCGTTTACACCCGCGGGTCGACCGCCGAAGATGCGGTGACCGCCTTCACCGCTGGTTTCGACCAATTGGCCGATGCGCCGACCGATCCCGGCGAGCAGCAGGCATTGGAGACCTACTACACCGACAAGCTGATCAAACCGATCCAGCAGACAACCGGCCAGAAGCTGGACATGGGCGCGCTGCTACCCAGCGGCAACGCCCAGAAATATCTCCAAACCCACTACACAGTCCGGTCGTCGGCCGCGTCGCCCGCACCCGACGACGCGGGCGACGGCAGCGCATGGTCGGCCGCGAACGCCCGCTTCAACAACTACTTTCGCGAGATCGCGACCCGCTTCGAATACCGCGACGCAATGCTGCTGGACGCCCGGGGCAATGTGATCTACAACGTGAACAAAGGCCCGGCGTTGGGCACCAACATCCTCACCGGCCCGTAT
>NZ_DASXHW010000234.1:0-1975 GCF_036488105.1 Mycobacterium sp. | reverse complement strand
CTTGGCGGCCTGGCTGCTGGCGCTGACTACGACGGGCATCAACGGCTTCACCAATGTCGCGCACTGGTACGCCGAGCCGATCGTCTTCGAGAAGGTCGTGCTCTACACGATGCTGTTCGAAGTGGTCGGTCTCGGTTGCGGGTTCGGGCCACTGAACAACCGGTTCTTCCCGCCGATGGGCTCGATCCTGTACTGGTTGCGACCCGGCACCATCCGGCTGCCACCGTGGCCTGGCCGCATTCCGTTCACGAAGGGGGATAGCCGCACACCGTTCGACGCGCTGCTCTACGGCACGTTGCTGGTGCTGCTCGTCATAGCGATCTTCTCCGATGGCGCCGGCCCGATGCCCGCGCTCGGCACCACGGTCGGGGTGCTGCCGGCATGGCAGATCTGGGCAGTGCTCGGTGTGCTGGCGGTATTGAGCCTGCGCGACAAGGTGATTTTCCTGGCCGCGCGTGGGGAGGTGTACGCCTCGTTCACGGTCGCGTTCCTGTTCGCCGGTCATGGCGTCGATCTGATCCTGGGCGCGAAGCTGGTGTGCCTGGTCATCTGGCTCGGTGCGGCGACATCCAAACTCAACAAGCACTTCCCGTTCGTCATCTCGACGATGATGAGCAACAACCCGATGTTCCGGCCGCGGATCATCAAACGTCAGTTCTTCGAGCACTTTCCGGATGACCTTCGACCGGGCTGGCGCTCACGCTGGCTCGCGCATTTCAGCACGGCCATTGAGGGACTGGTGCCGCTGGTGCTTTTCTTCAGCCATGGCGGCTGGCCTACCGCGATCGCCGCCTTCGTCATGCTGTGCTTCCACTTCGGCATCCTGTCGTCGATTCCGATGGGCGTGCCGCTGGAGTGGAATGTCTTCATGATGTTCAGCGTGCTCGCGCTATTCGTCGGGCACGCCTCGGTCGGACTACATGACCTGACCACACCGCTGCCGCTACTGCTGTTCGCGGTCGTGGCGGGCACCGTCGTGACCGGAAACCTGTTCCCGCGCAAGGTTTCCTTCCTGCCCGGCATGCGCTACTACGCTGGCAACTGGGACACCACGCTGTGGTGCATCAAGCCGTCGGCGGAGGCGAAGATCGCCAACGGCGTCGTCGCTATCGCGAGCATGCCGGCCGCCCAATTGGAGAAGTTCTACGGCAGCAAGGAAGCCGCGCAGATTCCGATGTACATGGGATATGCGTTCCGCGCCTTCAACACTCACGGCCGGGCGCTGTTCACCCTGGCGCATCGGGTGATGGCCGGCCACAACGAGGACGACTACGTCCTGACCGACGGCGAACGCGTCACCAGCACCGCCATCGGATGGAACTTCGGCGACGGGCACTTCAGCAACGAGCAGTTGGTTGCGGCTCTGCAGAAGCGCTGCCACTTCGAACCGGGTGAAGTGCGTGTGGTGATGCTCGATGCCCAGCCTATTCATCGTCAGACCCAGCAGTACCGGCTGGTGGACGCCGCCACCGGTGAGTTCGAACGCGGCTACGTCCGGGTCGCCGACATGGTGACTCGCCAGCCGTGGGCCGACGATGTCCCGGTGTACGTTAAGTCGAATGTCACGCCAGCGTGAGGGCGAAGGCCGAGCGCCACGCTGATGTGACGCTCGGCCAAGTGGGGCTAGGCTCCCGCGCGAACTTCCTTGGTCGCAGCGACCAGGTTGGCCAACGACGCGTTGACCTCGTCGGAGTTGCGGGTCTTCAGGCCGCAGTCCGGGTTGACCCAAAGCCGCTCAGCCGGAACGGCTTTCAGCGCAGCACGCAGCGACGTGGCAATCTCGTCGGTGCTCGGCACCCTCGGCGAGTGGATGTCGTAGACACCCGGCCCGACGCTGTTGGAGAAGCCGATCGAATTCAGGTCGTCGAGCACCTCCATGTGCGAGCGGGCCGCCTCGATCGAGGTGACGTCGGCGTCCAGGTCGGCGATCGCGCCGATGACCTCACCGAACTCCGAGTAGCACAGGTGCGTGTGG
>NZ_DASXHW010000147.1:0-2860 GCF_036488105.1 Mycobacterium sp. | reverse complement strand
ACGACCGCGGTGCCAAGGCGCGTCGTAGGTGTAGACGGCGCCCAGCTGAGTCAGCCACGGCAGCTGACGCGACCAGGTGGTGCCACGGCCCATCAGGCCGTGCACCAAGACCACCGGTTCACCTCGTCCACCGCGGTGGGTGAGCAGATCAGCGGCCATGCACCTATCTTTGCGCGCTTTGGGTCGCCACCGGTCGGCACGGTAGCCTTGCGCCATGCCAGTGGTGAAGATCAACGCAATCGAGGTGCCCGCCGACGCAGGCCCCGAGTTGGAGAAGCGGTTCGCCCACCGCGCGCACGCGGTCGAGAACTCGCCCGGCTTCCTCGGCTTTCAGCTGCTTCGTCCGATCAAGGGCGAAGACCGGTACTTCGTGGTGACGCAGTGGGAGTCCGAAGAGGCATTCCAGGCGTGGGCGAGCGGGCCTGCGATCGAGGCGCACGCCGGCCACCGGAACAATCCGGTGGCGACCGGCGCGTCGCTGCTGGAGTTCGAGGTTGTGCTAGACGTTGCCGGATCCGGACAGTCGGCGTAGTCCGCGCCAGGGCCGACTCCGCGTCGCGGCACTGACGTCCGCCGCCATATTGGTCGCCGCCCTGAGCCCGGGTTGCGCACCGCCACCAGCACCGTCCGCTAACGCGGCGGGCGCCGGCCGGCAGATCAACATGAGCACGCCGGCCGGTCTGCGAGCTCAGCAGACCCTGGACATGCTGAACTCTGACTGGCAGATCGGTCCGGTCGGAGTCGGCACCCTTGCCGCGCCGAAGATGGTCAACCAAATCCAGACCATGATGGAAAAGCTGTGGTGGGACCGGCCGTTCACGTTCCGCGGAGTCGACCTCACAGCGGGCGCGGCCACCCTGAAGCTGACGACGTCTTACGGCGCGCAGCAAGAGATTCGGATACACACCGCCGATGACACGTTGGTGGATGGGTTCGACGTCACCACGCTGGCCCCGAAGATCTCGTCGTGGCGTGACGTCGACGCCGTGCTGGGCAAGACCGGCGCGCGCTACTCATGGCAGGTCACCAAGGTCAATGACGGTCAGTGCAATCGGATAGCCGGCACCAACCCCAATCTGTCACTCCCGTTGGCGTCGATCTTCAAGTTGTACGTGCTCTATGCCGTGGCGGATGCCATCAAGGCCGGGACGGTGTCCTGGGACGATCAGCTGACCGTGACCGACAAAGGCAAGGCCGTCGGTTCAAGCATGGATTTGCCGGTGGGAGCGAATATTTCGGTGCGCACCGCGGCCGAGAAGATGATTGCCACAAGCGACAACATGGCCACCGACATGCTGATCGAGAAGGTCGGCCCACAGGCCGTCGACGATGCGCTGGCCAACACCGGCCACCACGACCCGGCCGCGATGACACCGTTCCCGACGATGTACGAACTGTTTTCGGTCGCCTGGGGCCGACCGGATGTCCGTGAGCAATGGCAGCGAAGCACCGCGCAGCAACGCGCCGCGATGCTAGAAGAAGCGAATTCCCATACTTATCAACCGGATCCGTGGCACGCCCATGTCCCCGCTTCGAAATACGACGCGGAATGGTATGGCACCGCTGAAGATATCTGTCGGGTGCACGTGGCTCTGCAGGCCGGCGCGGTAGGTGCGGCCGCACCCGTCAAGAAGATCCTGGATGCTTCTCCTGGTGTCAACCTGGATCGCGGGCAATGGCCCTATATCGCCGCCAAGGCCGGCGGCCTGCCGGGTGACCTGACGTTCAGCTGGTATGCGGTCGACCGGAGCGGGCAGCCCTGGGTGGTGAGCTTCCAGTTGACCTGGCCTCGCGATCACGGGCCGAGCATCACCGGTTGGATGCTCCAGATCGCCAAGCAGGTCTTCGCGCTGATACCCACGCGATAACAAACGGGCGGCCACCGGATCGATGACCGCCCATCCGTTTGACTTGTTTACTGCGCTGCGGGCGGCGGAGCAGCGGCCGCGTGAGCGCCGGCGTTCGCCAGGTCCGCTTCGGCCGGCTTACGGGCTCCGGTGAAGGTGAACACGGCGTCCTCGCCAGTACCCTCGCCGTCCCAGTTGTCCACATCGACCGTGACAATCTGGCCGGGGCCGACCTCTTCGAACAGGATCTTCTCGGACAGCTGGTCCTCGATCTCCCGCTGGATGGTGCGCCGCAGTGGACGAGCGCCCAGCACCGGGTCGAAGCCGCGCTTGGCCAGCAACGACTTCGCCTTGTCGGTGAGCTCCATCGCCATGTCCTTGGCCTTGAGCTGCTTGCCCACCCGGCCGATCATCAAATCGACCATCTCGATGATCTCTTCGCGGGTCAGCTGGTGGAAGACGATGATGTCGTCGATGCGGTTGAGGAACTCGGGGCGGAAGTGCTTCTTCAGCTCGTCGTTGACCTTCTGCTTCATCCGCTCGTAGTTGTTCTCTCCGCCACCCTGAGTGAAGCCGAGTCCGACTGCCTTGCTGATGTCAGACGTACCCAGGTTTGAGGTGAAGATCAGCACCGTGTTCTTGAAGTCGACGGTGCGACCCTGCCCGTCGGTCAGCCGGCCATCTTCGAGCACCTGCAGCAGGCTGTTGTAGATCTCCTGGTGCGCCTTCTCGATTTCGTCGAACAGCACCACCGAGAACGGCTTGCGCCGCACCTTCTCGGTGAGCTGGCCACCCTCCTCGTAACCGACGTATCCCGGTGGGGCACCAAACAACCGCGATGCGGTGAACCGGTCGTGGAATTCGCCCATGTCGATCTGGATGAGCGCGTCGTCGTCACCGAACAAGAAGTTGGCCAGCGCCTTGGACAGCTCGGTCTTACCGACACCGGACGGGCCGGCAAAGATGAACGAACCGGACGGGCGCTTCGGGTCCTTCAACCCGGCACGGGTACG
>NZ_DASXHW010000043.1:0-6320 GCF_036488105.1 Mycobacterium sp. | reverse complement strand
GTGTTCCACACCATCGCCGTCGCGGTGGCCTCGTGGCCCCAGAACAACACCTGCCGGGCAAGGTGTTGAGTAGCAGGGACTTTCGTGAACAACGCCTGCACAGCGGGCGGGGTGGCGACATCCAGGCGCGGCAACACCCAGCCGGGCGTGCGCTGAAATACCTTGACGAATCCGGCCTTCTTCACCAGCTCTGGGATGATCTGGATCGCGCTGGCGCCGGTGCCGATGACACCAACCCGCTTTCCGGTGAAGTCATATTCCTTGTCCCACCGGGCACTGTGAATCTTGTGGCCTTGGTAGGAATCGATGCCCCTGATATCGGGAAAGCTGGAATCGGGTAGCGGCCCAGACGCCAGGATCACCGTGCGGGCGCGAAAACGCTTGCGGCTGGCCGTGGTTGCGGTCCAGACGCCGGCGTCCTCGTCGAAGGACAGTCCGCTGACTTCCTGACCGAACCGAATGCGGCGACGGATGTCGAACCGATCGGCCATGTCCTCTATGTGGTTGCATATTTCGTCTGCCGGTGAGTAGGTCCGCGACCAGGTCGGGTTTTTGACGAACGAGAACGAGTACAGCAGTGACGGGATGTCACAGCTGGCGCCCGGATAGCTGGTGTCCCGCCAGGTTCCGCCGACGCGGTCGCTGCGCTCCAGGATGATGACGTCGTCGACGCCGGCTTGGGCCAGTTTGATCGCTGCGCCAAGGCCGCTGAACCCGGCTCCGACGATCAGCGTGGCGTAGGTGGGTGTGTTCGCCATGGTCATGCCGCCGGCTCGTAAGTGACTTCTCGAACCCAGGTAGGTACCGACGGCAGAAGCGGCCGCGGATACCGGTCGGAAAGCCATACCATCGAATTGGCCAACAGGTGGTACGGGTGGCGCGGATTCGTGACCACTCCGGCGTAGCGCCTCAGGAACCGGTAAGTCGGTACGCGCCCGGTGTGTTCGCCCCGGTCGCCGAGCTCTTTGAATCGTTTGACGGCCTTGTACAGCCGCTCGGGCTCCATGCCCATCGCGGTGATCTCGTTGCGGATCCGGTTGATCAGTGGCGCACCCATGATCGCGCCGATAATCAGACCCGGAGTGGCATTGTGGCCGACGAAGTCGATCAGCAACCGTCGGATCTTTGCGTGTCCGATCATGTCGAGCACCTCGAAATCGACTACCAGATGGCGTGATTCGTCATTATTGATCTTCTCGAACACCCGGTGGCAAACAGGGTCGTGCACCTCGTCGAGGAGGAACTTCAACAGGGCGCCGTCCAGCGCGACTTCGAGCATCGGGATGACGGTGCCGAGCAGAGAAAGCGGCATGTCGTCGGCCCAGCGGTCCAGCCAGTCGATGGCCAGCCGGATGTTCACGTTCGGCTCGGGGACCTCGCCGTCCTCGAGCATGCCCCAGCGCTTCATCAGTGCCAGTTCGGCGTTGGCGTGACGCTGTTCCTCGGCGTGGAAGTAGCGGTAGATCTCACCGATGGTCGGTGTGGGTGCCTTCTTCGCCAGCGCCGCGAACCCGCGGGCGCCGATGTTCTCGATCCAGCACAGGTCGGCCATGAACGCCTTGAGCTGTGGCCGCTGTTCGTCGCTGATCATCTCGGCACCCGGTGCGTCCCAGTCGATGTCGGCCAGCGCCCATTGGCGGTCTTTGATCTTGGCCAGCATCGCTTCCATGTCGATAGCCATCGGATCCTCCTTTGGATGTGCTTCTTCTAAAGCGGCGCGGCCCTGGACACCAGGCCGATGGCGCGGGTGTAGGTACCAGGTATCAACCGTTTGATGTTCCAGCCGATCTTGGCTTCGAGTTGCGGCATGCAGTACAGGTCGCCGCGATCGTGGGCGTCCAGGCAGGTTTGCGCCACCTTGTCGGCTGAGACACCAGTCCAGCGCATGATCTTGTGGGCGAACTGATTCGTCTCCGAGGAGATGCGGCCGGATTCGAGGATGTTGGTCTTGACGAAGGTGGGGCACAGCGCGGTGACTTTTACTCCGCTGCCGGACAATTCGGCGGCCAGGGTCTCCGAGAGCGACAGCGCGCCGGCCTTGCTCACGTTGTAGGCCGCCATGCTCGGCGCGGCACCGAACGCTGCGGCGGAGGCGACGTTGATGATGCCGCGCGGTGCATCCGAAGGGTCGGCTGTCCGCAGGATCGGCGCGAAGACATGGCAGCCATGAATGGGTCCCCACAGGTTGATGCCCAACACCCACTGCCAGTCCTCGATGGGGAGTTCGCCGATCGGGGCCCCGCCGGAGCCGACGCCGGCGTTGTTGATCACCAACGTGGGTGCGGCGCCGAACCAGGATTGAGACTGCTTAGCCAGATCGACAACCTCGTCGAGTCGGGTTACGTCGCAGGTGATCGCGACTGCCTCGCCGCCGATGTCGGCGATCGCGCTCACCGTTCTTTTCGCGGCCACTTCATCGATGTCGCTGCAGACGACCCGACTGCCACGGCGGGCCAGTTCGATCGCGAACGCTGCGCCGATGCCGCTGCCGGCGCCGGTCACCACCGCACGCGCGTGATGGCTCGCCTTGGGCGACTTGCCAAACGGTCCGATCATCTTCAGACGGCCTTCCCTGATATGGCCTCAATACCGTTGTCTCGCATCGAGGTATCGATGAAACGTGCGACATGCTTCATGGCCTTGACAGCTTCCGGCGACAGCCTGGTACGTACGCCGGGCGCACGGACCCATTCGCCGACCACGCGACGTCCGTCGTGGTGCACGTCAACGGGCTCGATGCTGGCTCCGGCCAGCGACGGTCCGAAGGCATCCATGATGCCGGCCACGATCCGTCGCGACAGCCACAGGCTCCATGCCTGTTCGGGCGGTAAGACCGCGCTGATCTGCCGCAATGTTGTCATGCTCAGCACGGCTGCGGATCGGGATCGCAGCGATCCACGAGTCGGCACTGACTCCGTCATGCGAATGAGTCAACACAAAATGGTGACATTCGTCAATGGCAACGTTGCGTGTCGGGTCTATTTCGAGACGCCGATCAGTTCTGCTCGGGCCTGATCCACCTGATCGAATGCGTAGGTCACCATGGCGGCGTTGAACATGTTCGCCCCGGCACGCGCGAAGGATTCGTAAGCCTTGTCGCCGAGAACTTCGCGTAGGTGGGTGATCGTGGTGTTTATCTCGGGGAAGGCGGTCCGCGTGAGGGGGTTCGCGGCGAATCCGCTGATGGTGGCGGCGGGTTCGTGTCGCCCGAGCCTGTCGAATAGCGCGGCGAGGATTGCCAGCGGGCTGTGCAGGAGCGAGAAGCTGCCGGAGTCGTAGAAGTTGCGGATCGCCAGGTCTAGGTAGTCGAGCGCGTTCATGGGGTCGCCGTGGGTGGCCGCAAGCCTCGACAGCATGACCGCGAGGTGCGACTCGACCTGTCGGTTACCGCTATCTTGAGCGATCGTCAAGCCTCGGCGCTGGGCGTCATGCGCGGCGGCGGGATCGGCGTCCCGATAGCCGAAGCCGTATCCAAGCAGCGCCATCGACTGCACGTGGGGATTTTCGGTGGCGTCGGCGGCGGCGAGCAGGCCTTGCGCGGCCGCCACTGCCTCATCACCGGCCCCGGCAATCGTCAACGCCATAACCAGGCATGCCCGGACATACGTATGAGGGCCGGGCTCTCTTGCGATCATGTTGCGGCACAACTCGACCCACCGCTCGGGCTCACCCTTGGTGATGTACGCACCGCCGAGCATGACTTCGAACTCGAACGGAACCTGGTCCAAACGTCCGCTATCGATAGCTGCCTGGCCAGCGTCGCCGTAGCCGATGGCGTCGTCGATTCGCCCAGTCACATAGCACTGGGCGGCCACTACATAGAGCTGTGCCAGCCGTGGATGTTCGACGGCCTTCGCGGGTTCGACGAGCTCCTCGGCCCATGCGACGGGTTCGTACTGCTCGACCCACGAACCGAGGAATGTCGCGTAGACGGCGATCGCGGTGGCGCTGTCGAGGTCGCCGCGATCGGCGGCCCACCGAAACGCGGCGCGCAGATTCGCCAACTCGAGAGTGATCCACTCATAGGCCTCGCATTGTCGGGGACTGTCCCACAGTGCCAGGATGTCGGCTTCGCGCCCGGCGAAGTGGCGAGCGTGCGCATCACGCGCTTCGGTGGCCTCGCCCCTGTCGACGAGTTGTTCCTCGGTGAATTGGCGGATGGTCTCCAGCATCGAGAACCGCGTTCGCCCCGATGACCGGTCAGCGACGATCAGTGACTTGCGCACCAGCGCATCGAGGAGATCCAGTGTTGCATAGTCGTCGGTGTCGTCGGATCCGGCTACCGCGCAGGCACTTTCGAGGTCAAACCCGCCGGAGAACACCGAACACCGATCCAGGAGCGCTTTTTCGGTGTCGTCGAGCAGGTCGTAAGACCACGCCACAGCGTGGCGCAGCGTTTGGTGGCGTGCCAAGCCACGCCGCGAACCGACGAGCAGACGGAATCGATCATCGAGGCGATCGCGGATTTCGGCCGCAGTCATCGACGCCATCCGCGACGCTGCTAACTCGATCGCCAATGGGATTCCATCGAGACGACGACAAATGTCCTCGACAGCGGTCGTCTCATCAGCGAGCGCACCCGACACCATGCTTTGAGCGCGTTCGACAAACAACTCCACCGCCGCACCGACATCCAGTGAAGGCACCCGCCACAACTGCTCGTCTGCGACGCCGATTCCCTCACGACTAGTGGCCAAGACTTTCACGGTCGCAGAGGCGGCGACGATCGCCCCAACTAGATCCGCGACGCTGTCAACGACGTGCTCACAGTTGTCGAACACCAACAGCCGCGACCGGCCCTCCAAGGCGGAAGCCACCGACTCGCTGACGCCCTTTCCCGGTTGTTGAGTGATGCCCAACACCGCGGCCACCGCATCGGGTACCGCGGCAGGGTCGGCGACTGCGGCCAACTCGAAAACCCATACCCCGTCTACAAATTCGTCGTCCAATTGTGTCGCGACTTCCAATGCAAGCCGGGTCTTGCCGACTCCCCCTACGCCGGTCAACGTCACCAACCGATGTGAACGCACGGCGGCTTCGACATCGGATACCTCGGTGTCGCGCCCTATCAAGCGCGTGATCGCAGGCCGCAAGTTCCCGGGATTCGAGTCGACTCCCCGCAATGCCGGAAAGTCCGTACAAAGGCCCGGCGCTTTCAGCTGGAACACCGTGATCGGGTTTGGCACATCTCGCAACCGCCGCGGACCCAGATCCACCAGGTCGACTCCCGTAAGCAGGACCGCTGTCGAGTCCGCCACCAGGATCTGACCGCCGTGCCCGGCGGCCATCACCCTGGCGGCACGATTGAGCACCGCACCGAAGTAATCCCCATCGCGTAGCTCGGCCTCGCCGGTTGCCAGCCCCATCCGCACCGGCAACTCCAGCGCCCGCTGCGCGCCCACTGCCGCATCGACCGCAGACTTCGGCGACGCGAAAGCGGCACACACCCCGTCACCGGTGTGCTTGAACATGAAGCCACCGTGCGCCTCAATCGCGGAGCACAACACCGCGTCGTGTGCGGCTAGAGCTGTCCGCATCGCATCGGCGTCGGCCTCCCACCGACGGGTCGAACCCTCCACGTCGGTGAACAGAAACGTCACAACCCCCAACGGCCGACCCGCACTCTCAGCGGACACCCAGGAAGAATCTCACAACAGACACGCTCCCACCTCAAACATTGGCGGATCCGCCGAAGCTGTTGAGCACCACGTCCGCGATGCCGTTTTACATATATGAGTTGATATGTAACATTGCCAGGTATGGCCGTCGTCACACTCGCGCAGCGTGATCTCACCGACGAGGCCGGTGATGTCGAAACGTAGGCCGCGGGTTGGCGTCATCGGGGCCGGTCCCGGCGGTATCGCCATGGGTATTCAATTGGCCCAAGGTGACTACGATTTCACCATCTTCGAACGCGGCGACGGGTTCGGCGGAACGTGGCGCAATAACACCTATCCCGGTGCGGCGTGTGATGTGCCGTCGCACTTCTACTCGTTTTCGTTCGCGCTGAACCCGTACTGGAGCAAGACCTACGCGAACCAACCGGAGATCCTCGCCTATCTGGAACGGGTCGCAGACGACCACCAACTGGGTCAGCACCTGAAGGCCGGCACCGCCGTGACGTCGCTCCGTTGGTCTGATGCCGATACGCAATGGGCGATCGAGACCGAGCAGGGGAGTCGACACGAGGTCGATGTTGTCGTCAGCTCGGTCGGCATGCTTGATGTCCCCAACATCCCGACAATTCCAGACCGGGAGCTGTTAGGCGGCCGCGTTTTTCACTCGTCGCAGTGAGATCATTCGAAATCGACGGCGGGAGA
>NZ_DASXHW010000037.1:0-6055 GCF_036488105.1 Mycobacterium sp. | reverse complement strand
AACGCGGTGTCCTTCGCCGCGATCATCGTCGCGTTGCGGTCCTGGAAGCGACCTGGTTGCGCGCCGAGTGAGCGCGAAAGCATCGGGCTCTCGATCCTGGCCGCACTGCGGTGGGTCCGTCACGGACCGGTCACCCGCCGGATCCTCCTGCGGTCGGCGCTGTTCGCGTTTCCCGCCTCAGCATTGTGGGCACTATTGCCCGTCACGGCCGCGCAGCACTGGCAGATGAACTCCTGCGGTTACGGCCTGGTGCTCGCCACCCTTGGCGTCGGCGCGGTCATCGGGGTGGCCCTCATCGCGCACCTCCGCAGATTATTCGCATCCAATGCCGTGCTGGCAGGCTCGGCCGCCGCCTATGCATCGGGCCTACTCGCGATAGCGATCGGCCCGTTCGGCCCGGCGATCCCGCTGCTGCTGGTGTGCGGCATGGCGTGGATCGCCACCCTGACCACACTCAACGCCGCCGTCCAGCTGTCGCTGCCACAATGGGTTCGGGCCCGCGGCATGGCGGTGTATCTGCTGGTCTTCAGCGGCTCCCAAGCACTCGGGTCTTATCTGTGGGGTCTGCTCGCCGCCCACTTCGGTCTTGCGTATTCGCTCTTGGCAGCGGCGGCCCTACTTTTGCTGACGGCGGCCAGCGTGGCCGTGCTTCCGCTGCGCCCCGAAACCGGAACGCTGGACCTGACGACTTCGACCGCATGGCCCACGCCGACACTGGTTTTCCAGCCCGATCCCAACGACGGGCCCGTCCTGATTTCGACCTCCTATCACGTCACCGACGACCGAATCCACCAGTTCACCGCGGCGATGCTCAAAGTCGGCAGGTCGCGCTCACGTACCGGCGGATACCGCTGGCGGTTGTACCGCAGCGGCGAGGACCCCGAGCTTGTCATCGAGGAATTCACTGTCCCCTCATGGGCCGAATTCGACCGCCAACACAGCACTCGCTGGCTGGCCTCCGACCATGAGGCCCTGGCCAGCGCACTGCAATGCACCGCAGACGGGCGCGCGGAGGAGCACTGGTACTTCGCGTTGGCGGGCCCAACAGGTGTGCTCGGCGGACCATTGAGGACGAGCGAAGCAGCCCGCGTCAAGCGCAGCACCGTTGTCCTGGATGGAATTCTTCCCCCGCCGTGGGCAGAGGGACGGGTTGAGGGCATCACCACATAGCCCGACCGCGTCAATCCTCGACGCCGAACAGCCCCCACTCGCCCGCCACACCCTTGAGGGCGTGCTCGCCGCGAGCGGCAAAGCTGAGGCCCGACCCGGCGACCAGGTCGACGACGATGCGTGAGACGAGCACCTCGCCCGCTCCGGCCGCTGCCGCCACACGCGCGGCGATGTGGACGGCGATGCCGCTGATGTCGTTGTCGCGCAGCTCGACCTCGCCCGTGTGTACGCCCGCCCGCACCTCGAGACCCAGACTCCGCAGGACGTCGCGGATCGCCATGGCACACCGGATCGCGCGGGCCGGTCCGTCGAACCGGGCGAGGAAGCCGTCGCCCGTGGTGTTGACCTCACGGCCGTGGAAGCGCTCAAGCTGGCGCCGGACCTGGGCATCGTGCCTGCCGAGCAGTTCCTTCCATCGCTCGTCGCCCAGCTCGACCGCGCGTTTCGTGGAGTCGACGATGTCGGTAAACAGCAGCGTGGCCAGGACGCGCTCGACCGCAGGCAGCGGCCGGACGCCGGTAAGGAACTCCTCGATCTCGTCCAGCACGGTGTCGGCGTCGCCCGTAAAGAAAAGGTGGTCGTCGCCGTCGACTTCCACGAACTTGGCTCCGGGGATGTGGTCGGCGAGGTAGCGACCCATCTCGAGCCACACCATCCGGTCGGTCCGCCGGTGGAGCACGAGCGTCGGCACCTGGATCGCGGGCAGCACGTCGCGGATGTCCAGCTGCGGATAGAGCGCGAAGATGTTGCGGACCATGCCCGGGCTGGCGGCCACACGCTGTAGCCGCGCCCACCACCGCCGGAAATCGGCGTCGCCCCGCCGGCTCGGAGCCCATGCACCCAGTCCGACGCCCTCACCCCAGCCTTTGGCACTGACCTCGACCAACTCCGACAGCTGCTCCTCGGTGACGCCGAGCGGGTAGTCGGGCGCTCGGAGCAGGCGGGAGAACGTGCCGTACAGGACAAGCGCATTCACGCGTTCGGGATGGCTGGCCGTCATCAGCATCGCCATCGTGCCACCCTCCGAAACGCCCACGAGGTCGGCGCGTTCACATCCGGCCGCGTCCATGACCGCGCGCAGGTCATCGACGGACTCTTCCAACGTCGGCGCGTGCATCACCGGATCCGAGAGGCCAGTGCCCCGCTTGTCAAAGGTGACAACCCGACGGAACGACGCGAGCCGCGAGTAGAAGTGGACGACCGACGGTTCCTCCCACATGATGTCGAGGTGAGAGATGAAGCCGGGCGCGACGACGAGATCGGGCCCTTCTCCGGTCACCGAGAACGCGATGTTCAGGCCGCCGCTCTTGGCATAGTGAATGTCCGGCACCCTGCCCGCGACGTTCATGGTCGAACCTTACGCCGCCCAGGCCACGCGAAGACGCGCCGGACGCTCCGCCAACTGCACGAACGCGGCGCGGCCGCGGCAAATCCGTCGCACGCGAAACGATCCGGGTAGCAAATGTGATAGCGCGGGTAATCATCGCGACAGTGGGCTGCTTCTGTCTGGCCGCTTGTTCATCGTCCGAACCATCGCGACCGCAAGCCACCGCACCAAGCTCAACGAGGCGGCCGCCAACGGTCACCGGGCCTGTCGCCCCTAACGCCACAGCGGCTCCGAACGCCCCTGCCGCTCCCAGTGCCACCCTCCCCTGCGTCGGCTTATCGATCTGCCCTCCGCCACCTGCCGACGCTGAGGGCAACCCAGCCTGCTACTACCGTGATGGTTGGGCTGCCGACACGTCACGCTCTGGGATTGATGTCTACTACTTCCGCGAATCGTCCGATGCTATTAACGGCGAGCAGGTGACCGCCGACGTTCATCTAAAGGACGGCGCCACGGCGTCCCAGATCGCCGCAATCGATCCGGGCCAATTGAATGATCAGATTCAGTTCCCCGGCATCGACAAATCAGCAGTGCAGGAGGTCTTGCTGACGACTAGCGCTGGGCGGTGCTTCGTCATTGGCCCAAGCAGTTAGCTTGCGGCTCTGACCATCAATGAGATCGCGCCTGGATCCCAGCCATGCGACAGTTCCCCGATGACGAGAAGTGTCGCCGTGATCGGGGCTGGACCCGGCGGGCTGATCGCGGCGCGCTGGCTGCTCTCGCAAGGATTCGAACCGACGATCTTCGAGCAGGGACCGAAGCTGGGCGGCCAGTGGACGGGACTCGTTGGCCGGAGCGGCGTTTGGCCGGCCATGCACACTAACACCAGTCGCATCATGACTGCCTTCAGCGATCTGGAGAACACGAGCGACCTTGTCTACCCATCAAACCGCGAGATCCTGAACTACTTGCATCGCTATGCCGACATGTTCGGCCTCACGTCGCGCATCCGGTTCGGCAATCGTGTGGAACTCCTTCGGCGAGACGATGCCGGATGGCTCATCGGTCACGCGGGTCCAGAGGAAAGCTTCGAACGAGTGGTCGTGGCGAGTGGCAGATTCCATGCCCCCGCCGTTCCCCCTGTGCCGGGGCTGGACACGTTCGCAGGCTCGGCCGGAGCGATCTCCACCTACCACTACAGAGGGCCCCATCCATATCGGGGCAAGCGGGTTCTGGTGGCAGGCTGCGCAATCAGCGCCCTCGAGATCGCCGCCGAACTCGCCCAGCTCGGCGCAGCACGCGTCGTAGTAACCCAGCGCCGACAAAGGTACGTCCTACCGAAGTTCGCCGGCGGCGTCCCGTCCGATCACCGGATCTTCACGCGATACGGAACCCTCGCGAGCGAGACTCTCCCCGCAGCCGAGATCGACCGGCAGCTGAAGGAGATCGTGGTCGAGGCTGGAGGAAGTCCGGAGCAGTACGGCGCACCCGCGCCCGACCCGTCGCTTTTCGCCGCCGGGATCACCCTCAACCAGCAGTACCTACCGCTCGTGGCCGAGGGACGAATTACCGTGTGCCCCTGGATGAAATCCATCGCGGATGCGACCGTGACGTTCGCCGACGGGCATGCCGAGGAGTTCGACGGGATTGTGCTCGGCACTGGGTTCGATCTGTGCCTACCGTTTCTGAGTGAAAACATCCGGGACGTAGTCAATCTCGACGCAGTACACCTAGACGCCGACCGCTACACGTTCCACCCTGACCTCCCCGGGCTGGCCTTCATGGGCATGTGGGACCAGTCGGGCGGATACTTTGTGCCGCTAGAACTTCAGGCCAGGTGGATCGCATACACGTGGGGCGGTACGATCGCGCCGCCTTCTGAAACCGACCAGCGGCTGTCGATCAATGCTTACCGCTCGCAGCGAGGGACGTCCCAGAAAACACGGATGAACCTGGTAGCTCTCACGTTCGCTCGAGCCGCCGGGGTCGAGCCGCAGCTGGAAAACTGGCCGCACCTGCGCCGCGCCCTGCTGTTCGGTCCGCTCGCACCGAGCTGTTTTCGACTCGAGGGCCCGGACGCGCTGCCCGATGCGCCGGACCGATTCGAGCGCGACGCCGCCGCCTTCGGTGCTATCACGTCAAACGAGCTAACCGAGCGTGAAAGAAACTACTGGTCGCTAGTCGAAACCGCGGCCTCCGACCCGACCGGGAGCGACGAAGGAATCGCAGCGACCCGGTAACAGCCGCTCAATTACGTATCTCAGTGGAGCTGCCGGGAATCGAATCGGCACTTGGCCGAAAATCCACTGCGGCGCCGGCGTGGCTTGAGGGACATAATGTAAGGGTGTGACCTACCCCACACGATGGAGGAAGTAGCAGTCATCACGCACCGCGCATCCGTCGAATGTTCAAGGAGGATCGCCGCATGGATGCATGGCTGATCTGGTTGATCATCGCCGTAGTGCTGCTGGTGGTCGAGATGCTCACTATCACCGCAGCGGTCGGGATGCTCGGTGTCGCTGCACTGATCACCGCGGGCTTCGCCGCACTCGGACTACCGGTTGCTATCCAACTCCTTGCGTTCACAGTCACCGCCATGATCGGGGTGCTGCTCATCCGACCCGTCGTCCGTCGGCACATGCTCCGTCCCCAGGTTGACCGTTTCGGCGTAGAAGCTTTAATCGGTAAGCCCGCCTATGTCGTGTCAGAGGTGTCCCGACTGGATGGCAGGGTTCGCATCGGCGGTATGCGTGGTGAGGAGTGGACGGCGCGCGCCTACGACCAAACCCTGGTGATACCCGCCGGAGCGACCGTCGACGTGCTGGAGATCAGCGGCACCACCGCGCTCGTGTATCCCCGGGAGTAACCCATGGAAACCGCACTCTCTCTCATCCCCGGCCTGGTCATCGCGCTGTTCGTGGCCTTCACCGTGCTGCGGGCGGTGCGCATAGTGCCCCAGGCGCGTGCCCGCAACGTCGAACGGCTCGGCCGCTACGACCGCACGTTGCAACCCGGACTCAACTTCGTCATCCCCTACCTCGACCGGGTCTATCCGATGATTGACCTGCGGGAACAGGTAATCTCGTTCCGACCGCAACCGGTGATCACCGAGGACAACTTGGTCGTCGAGATCGATACCGTGCTCTATTTCCAGGTGACCGATGCGCGCGCAGCCGCCTATGAGATCGCCGACTTCCTGCAAGGCGTCGAACAGCTCACGGTGACCACACTGCGCAATGTCGTCGGGTCCATGGACTTAGAGCGCACACTCACCTCACGCGACACCATCAACAGCCAACTCAGAGGTGTGCTGGACGAGGCCACCGGCAAGTGGGGGCTGCGGGTCAACCGGGTAGAGATCAAGGCGATCGACCCGCCGCAATCCATCAAGGACGCGATGGAGAAGCAGATGCGGGCCGAGCGCGACAAGCGTGCGGCAATCCTGGGCGCCGAAGGCCAACGCCAGTCTCAGATCCTCACCGCCGAGGGTGACAAGCAGGCCGCCGTCCTGCGCGCCGAGGGCAACCGGACCGCAGCGATCCTCAAGGCCGAGGGCCA
>NZ_DASXHW010000507.1:0-4730 GCF_036488105.1 Mycobacterium sp. | reverse complement strand
GTAAAACAGTGCGGACATCTGTGCCGCGCAGCGATCCGGGTGCGACCTGCGCGGCTACGCTGATCACGTGTCGCAGGGCGCAGCGGCCAACAACGTCAACGGACAGCTCGAAGAGCATGCCCGCAGCAAGTATTGGTGGCTACGGTGGGTCACCCTGGCGGTCGTCGCGATCGTGCTGGCCGTCGAAGTGGCACTGGTATGGGACCAGTTGGCCAAGGCCGCCCGCAGCCTCTACTCGGCGAAGTGGTGGTGGCTGCTGGCGTCGGCACTGGCGGCCGTCCTGTTAATGCACAGCTTCGCCGAGGTTCAGCGGACCCTGCTGGTGGCGGCCGGGGTGCGGGTCAACAAATTACGGTCCGAAGCCGCTTACTACGCGGCCAACTCGCTGAGCACCACGCTGCCCGGCGGCCCGGTACTCGCCGCGACGTTTCTGCTTCGGCAGCAACGGATTTGGGGCGCGTCGACGTTGGTCGCGTCCTGGAAGCTGGTGATGTCGGGCGTGCTGCAGGCGGTGGGGTTGGCACTGCTAGGGCTCGGCGGCGCGTTCTTCCTCGGCGCCAAGAACAACCCGTTCTCGCTGCTGTTCACCCTGGGCGGCTTCGTGGCGCTGCTGCTGCTGGCCCAGGCGGTGGCGTCCCGACCGGAACTGATCGAAGGGATCGGTTGCCGGGTGTTGGCGCGGTTCAACGCGTTGCGCGGCAGGCCGGCCGACGTCGGGCTGGCCAAGTGGCGAGAGATGCTCTGCCAGCTGGAGTCGGTCAGCCTGAGCCGGCGCGACCTGGCGACGGCCTTCAGTTGGTCGCTGATCAACCGGTTCGCCGACGTCGCGTGCCTGGGGTTCGCGGCGTACGCCGCGGGGGCGCATCCGTCGGTGGGCGGCCTGACGGTGGCCTGCGCAGCCGCCCGCGCGGTCGGAACGATCCCGCTGATGCCCGGCGGGCTGCTGATGGTGGAGGCGGTGCTGGTGCCGGGCCTGGTGTCCAGCGGCATGTCGCTGCCGGTCGCCATCTCGACGATGCTGATCTACCGGCTGATCAGTTGGCTACTGCTCGCGGCGATCGGCTGGGTGGTGTTCTTCTTCATGTTCCGCGCCGAGGACCCGCTCGATCCCGACGACGACGAATCAGAGGCAGCGCCGTGTCACGAGGTCATCGAAGCGCCCGACGCCCTGCAAGGCCCGCTACCGCCGGCCGAGGACGAACGACTTACTTGAACGGCGCCCTATTTGAAGGCGCTCAGTCCCGGCATGGCTGCGGCGGCGCCGGGCACGGTGGCCGCACCGCCCGGCAGCGCATTCTGAACGCCGGAGATCACGCCGCTCGGCATACCGCCGGGAACGCCACCCGGAACCGCACCCTGCGCCGACTGCATGAAGCCGAGCACCTGGGGCAGACTGATCGGCATCTTGCACCGGCTCGACAGCCCCGCGAGCGGCGCCGCGATGGTCTGCATATCGCTGGCCGCCTTGGGGTTGGCGTCGAAGTAGCCCTTCAGCGAGTTGACCGACTGCTGACCGGCCGGCTCCTGCATGACCGAGGTCATCGCCTGGTTGGTCTCCGGATGCCCGTCGAGGTAGTCCCCCGCGGACCGCGCGACGTTGCTGATCGTCTTGGCCATCTCGCTGGCAGCACACGGGTCTGAGGCGCCGACGGCGGCGGGCGCGGACAGCAACACCATTGCCGTGGCGCCGCTCAGCCCGGTCGCGGTCAATACGCCGAGCAGTCGACGGCGCAGGGTCGCGGTGTTCCCAGTCAGGGACGTCATAGAAGCTCCTCGTGGCTTGCGGGGTCAAGTTCGCCTCGCAGACAGCTGGCGGCGCAACGCCCACACTCGCCGGCCATCCTGCCATCCGCTCCGGCGCCGTCGCCAACTCAGCGGGCGGGAAGCTCGTCACACCTGTGCACAACTCGACATCGTTGCCGAGTCGTTGCAGCTCAGCGAGCCGTAAGCGGCATCGACACATAGGTTGCTGCGGTAGGCTTGCGAACACGCAACGCTAATGCGGGGAGACCGAAATCCAGCACTTCATGATGCGCTTGAGCAGCAACCTGCGCAGGTTCCGCTGGCTGGTCTTCATGGGCTGGTTGCTCGCGCTATTACCCGCGATCTACCTGGTGATGACCCAGTCGGGTCACCTCACGGGTGGCGGTTTCGACGTGCCCGGCTCCCAGTCGCTGCGGGTCCACGACCAACTCGAGGCGCACTACCCCGACCAAGGCACCTCGCCGCTGGCGCTGGTCGCGGCGCCGCGCGCGGACGCCAGCTACGAAGACATGAATGCCGCGGCCGGGTTTCTACAGCAGGTCGCCAGGCAGATGCCCGATGTGGCGGTGGTGCCTAATCAGGCCCAGCCTTCGCCGCAGCCCGACCGGCCATACGTGGTGTCGCTGCGACTCGATTCCACCAACAACGCCAGCGCCAGCGACGCCGCCAAGAAGCTGCGGCTCAAGATCGGAGTACAGGGCGAACGACCGGGGCAGATGGCCGACGGCCGGGTGCGGCTGTACGTCATCGGCCAGGGTGCGCTCAGCACGGCCGCGGCGGCCAACACCAAACACGACATTGCCAAAGCCGAGCAGTGGAACTTTCCGATCATCCTGATCGTGTTGCTGGCGGTATTCGGCTCGCTGGCCGCCGCCGCGATTCCGCTGGCGCTGGGTATCTGCACCGTCGCGATCACGATGGGCCTGGTCTATCTGCTGTCGGCCTACACCACGATGTCGGTCTTCGTCACATCGACGGTGTCGATGTTCGGTATCGCGCTGGCCGTCGACTATTCGCTGTTCATCCTGATGCGCTTCCGCGAGGAGCTGCGTGCCGGCCGCCAACCCCAGGAGGCGATCGACGCCGCGATGGCGACGTCGGGCTTGGCCGTCGCGCTGTCCGGGATGACCGTCGTCGCGTCGTTGACCGGTATCTACCTGATCGACACCCCGGCGCTGGCGTCCATGGCCACCGGCGCGATTCTCGCGGTGGCCGTGGCGATGCTGACGGCGACGACCATGACGCCGGCGGTGCTCGCCACGATCGGCCGGGCGGCGGCCAAGAGGTCGGCGGCGTTGCACTTATCGCGGCGCCCCGAAACCACGCAGTCCCGGTTCTGGACGCACTGGATCGGCGGCGTGATGCGCCGGCCGTGGGCGTCGGCGCTGACGGCATCGGCGGTCCTGCTCGCGATGGCGGTGCCGGCGCTGTCAATGGTGTTGGGCAACAGCCTGCTTCGCCAATTCAACTCGTCGCACGAGATCCGGGCGGGGGTGTCGGCGGCCTCCGAGGCGCTGGGCCCCGGGGCGCTCGGCCCGGTGCAGGTGCTGGTGACCTTCCCCGACGGCGACGCATCCTCGGCCGCGCACGCCCAGACGATCGCCGACATCAGCAAGCAGATAAGCCAGTCCCCCAACATCACCTCGGTGGCGCCAGCGGTGTTCGCCGACAACAACAGCAGCGCCATGCTGTCGGCGGTGCTGTCGGTGGACCCCGAGGATCTCGGCGCGCGCAACACCATCACCTGGCTGCGCAGCCATCTTCCCGAAGCCGCCACCGGTTCGGCGCAGGTCAGTGTCGGTGGACCGACCGCGCTGATCAAGGACTTCGACGATCAGGTGTCCCGCACCCAGTGGCTGGTTTTGGTCTTCGTCGCGCTGATCGCCTTCGTGATGCTGCTGCTCTCCATTCAGTCGGTGTTCCTGGCGCTCAAGGGCGTGGTGATGACGATGCTGTCGGTGGCCGCGGCCTACGGCAGCTTGGTGATGGTCTTCCAATGGGGGTGGCTGGAAAAGCTCGGCTTTGCGCCGATCACCTCCATCGACAGCACGGTTCCGCCGCTGGTGCTGGCCATGACGTTCGGCTTGTCGATGGACTACGAGATCTTCCTGCTGACCCGCATCCGGGAACGCTTCTTGCAGTCGGGCAATACCCACGACGCGGTGTCCTACGGCGTGAGCACCAGCGCGCGCACCATCACCAGCGCCGCGCTGATCATGATCGCGGTGTTCATCGGCTTCGCGTTCGCCGGCATGCCACTGGTGGCCGAGATCGGGGTGGCGTGCGCGGTCGCGATCGCGGTGGACGCCACCGTGGTGCGACTGGTGATGGTGCCCGCCCTGATGGCGATGTTCGCCGAGTGGAACTGGTGGCTGCCCGCTTGGCTGGAGCGCATCCTGCCATCGGTTGACTTCGAAAAGCCCTTGCCTGCAGTCGATCTCGGCGACATCGTGATGATCCCCGACGACATCTCGGCACCCGCGGTGCCGAGCGCCGACCTGCGGATCGTGCTCAAGTCCGCGGCGCGGCTGAAGAACCTGGTGCCCGACGCGATCACCGTCGCCGATCCGCTGGCCTTCATCGGATGCGGACGTAGCAGCGACGTCCAGGCGCGGGTCAAGGACAGCAATTACGTCGCCAGTTCCGCGACCCGCCAGTTGGCGGTGATCGGGACGCCGCCGGGGACCGACGGCCAGTCGGTGGCCAGAAAGTTCGTCGGCGGCTTGTCGCATCGCAACGGCACCGGCCGCGCAGCACCGCGTGCCGTTCGGCCGATTCACCCGGTCACCCTGTGGCGCGGCCGGCTCTCGGTTGCCCTCGATGCATTGCAAGCCGACACCGAGCCCGATCAGCCGCACTTCGAACGGAGCAGCCCGCTGGAGACCACCCACGTGCAGCTGCCCACCGGCGACCGGCTGCAGGTCCCGACCGGCGCCGAGACGCTGCGGCTCAAGGGTTATCTGATC
>NZ_DASXHW010000504.1:0-3353 GCF_036488105.1 Mycobacterium sp. | reverse complement strand
TTTCTCGCGGCGCTCGGGGCCGCAGTTCTCGGCGGCGTGGGCGTGGGGCGCGGTGTGCTCGGTGGACCGCCGCAACCCCCGACGGCCTTCGCCGCCGGCGAGGCGTCGCCACACCGAGCAGCCGGCAAGGTCGTTCCTGGCGCGCTGGTGCCGCCGCCCGCGCCCATCGCGCGGGTGCCGCTGCCCGGTGGCGGCGTGCTGAACAAGCTGCCCGGGGACGGCGACCTGCTGGCTCTGACCGTTGATGACGGCGTGAGCACCGACGTGGTGCGCCTCTACACGCAGTTCGCCAAAGATACCGGCGTGCGGCTGACCTATTTCGTCAACGGCACCTACGGCTCGTGGATCGACAATCTGGCATTGCTGCGGCCATTGGTCGAATCCGGCCAGATTCAACTGGGCAACCACACCTGGTCACATCCGAACCTGACAAAGGTTCCGGCAAGTCGAGTGGCCCAACAGATCTCCCGCAACGACGAGTTCTTGAAAACCACTTACGGGGTGGACGCGCGGCCGTACCTCCGGCCACCGTACGGAAGGTACAACTCGACCGTTGATAAAGTGGCCGCCGATCTCGGCTACACCGCGATCACGCTGTGGTCGGGTTCGCTGTCGGATTCCACCGTGATCAGGGAGGACTACATCGTCCAGATGGCCCAACGGGCCTTTACCGGGCAGGCGATCGTGATCGGACACCTCAACCACCTGCCGGTGACCCACGTCTACGAGCAACTCCGCGATATCATCCGCGCACGCAACCTACGCACCGTCACCCTCAACGATGTCTTCCTCCCACCGCACTACGCCAGGCCTTAGTTCATCGCAGATGCGGCCGGCGCCGCGAACTCATCGTGTCGCAACAATTTCATGACCTGTAACAGCTAGCTGCCGTTATTCACTCCGCCTGAGTTCTGGCCCGGCACATCGGTGATCGGGACGTTGGGCATCGGCTTCGGCGACGGCGTGTTGGGCAACGACGGAATCTCCGAGGCGGGGATGTCGTGCAGGTCGTTGGCCGGTGGCCCGTTCTCTCGGCCTCCATAGACGCTGCCCGGGGCGCGCTGCCCTAGCAGCTGGCTGACCGTGACGAAGTGGTAGTCGTTGGCCTTGAGCACCGGGATGAACTGCTCGACGATGTCGACCGTGCTGGAGTAGCTGTCGTGCAGCAACACCACCGAACCGGGCTTGATCTGACTCATCAGCAGGAGCCGGCTGGCCGCTGTGTTGGAGTCGTTGATCCAGTCGTAAGGGATGACGTCCCAGAGGATTCCGGCCAGGCCGGCCTTCCCGGCCTGCTCGTTGACCGCCGCATTGGTCAACCCGCCCGGCGGCCGCCACAACTTCGGCGTCACACCGGTGGCGGCGGCGATCGCGTCGTTGGCGCGCGACAACTGGCTGGGGACGTCTTCGGGCGGCAACGTCGTCATGTTGGGGTGTTCCCAGGTGTGGTTGCCCAGTTCCATTCCCGCTTCGACCACCCGTTTGGCGCCCGCCGGGTTGGCCACGACCTTGTTGCCGATCTCGAAGAACGTGGCCTTGGCCTTGTTCGCGGTCAGGATGCTCAGCAGCCGATCGGTATACGGGGTGGGGCCGTCATCGAACGTCAACGCGACGCACTTGACCTGTGCGCAGTCCACGACGTCGTTGGCGTGGGCGAACCGGACGTGCCCGGTGAACGCACCGACCGCGACGATAGCGGCGGCCGCCGCGGCGCCTGCGACGGTGCGCCAGTACCGCCAGGCTTGGTTGTCCGGTCGTTTCGGCACGGCCGCAGCTTACCGGCGACGAAGTCCCGCCCGGTTAGAGCGGTACGCCGCTGATCTCCTCGAGCATCTCGGTGACTAGCGCCGCGATCGGCGACCGTTCGCTGCGCAGCAGCGTGATGTGCGCGAACAACGGGTGGCCCTTCAGTTTCTCGACCACCGCGGCGACGCCGTCGTGCCGGCCCACCCGCAGGTTGTCGCGCTGAGCGACGTCGTGGGTCAGCACCACCCGCGATCCCGCGCCCAACCGGGACAGCACGGTCAGCAGCACATTGCGTTCCAGTGACTGCGCTTCGTCGACGATGACGAACGAGTCGTGCAGCGAGCGACCGCGGATGTGGGTCAGTGGCAGCACCTCGAGCATGCCGCGGGCGAGCACCTCTTCGAGCACGGCCGGGCTGGCCAGACCTTCCAGGGTGTCGAAGACCGCCTGGGCCCACGGGCCCATCTTTTCGCTCTCGCTACCGGGCAGGTAGCCGAGCTCCTGGCCGCCGACCGCATAGAGCGGGCGGAATACCACTACCTTGCGCTGCGTGCGGCGCTCCAGCACGGCTTCCAGCCCGGCACACAGCGCCAGCGCCGACTTGCCGGTACCGGCCTTGCCACCCAGCGACAGGATGCCCACCGACTCGTCGAGCAGCAGATCCAGGGCCACCCGCTGTTCGGCCGAGCGGCCGCGGAGCCCGAATACCTCGCGGTCGCCGCGGACCAGCTGGACCCGCTTGTGCGCGTTGACCCGGCCGAGCGCATGCGAACTGCCGGCCAGCAGTCGAATACCGGTGTGGCACGGCAGGTCTCGTGCCGCCTCCAGGTCGGCCTCGCCGTCGGCGAACAACGCGTCGATGTCGTCGGCGCTGGTTTCCATTTCGGTCATCCCGGTCCAGCCGGAGACGACGACGTCCTGCGCGTGGTACTCGTCGGCGAGGAGACCCACCGCGCCCGCTTTGACGCGCAGCGGAATGTCCTTGCTGACCAACGTGACTCGCTTACCTTCGGCGGCGAGGTTGGCCGCACAGCACAGGATGCGCGAGTCGTTGGTGTCGGTGCGGAACCCGGCCGGCAGCACGCTGGGGTCGCTGTGGTTGAGCTCGACGTGCAGCGTGCCGCCCTGCGTGCCGACCGGGATGGGCTGATCCAGCCGCCCATGCTGGACCCGGAGATCGTCGAACAGGCGCAACGCCTGGCGGGCGAACCAGCCCAATTCGTGGTGGTGGCGTTTAGCCTCCAGTTCACTGATCACTACCAGCGGAACCACCACTTCGTGTTCGGCGAAGCGGGAGCAGGCCCACGGATCTGACAACAACACCGACGTGTCGAGCACGTAGGTCCTGATGGTGTCCTGTGAAACCGCCGGGGAATCAGTCACGAGCGCTCCTCGAGCTCATCGCCCGGCCCGCTGCCGCATGTTGGTGGTGGCCCCACAGCCACCAATGCGCGCGAGGCGTCCTTGCCGGGCTGGATGCCCGTGCGGCCCGCACGGACGATTCGGCGGGGGCCGCGGCGTCAGGACCGGGGCCGGCGGTCCTGTCGAAGTTGAGACGAGAGGCGCCGCCCGGATAGCAGAGCATGTCGCTAGCCATCGAAAGCGAC
>NZ_DASXHW010000455.1:0-2045 GCF_036488105.1 Mycobacterium sp. | reverse complement strand
AATCATTGAAAGGTATGACCTTGAACATGCGCAAAATTGCTGTGGTCGGCGGCTTCGCGGTCGGAGCAGCACTGACATTCGCGCCGCTTGCGGCCGCGACTCCAACCGACCCGCTCATCAGCGTTGTCGGCAGTGAAGAGTCGTTTTTGAACTCACTCTTCGTGAGCGACGCCTCACTCGCCGGCGTCCCCAGCACCGACTACACGCTAGTCAACGGGTACGACACGATTCTGCCGCAGGACATTGCGACCGTGCAGGGCACTGGCACCACTCCGTTCGACTACCTGATCTACGGGGTCAACCCGACCGCAGCTGGCCTCGCCACTGACCCGGGTTCCTACAACGTGCTCAACGGCGCGTTGACCGAGTGGTCCGACGCCTACAACGTCGAGCTGTACTCGCTGCTGAACCCCTCTGCCGCGATCGACACGATCCCAGCCACCGACCTGATCGGATCGACGGAGACGATCCAAGATGCGTTTGCCAACGGCACCGGCTCCGTCTCGGACGTCGCCACCTACTTCTACGAGTTCGGCGCGAACGACCTGGCCGGTTACCTTGACCTGCCGGCGTTCTTCCCGGCGTTGGTCCCCTAGATAGAGTCATCGCTCCGCAACGAACCCCCGGAGGATCGCTCCGGGGGTTTCGTTTTGGCCAGCCCGTCCCGCGATTGTGCTGCGGCGCCCGTCTCTGGATACCCTGGTGGGGCCTAAGCCCGGCTTCAGCAGGAGATTCCCATCAGCAGTTTCGCCGACAAGACTTTCACCGCGCCGGCGCAGATTCGGAACTTCTGCATCATCGCCCACATCGACCACGGCAAGTCCACGCTGGCCGACCGCATGTTGCAGCTCACCGGAGTCGTCGACGAGCGGTCGATGCGCGCGCAGTACCTCGACCGGATGGACATCGAGCGCGAGCGCGGCATCACCATCAAGGCGCAGAACGTTCGGCTGCCGTGGAACGTTGACGGCACCGACTACGTCCTGCACCTGATCGACACCCCGGGCCACGTCGACTTCACCTACGAAGTTTCGCGCGCGCTGGAGGCATGCGAGGGTGCAGTGCTGCTGGTCGACGCCGCCCAGGGCATCGAGGCGCAGACGCTGGCCAACCTGTACCTGGCACTCGACCGCGACCTGCACATCATTCCGGTGCTCAACAAAATCGACCTGCCCGCCGCCGACCCCGACCGCTACGCCGGCGAGATCGCCCACATCATCGGGTGCGAGCCGAGCGACGTCCTGCGGGTCTCGGGCAAGACAGGGGAGGGCGTCGCCGACCTGCTCGACCACGTGGTGCGCGAAGTGCCGCCACCCACCGGCGACGCGAAAGCGCCTACGCGCGCAATGATTTTCGACTCCGTCTACGACATCTACCGCGGGGTAGTGACCTATGTGCGGGTGATCGATGGCAAGATCACGCCGCGCGAGAAGGTCACGATGATGTCCACCGGCTCCACCCATGAGCTGCTGGAAGTCGGCATTGTCTCGCCCGAGCCGAAAGCATCGGACGGCCTCGGCGTGGGGGAGGTCGGTTATCTGATCACCGGTGTCAAGGATGTCCGCCAATCCAAGGTCGGCGACACCGTCACCTCCGCGCGGCACGGCGCAACGGAGCCGCTGACCGGGTATCGCGAACCAAGGCCGATGGTCTACTCGGGGCTTTATCCCGTGGACGGCTCGGACTATCCCGACCTGCGTGACGCGTTGGAGCGGCTGCAACTCAACGACGCCGCACTGACCTACGAGCCGGAGACATCGGTGGCGTTGGGCTTCGGCTACCGGTGCGGATTCCTCGGTCTGCTGCACATGGAGATCACCCGCGAACGCCTGGAACGCGAGTTCGACCTCGACCTCATCTCGACATCACCCAACGTGGTCTACCGAGTGGAGAAGGAAGACAATTCCGAACTCGTCGTCACCAACCCGTCGGACTGGCCCGAAGGCAAGGTCCGCGCCGTGTACGAGCCCATCGTCAAGACCACGATCATCGCGCCCAGCGAATTCATCGGCACGATCATGGAGCTCTGCCAGTCCCGGCGCGGC
>NZ_DASXHW010000454.1:0-7164 GCF_036488105.1 Mycobacterium sp. | reverse complement strand
TGGGCCGAACACGGACGCAGGGTTTTACCAGGCGATTGCCACGGCGATCAACGATCAGGTGCGTAAGCCCTCAGTGATCTCGATCAGCTGGGGTGGCCCAGAGTCGTCGTGGACCGCGCAGGCGATGGATGCGTACGACGCTTTGTTCGCCGATGCTGCCGCCGCCGGGATCACGATCTTCGCCGCGTCTGGTGACAACGGTTCAACGGATGGCACCACGGCCAACACCGTCGACTTCCCCGCCTCGTCCCCGCACGTCGTGGCGTGTGGCGGTACCACGCTGACCACAGCGGCCGAGTGGGCGTGGAACGAGACCGCGAACAACGAGGGCGCCACTGGCGGTGGGGTCAGCCAGCACTTCGGGCTGCCGTCTTACCAGGCGAACGCGCGTGTTCCGTCGAACCCTGCCGGACACCCTGGTCGTGGTGTGCCGGACGTTGCCGGCGTTGCGGATCCGGTGACCGGGTGGCAGGTCATGGTCGGCGGCCAGATGGGCGTCATCGGCGGCACTAGCGCTGTGGCCCCGATGTGGGCTGGCCTGATGGCCATCGCCAACCAGATCAACGGCGCGCGTGCGGGTTCGATCCACGGTGCGCTGTACGCAAACCCGACCGCGTTCACGGATATCACGACTGGTAACAACGGTGGCTATCAGGCCGGTGTCGGGTACGACGTGGTGACCGGCCTGGGCGTGCCGATCGGCTCGCGGATTGTCGCAGCCGTAGCTCCGACGCCTACGCCAGTGCCAACTCCGGTCCCCACACCTGTGCCCACGCCTACACCCGTGCCGGTCCCAGTGCCCACCCCGACGCCTGTGCCGACTCCTACGCCCACGCCAGCCCCAGTGCCCACTCCGGCACCCTCGGACGTTCCGGTGCTGCTGGCGTACTTCACAGCCGTGCAAGCGGCCACCACTCAGGCCATCGCCGCACTCAAGGCGCTCAAGTAGCACCTCCACGGAGGCACTCATGGCCGATAGCGACGAAGAAACCTGGCAGCCGTTCGCCCCGATCGTTGAGCAGATGGGGATGAAGGCTGAGCTGGGCGAGAATGACCAGGTCACCGCGATGATAATCATCACCAAGACGATGGACTTTGAAACCGGTGACGTGGCCCTCGGCTACTACCGGTCCAAAGGCCTCGACTGGATTGATGCCCGGGGGATGGTCGCTACCGCCATGGATATCGCCCAGGCGTCGGTGTTGGGCCGTGAACCCTGCGATGACGACGACGAGGACTAAATGTTGCCGGGCGCCGTGGCTCAACTGCTCGTGGCGCTCGGTCTGACGATCCTCGGATGGGCCGCGTTGGAGAAGAGCTGGCTACTCGGGTCGCTCGGCTTGTCCCTTGTTGTGGCGGTGTTGCTTGTTCCGTACTGGCCGGCACTTTAGGGGGGTGGGCGATGCAACCGCTCACTCCGACGCTGCACGTGTTGGCAACCGACCCGCCTGCGTGGTTGGAGCAGCACGAAAAGGAACGCATCAAAGCTGCCGCGTACAGGGCCCGCCTGTTGTATCCGGGCCCGGTTGGTGAGTTCATCAACCGCGAGCTGTTGTCCTGGTCGACGATCGGCCTGAAGTTCGACACCCACGGAGTGCTGGCGAAGACGATCCGGGCTCTCCTGAACGCACCTCTCCCCGAGCCGCCTGACAGCGCGCAGGCGGCGTAATCCAAGCCTGCCCCCACCCCAGGCCGCCGTCCCGCTAACCACGGGGCGGCGGCCACATAAACGCCGAAGGACGTCAAGATGCGCTTCCGACGCAACAATGACGAGAACGAGAAGATCGAAGCCCCGGACGTCGAGTACGGGGTTGACCTGTCGAGCGACCTCGAACCCGAGGCGGAGCCCAAATCCCCCTACGGGTTTGGGGTCGCCGAGGCAGAGCCCGAGCCTGCGAGTGACGAGCGAGAAGCGTTTCTCCGCGCCCTGTACACGGCCAAGGGGCCTGCCCCTGAGCTGCCCATCGTGTCCATCGCGGAGTCGATCGTTGTTGGTGTTGCCAACGGTTACCAGCAGTTCAGTGAGCCCACCGGCCGCAGCCTGAGCCTCTTCATGGACGGCAACAAAGCGGTTCTGACTGTTTACGACGCTGAGGGCGACTACCGGCACATCCGTTTGGATTCGTCGCACCGGCAGATGTTGCAGTCGTGGTTGGACCAGGCGGCGTCCTGATGCGCCGCTTCGTCCTGCGTAGGTCCCACGACGTGACCGGCGTATCGGGCTGCGGTGACGTCGCCGAAGGCGTGCAGTTCACCGACGGCACCTGCGTTATCCGCTGGGTGGTCGGCGAGCACCGCTCAACGGTCGTCTGGCCCGATGTTGCCTCAGCTGAGGCTGTTCATTCCCACGGCGGCAACACGGTGGTCGCGTGGATCGACCCGGACCCCAACAGCGTTGACGTCGCCATGTTTGGCGGCACTGTCAGGCGACTACCAGCTGCATGAACCGCCTACTGGCAGCCCTGGCAAGGTTCCGCCGCTGCCGCCCAGGCACTTGCGCACGCTGCGATCTCCGCCGTTACGTCCTCACTCCTAGGGGGCAGCATGGACCTAGACGGGATTGTGGCCCGCTGCCGCCACGACATCGACATTCTCACCGCAACGTTTGACCGCCTGTCCAAAACGGACATTGCGACTCTGGTCCTGACTGCGCATCTTGACGGGCAGTGTGATGCGCTCGAGGACGAAGGCCTGATGGCGTCCACACCGGATGAGCGGGCCGACTATGTGCGGGCGTTGCGGGCTGTCGCCAACAAACTCCACGACTAGGGAGGCCAGTATGCACAAGCTCCCGACGCACCTGGTCCCTCACGCTGACCAGGCGAAAGCTAAAGCGGACGACACGTTGACGAAGATGATCACCGCGTTGCGCGGGGACATCGAACACGGCTACGACACCTCCTACCTGTGGTGGGAACTGGCAGACAGGTTCGCCGTGCTCACCTCACCGTCATACCTGGCCACCGGGTTGGCAACAGCACTGCTACGCCTGGCCGCGGACCCTGTGTCCCTGCCAGAGGACGCACCCATGCCCGCGATGGCCGCGGCTGCACCGTTGAGGCATCGCAGCCGGGTATTCAAGCTCGACCCACGCCTGTGGGCCACGGTCTGTTTGACGTGCGACGCCAGCTACCCCTGCACCTCACAGGCGGACGCCCTGTTCCTGGCCAACTACCACTGGTCGGCCAATGGCTGACGAACTGACTGTTCTTGACCAGATCGGGAGTCTCCAGCTCTACCTGGAGCCGACCGTACGTGGCCGCCGCCTTGAGGTCGGCATCGAAGACCCGCACGGCTCGACCGTTGCCTCGGCCGTGTTTGAGAGGGACGCAGCGGTGGCCATCCGGGACTGGCTCAACCGTTGGCTAGAGGCCGGTGGCTAACCCCTCGCGGTGCTCGAGGTGCACCAGGCTCCCGCACCTGGCGTACCACACACCGAGGGTTAACCGCCGTGTGGAAACGTTCCGCCTCGAAGCGCACGACCTCGGCCGCATTGTGAACCTGCTGGCGGCCGAGTCCTACCACAACACCGCACTCCCTGGTGATCCCGCAGCCCTCGACGTTGAGCACGCACGACAGCTCCGCGACTGGCTGACCACCTGGCTAGAACGCGAAATCGGACCCACGTAACACACACCGAATACCACGCCTGACCTGCGCATTTCGGGTAGAATAAATGCATGGATGCAACCACCCCAGCATCGCACCACAGCAAGATTTGCTCGGTCGCCGTATGCGACCGCAAGGTCTTGGCTCGAGGCTATTGCTCCACCCACTACGAACGGTGGCGCGCCACCGGCACGGCGGGAACGGAACCGGTACGCGCGACGATGTCGCGTGAGGGCGCCTGCACAGTGGTCGGCTGCTCGAAGCCCCGCCAGACAAAGGGGCTGTGCACTACTCACTACTGGCGCGTGCGTGCTCACGGCGACCCGGGACCGGCCGAGATCCGGAAGTACAAGGCAGTCCCTTGCTCCGTGGGGGATTGCGGCAGGAAGACCTGCGGTCAAGGCTTGTGCCGCATGCACTACGAGCGCAAGCGCAAGGGGCGCCCCATGGGGGGTCCGGCGCCTATGCGCCGAGCGGCCGGAGAGGGCAGCATCGCCAACGGCTACCACCTGGTGACGGTTAAGAAACGCGTTCAGCTCAAGCACCGCGAACTGATGGCAGAACTGCTGGGTCGCCCGCTTTTGCGGACGGAAACTGTCCACCACGTAAACGGTCAACGTGCCGATAATCGTGTCACGGGCATTCTCGATGAGAACTTTCGATCTGGCAACCTCGAACTGTGGAGCACCTGGCAGCCAGCGGGCCAACGGGTGTCCGACAAGGTGGCATGGGCCATCGAGCTGCTTGAGCGGTACGACCCGGAGCGCCTGAGCGAGCGGCGTCCCAAAGCTGCCTGAACCCGAAAGCGGGCAACTAGCTCTACAAAGAAGCCGTCAGGGCCCGAACCCTGACGGCTTTCCTTTATCCCCAGGGGAGCTCTCCCGTGAGTCCTGTGACGCGCAACCGCATCAAGAACCCAAGCAAGATCTTAATCCTCGACATCGAAAGACTGCCAGGACTCGCCCGCGTGTGGGAGCCCAAGACCCGTTACATCGCCCCACGCAACTTCGTGGAATGGCCGAAGCTGCTGTGCTGGGACGCCCGCTGGTACGGCGAGAAAGAGCACATTTTTGCGGCATCCTGGATAGATCGCGCCGCGATGCTATCGGAGATATGGACACTTTACGACTCTGCGGACATCGTCATTAGTTATAATGGTATAACCTTCGACAACAAGCACCTCCGGTCGGAGTGGCTTGAGGCGGGAATGCAACCGCCTAGGCCATGGAAAGACGTTGACCTTTATAGGGTCGTAAAGCAATTTGGGTTTGAATCGAAATCGCTGGATAGCGTCTCAAGAAGGCTTGGAAGACCTGGGAAGGCCCTAAATTACTCGATGGACATGGCTCATGCCGCTGCTGATGGCAACATCAGGGCGCAGAACACCATGAAGCGCTACAACGCAGGTGATGTTGAGCTCACCGAGTGGCTCTATGACCGCCTTCGCGGGTGGATTAGCACGCACCCGGTGATTGGTGCGACTGATGGTGATGAGAAGCGTTGCAACCAGTGCGGTAGTGACAAGTTGCGGAATCAGCCGTCGAAGTACAGGGCTGTGGTGATCGACTACAACCTCCTCCGCTGCCAGAATTGCGGCGGACTCGTTAGGAGCGGTTGGCACAGCAGGGTTAGCGCAACTCGCGGTGTTGCATGATCCGCCGCTGGCTACTCTCACTGCTCGAGGCTGACATCATCGCCCTGGTCCGCGACGAGGTGGACCTGTACCTGCTGGACCTTGGCCTAGACGATCCACCCTGGACGGAGCAGACACCATGAGCGAACTCCCGGTGATCGCGCACGGTGCCGCACCTCTTGACGGCTGTCACCGCACTCACAGTGGTGTGGCGATCCACGTCATGCCCGACTGCGCTTGTAGCGGTCCGACTCAGATGTTGGACGTTCACGACGCTCAGGGCCAGGTCGTCGGTCAGCATGCGGTGAAGGTTGCCAACCATGTGAACGTGATGGGCACCGACGGCAAATCCACTTCGATCAGCTTGGAGCAGGCCCGCAACGCCGGGTACATCAACTGATGACTTACGCACCGAACTTGGACGACTACCCGGTGGTGATCGAGAAGGGTGTCGACTACGCCTGGGCGATTTCTTACTTCCTTGCGTGCGCCGAAGCTGACCGGCACCCCATTGCCCGTTTTATCCACCGGGGTATTGATTTTGAGCCGACTGGGTATTTCACTCCGGCCCAGTTGCGGTGGTCGGCAGATGTGGACTTTGTCGCCGAAGCGCACGCCTTGGCGGAGTCGATCGGGATGCGTTTGGGGTTCGTCGAAGATCTGGCAACGAGTTCGGAAACTGACGGCCGGTATGTTCTGGTACCACTGCTGGCCTGATTGCGTCCCAGCGAGCCCTGAGCGCCTCTGTGCGGGTTTACCTATCCCACCCACCCCGGGGGCAGCCCGCAAAGCCCGCAGCGTGGGCGCTGGGCGCCCGTTTGGGGCGGTCCGGGTAGGAGGCTGGCCCGCGAGCCGTGGAGGCTGGCCCGCGCTGAACCCTTTTCCCCGTCCTTGGCCGCCGCCTGACTAGGCCATCGTGACCGATCGCTGACGCACTTGCGTCCCCCACTTGCCAACCATTTGTCACATTCGAGATCTTGGATGGGCCACACGGGTGACGAATTTCAAGGTCGGTGACACGGTTAGCGTAAACGGCCCGATCGGCTGGGGAACCGGCATTGCCACGATCATCCGCTTCGAACGCGCCGTCGGGATCGACCGCGCGGTGTGCCTACGGGACCGCAGCGGAAGCGATGAGGGCTTCGGCACCCACTCCATCCCGCTGCACCACCTCCACTCCGTGTCGGAGGCTGAGTACCGCGAGTGGAGCCGGGCGGAGTACGTGCGCCGATTCCAACCCCCGGCGCACGGTCCGGACCGGCCACCAGTCCCCGCTCCGCTGGATCGGGAGACGGAGAGGGCGATCCGCGTCCTGGCCATCTCCGACGCCCTGACGGCCTCCTGGAGGGCCCGGGGCATCATCGCCGGCACACTGGGGCAGCTGGGGCTGTTCGAGGGCGACACGGCGGCGTGAGCTGGCCGAGAACGTGCCGCCTATGTGCCCGCCGGATCGTGCCTCGCACCTGGGGGGAGCCGAGGGCCGTCAGTCACGCTGCCCGAGGGTTGTGCACCGCCTGCTGGTCCAGTACGGCCCGGGCTGGCCGGCTCGAGGACTTTGAGACCCACACCTACCGGCCGGGCGAGCTGGCCACCGAGTGGGAGCTTCTGGCCGGGCAGGGCTTCACCGTGGCCCAGGCCGCCGAACGGTTGCGGGTGCCGGAGTCGACGTTGCGGTCGGCGCTGCGGAAGAACCTGGTGGGGGCATAAAAAAACCCCCGCTGGCTGCGGGGGTTTGGTGGTTCATCCAAAGTAGTTGTGGCTGTTTGCCTCGGTGGCCGCTCGGGTTGCCTCGATAACGTCCAGGCCCTTCAGGGTGACTCCGACCAGGTTGCCATCCCAGATGACCAATCCCAGGTCGTCCAGGGTGCCAACCGCGAAGACGAACTCGGGGTCGGTGTTCCCGTCGAGCTCGGTGATCACCG
>NZ_DASXHW010000412.1:0-3466 GCF_036488105.1 Mycobacterium sp. | reverse complement strand
AATGTTCTGAGATCTCAAAAACCAATTTGAGATCTCACAGCATATTTTTCAAATCTCATGGCATGTATCCCAGAGTGTGTTGTTGAGGCTCAGGATGTGTTTTTGAAGAGTCAAAATGGGCTTCTGAGGTCTCAAAATGTGCGTGTGAGATCTCAAGATGCATTTTTGAGATCTCATAATGTCTGTGTGAGATCTCAGGATGCATTTTTGAGATCTCATAATGTGTTTGTGGAATCTCATGGTGCATGTTTGAGATCTCAAACAGGGTATATGAGATCTCAAGGTTGCAATGTGAGATCACAAAAGGTGTATTTGAGATCTCAAACAGGGTATGTGAGATTTCAAACAGGGTATGTGAGCTCTCAAAGAAGGTATCTGAGATCTCAAAGATGGAATGTGAGATCTCCAAAAGTGTATGTGAGATCTCAAAGAGGGTATGTGAGATCTCAAAGATGCAATGTGAGATCTCCAAAGCTATACATGAGATCTCAAAGGTGTATGTGAGATCTCAAAGAGGGTATATGAGATCTCAAAAGGTGTATTTGAGATCTCAGATGGCATATGAGATCTCAAAGAGGGTATGTGAGATCTCAAAGATGCAATGTGAGATCCCAAAAGGTGTATATGAGATCTCAAATGGTGTATGTGAGATCTCAAAAGGTGTATGTAAGATCCCAAACAGGGTATATCAGCTCTCAAAGATGCAATGTGAGATCTCAAAAGGTGTATTTGAGATCTCAAAAGGTGTATTTGAGATCTCAAAAGGTGTACATGAGATCTCAAAAGGTGTATGTGAGATCTCAAATGGTGTATGTGAGATCTCAAAGATGCAATGTGAGATCTCAAAAGGTGTATGTGAGCTCTCAAACAGGGTATATGAGACCTCAAAGATGCAATGTGAGATGTCAAACAGGGTATATTTTGAGACTCAAACTATGTATTGTGAATTCACATTTAGTGCTGTTCAGTCATTCAAAGTGCCATTCCCAATATGGAAAATTTCCTAATATGGAACATTTCAAACTGATGCATAGGGTGTCGTGGGGCATACCATATACAGCTTTGGCACTGCCCATTCATTTTGATTGCTTCGGCATTGTCCATTCAATCCATCACAGATATGCTTTCCATATCGGGTTTGGCTCCTTACCATTGCCCATTCAATCAATGTGGCTTCCCCGCTGCCGCCCTGCACTGCCACTTCATTGTTGCCGCCCGTTGCCCATTCATTCTATTTGCTAAATATGGTAATTGAGCCCCCTCCATTTCTGGCATTGGGTGAGGGTGCCCTGATGGGCGGGTGGGGTATCCATATATGGCACAACTCCAAATTTGGCAATCCAATTACCGGTTATGGAGATAATAGACCTGGTACTGGTGGGACAGTGGAGATATCAGTTTTTGAAAATGCTCTAAAAAATACGTAAAAATGCGCAAAAATTTGGCATGAAATAGAGCCCCAAAGATGTGGTAAGATCTAAGAATTTGAATTACTAGAGCTTGAGATAATCGAGTTTTAAGTCTGCTATTTCCCCCCCTCCAAAACACATATAGAAAATGGCCGATAAAAATTCAAAAAAATATGTACTATGCTCCAACATAATTATAATGATTTATCATGCTCTTATATGGTGAATAATTCCAGTAAAATCGCTTGATTTAAGCATGTTCTCCTCCTCATTTTGGTAATAGGCATTTTCCGGTTTGGCCAAAAGGAAGATATTTAAAAATATACAAAAATAATAAATCAAAGGATACGTAGTATACGCCCTCATTGCACTTAAAATATTTGAAATAGCATCATTAGAGCACGAGATAACTGAGATACAACTTTGGTAATTTTGCTCCTTTCAGTGTCATACATAGATGATGCATAAAAATTGTTTTTTTAATGCTAATAGGACTGTATTTAAGGATAGAAGAGTTAACAAATTTTTAATAATTTTTATCGTGGTAGGAATACCTTCATTTTGGCATGCTCTCCTCCTCATTTTCCTTTTTCGGAATTGTGATAGTCTGTATTAAAAACAATTCGATAAATTTACCAAAAAATGTGGAATGGAGGCGTTTTACACTCATTATTAGTGGTGCAAAGTTTCGTGGAGTTCCATCCACTGGTCACTTCACAACATGTTTTGGACTCGACATGAAGTGTGCAAAATTGCACAAGCAAGTCCAGAGGTCCAAAACATGTTGTGAAGTGACCAGTGGATGGAATTCTACGAAACTTCGCACCATTAATACTTATAGTAGAACGCCTCCATTCCATATTTTTTGGTGAATTTATCGAATTATTTTCAATACAGACTATCAAAATTCCGAAAATGGAAAATGAGGAGGAGAGCATGTCAAAATGAAGGTCTTCCTATCACAATAAAAATTATTAAAAATTTGCTAACTCTCCTATCCTTAAATACAACCCTATTG
This sequence comes from Mycobacterium sp., assembly GCF_036488105.1. GTDB lineage: Bacteria > Actinomycetota > Actinomycetes > Mycobacteriales > Mycobacteriaceae > Mycobacterium. Next base: position 1,039 of record NZ_DASXHW010000412.1, on the reverse strand, counting down.
ACGTCAAAAAAACAAGTTTTATGCATCCTCTATGTATGACATTGAAAGGAGCAAAATTACCAAAGTTGTATCCCTATTATCTCGTGCTCTAATGATGCTATTTCGAATATTCCAAGTGCAATAAGGGCGTATACTATGTATCTTTCGATCTATTATTTTTGTATATTTTTAAATACCTTTCTTTTGGCCAAACCGGAAAATGCCTATAAACCAAAATGAGGAGGAGAACATGCTTAAATCGAGCGATTTTACTAGGATTATTCGCTATATAAAATTACGATAAATCATTATAATTATGTTGGAGCATACTGCATATTTTTGTAGATTTTTATCGGCCAGTTTCTATATGTGGTTTGGAGGGGGGGAAATAACAGACTTAAAACTCGATTATCTCGAGATCTAGTAATTCAAATCCTTAGCTCTTACCGCGTACTTGGAGCTCTATTTCATGCCGAATTTTTGCGTATTTTTACGTATTTTTTAGAGCATTTTCAAAAATCGATATCACCACTGGCCCACCAGTGCCAGGTCTATTTTCTCCATAACCGGTAATTGGATTGCCAAATTTGGAGCTGTACCATATATGGATAACCCCCCCGCCCATCGGGGCACCCTCACCTAATACCAGAAATGGAGGGGGGGCAATTACCATATTTAGTAACAGAATGAATGGGCAATGGCAAGAAGCCCAGGGTATATACAATGCCCGATGAAATATATTTGAATGGGCAGCAGCGAAGAGGCTAGCCCCAATGGTGCCCAATAGTGACCATTAGTTTGAAAGACTAGTTCAGTCTTACCATGATCTAACCATGACTTTTACCGTGAACTCACCGCGATTCTTAAAATGATTTTTTTGGGTAAACTTACCGCATTTCTTTAAAGAGGTCTACTGCCAGTGGTGGGTGTGATGGCGTCGAGTTCTGAGCCGGTGTCCCAGCACGTATACGCCTCAATGCCGTTCACCTTGACGAGGGTGGACAAGCCTTGTCTCTTGGGTGGCGATGTTCTGCCGTCTCCAGGGTGTGTCCGGTTGACA
>NZ_DASXHW010000308.1:0-2980 GCF_036488105.1 Mycobacterium sp. | reverse complement strand
TCGGTGAAGTCCGAGACGTCGGCGTAGACGTAGAACGCGCCGTCGGTGGGTGCCAGCCGGTCGATACCGATGCCGCGCAAGCCGTCAAGCAGCGTCGCGCGGTTGACGGAGTACTCGAGTAGATGCGCGTTTGCTTCGTCGACAGCATCCGGTGTGAACGCCGCGACCGCCGCGTGCTGCGACAGCACGGGGGGGCAGATGGTGAAGTTCCCGGTCAGACGGTCTACCGCGCGGCGGAGTGCGGTCGGCACCAGCAACCAGCCCAGCCGCCATCCTGTCATCGCGAAGTATTTCGAAAAGCTGTTGACCACGAATGCATTTCGCGACGTGCTCCAGGCACAGCTGGTCTGCGGGGCGCCCTCGTAAACCAGTCCGTGGTAGACCTCGTCGCTGATCAGCCGCACTCCCGATTCGTCACACCAGGACGCGATCGCCGCGAGTTCCGCGGGCGGGATGACGGTACCGGTCGGGTTGGCCGGGCTGGCCACGACAACACCCTGCACGGGCGGGTCGAGCTCGGCCAGTATCTGCGCGGTGGGCTGAAATCGGGTTTCCGGCCCGCATTCGATCACCACGACCTCACACCCGAGTGCCGTCAGGATGTTGCGGTAGCAGGGATAGCCGGGGCTGCTGACCGCCACCCGGTCGCCGACGTCGAAGCAGGACAGGAACGCCAGCAGAAAGCCTCCGGACGATCCCGTCGTCACCACGACGTCGTCCATCTCGACCTGCACGCCGTACCGGTCGAGGTACGACGCGGCGATGCCGGCCCGCAGCTCGGGAATGCCCAGCGCCACGGTGTAGCCCAGCTGGTTGAGATGCAACGCGGACGCGGCGGCGGCGCGGACCGGCTCGGGAGCCCCGGCGCTCGGCTGGCCCGCCGACAGGTTGACTAGATCGCCGTGGCTGCGTTGGCGTTCGGCCGCGGCCAGCCAGACGTCCATCACATAGAACGGCGGGATCCCGGCGCGCAGTGCGACGTGATCGGTCATGCCGTCAACGTTAGAACACTTCGGATTCCAGCCGGCGCAAGTGTTCGCCGGCCGGGCCCAGCAGTTGCGAACTGCCGTGCGCGCGCTTGAAATACAGCTGCATATCGTGTTCCCAGGTGATCGCGATACCGCCGTGGAGTTGAATGCCTTCGGCAGCCACCCTGCTGAACGCCTCGGTGGCTGCGACGCGGGCCAACGCCGCCGATGTCGGTGACGGGGCATCCGCCGCGTCGTTTACCACGGCGCGGGCCGCCTGCACCGCGACGTAGAGGTCGGCCATCCGGTGCTTGAGGGCCTGGAAGCTGCCGATCGGCCGGCCGAACTGTTGACGCTCCTTGGTGTAGTCGACGGTCAGTTCCAGGCATCGCGTGGCTGCGCCGATCTGTTCGGCGGCCAGCAAAATCGCCGCGGCATCGGCGACACCGGGATCCGTGCCGAGCGGAGCCGTGCTCTCGGGTGTGAGCCGGGCCAGTCGGCGGGTGGGGTCCATCGACGGGAGCGCCTCGGCGCTGAATTCTGTCCATCGGTCCAGCTTGCCGTCGTGAGCCGCGATGACGATGTCGGCCAGGTCGCCGTTGACCACGTAGTCCCGGTCGAATACCACCGCGCCGATCGCAGCGCCCTCGGCCAGCGAACCCAGCGCGTCGGCGTCGGGCTGGTCGGCGGCCAGCAGCGCCAGTTCGGTCAGCGTGGTGCCGAGCAGCGGGCTGGGCACCAGGCCCTTGCCGAGTTCTTCGAGGACGACAGCGGCATCACCCAGCGTGCCGCCGGCGCCGCCGAATTCCTCGGGCACCACCAGAGCGGCAGCGCCGACCTGCTCGCACAGCAGCCGCCACAGTGATTCGTCGTAGCCACGTTCGGATTCCATCGCCTCGCGAACCGCGGCAGGGGAGGCGTGCTTGGCCACGAGCGCCGCGACGGTGTCGCGCAGCAGTTCTCGTTCATCACTCACAGTGCCTCCAGAACCCGTCGCCGGTGCGTCGCCGGGTCGCCCCAGGCCGCTCGCAACGCCTGCACCCTGAGCAGCCACAGCGACAAATCGTGCTCGGCGGTGAACCCGATGGCGCCGTGCGTCTGCAGCGCCGACCGCGCGGCCAACAAGGCGGCATCCGACGCCAACGCCTTGGCCGCACTCACGTCACGGGCCGTGTCGGGCGACCGATCGGCCAGCGACAGCGCGGCGCCGTACACCAGTGGACGCGCCAACTCGAGCGCGATATGCACATCGGCCAGCTTGTGTTTGATCGCCTGATACGAACCGATGACCCGGCCGAACTGGGCGCGCTGCTTGGCGTAGTCCACCGCGGCGTCCAGCAGAGCCTGGCCCGCCCCCACCAGCTGGGCGGCGGTGGCCAGTGCGCCGAACTCGTACGCGCGTGCCACATCGGCCTGCCACGCTTCGCACACCGCGTCGGTGTCGAACAGGTGGCGGCTGGGGTCGACGGACTCATGCCGTTCGCCCACGTGCGCTTCGCTGACCCAGCCGTCGGCTTCGGCGGCCAGGACGAGTCCGGCTGCATCGGCGTCCACGGCGCGTGGCACGTGCGGCCGGAGCGCGACGGTGGCGATCAGTTCGCCGGTGGCCAGCGCCGCACACCGCTCGTCCTCGGCGAGCAAAAGTGGCGCCACCGCAATGGATTCGGTGACCGGTCCGGGTACACACCAACGGCCCAGCCGTTCGGACGCGACCACCAGGTCGACTGGGTGCGCGTCGATGCCGTCGAACCGCTCCGGCACCGCCAGCGCGGTGACGCCCAAGTCGGCCAGCCGCGCCCAGACCTTACGGCCGGGGGCCGTGTCGCCGGCCGCCCATGCGCGCACAGCATTCGGCAGGTCGGCAGCCGCCAGTGCCGCGTCGATGCTTGCGGCGAAGTCGCGCTGCTGTTCGTCAAGATCGAATCTCATTTGGCCTTCTCACGGGGCAGTCCCAGCAGCCGCTCGGCAATGATGTTGCGCTGAATTTCGTTGGTGCCCGCATAGATCGGGCC
>NZ_DASXHW010000305.1:0-33312 GCF_036488105.1 Mycobacterium sp. | reverse complement strand
TTGAGACCAGGATGCGATCCTCGACGAGATTGAGGAGTTCCTCATCGGCGTTCGTCCCGTGACCACGCGGACGAGTGGCGACAGCCAGGGCTAGGCCTGCCACCATGGGCGCAGTGGCAGGCCGTCGGTGCCGTGCCTGGCGAGATTGGACGCCAGCACGTGGTGCAGCTGAATATTGTTCTGTTCGAACGCCACCCGGGACGCCGCCATGTACAAGCCCCATACCTTCGCCGTGGCGATGCCAACCTCGGCGACAGCCTCGTCCCAGTGGGCGACGAGGTTGCGGGACCAGTCACGCAACGTCATGGCGTAGTGGTGACGGAAATTCTCCGCGTGGAGCACCTCGAAACCCACGTCTTGGATTTGGGAGAGGATGCGGCCCGAACCGGTCAGCTCGCCGTCCGGGAAAACGTAGCGATCGGTGAAGCTGCTCGCGCGGAAGTTCGACTTGTTGTTGTTGCGGGTGATGCAGTGGTTGAGCAGCAAACCGTCAGTGCGCAACTTGGACTTGAGGAATTCGAAATAGGACGGATAGTTCTTGACGCCGATGTGCTCGGTCAATCCGATCGAGGAGACTGCGTCGAAACCGGTTTCGTCGACGTCGCGATAGTCGCAGTGACGCACCTCGGCCCATTCGCCGAGCCCTTCAGCCTCGATCGCTGTTCGCGCCCACGCGGATTGCTCTGCGGACAATGTCGCGCCGATCGCGTGGACGCCGCGCCGGGCCGCGTAGCGCACCATGCCACCCCAGCCGCAGCCGACGTCGAGTAGCCGGTCCCCCGGCTGCAGCCTCAGCTTCTCGAAGATCAGCCGGTATTTGTTGTCCTGGGCCGCCTCCAGCGTTGCTTCGGACTCTGGATAGACCGCACACGTGTAGGTCATTGACGGCCCCAAGACCCACTCGTAAAAGGTGTTGGAGACGTCGTAGTGGTATTGGATCGCCCCGGCATCACGAGTCTTGCTGTGCCGCATGCCCTCGGCGATTCGGCGCCAGCGAGGCAGCATCTCCTGCGGCGGTGGCGCTGCCGGCAGGAGATGCTCGATGCCGACCGCGCGGATGATCCTGGCCATCAGTCGCGGCGAGGGCCTGGTGAACGAGACCTTTTCAGCCAGCAACTTGAGCACGTCGTAGGGATCGCCGGGGTGCACGCCGCGCGCCTCGATGTCACCGGCGACGTATGCCCGGGCCAGACCGAGTTCGCCTGGCGCGGTGGCCAGATAGGTCGTACCGCGAGGAGTCAGCAGGTCCATTCCCAGTGCGGCGTCTTCGGCTCCGGCGCTACTGCCGTCGTAGGCAGTGAATCGTAATGATTCCGTGGCACCGCGGGTGAAGACCGCCAGGACCTCAGCGAGGCTCAACTTGCCTGTCGCGGTCCACGCCGGCTCCTTTGTGGTCGTCATCGGCGTTGCACCGCCTTTGCGTAAAGGTCGAGGAAGCGGGAATCTGGATCGTAGATCTTCTTCGCGGTCTTGTAGGTCTCGCCGCCGTAGAGTTGATCGAACTCTTCTCTGCTGTAGTAGGAGTCGGAGTACAGCGACTTGTGCCCGTCCAGCGAACCGACCTTCTCCTCGATCAATCGATTCGTCGCGCCATCGGTCGCGCCCACCGGAACCGACGACCAGAAGCCGACATTGACGTAACTGTGTCCCGGCCGGATCGGATACAGCGACCAGCCGTCGTGATCCCGTAACCGCAACGGGCACAACCAGATCGGAGTGATCGGTACCGCATTGAGGAACCATTCCAAGAACTCCGTGGTGCGCTCGAGTGGGAGCTCGACATCTTGGACCACCCGTTCCCGAGGTGGACGGCCATTGCGCTTTTCGATCCGGTCGGCGATACCGAACCGCCGGTCCAGTGCTACCAGCTTCCAGTACATGCTGCTACGGCGGTAGCGCCGCGGCCACCAGCGTCGCAGACGGGGGTTCTGTGCGCCGAAAGCACCGGAGCACCAGAACCAGTCGGTGTCCCATCGCCAGAAGTAGTCGTGCATTGTCAACCGGTCTTCTACGGCGCCGGTGTCGTGCTGGATGGAGCGGTAGTAGATGCCCTGTCCGGTGTAGTCACTGACCGGGCCAGGGGCCGCCGTGCGCACACCGAGAGATAGGTAGCTCTCGGTGGCGTTGAACACCACGCCGTCGAGATAGTCGACAGAGACACCATCGAACTCACCGGTGTCAATGATGCGATCCATCGCCGCCATCAGGTGGCCCAGCGAGTGGAACCGCACGTGCCGCAGCGCGACGAACGGTTTGACAGGTTCTAACTCGATGCGTAACCGTGTCGAATACCCCAGTGTGCCATATGAATTCGGATACGTGCGGAAGAGGTCGGGGTGCTGCCGAGGTGAAACGGTGAGCAATTCTCCTGTGCCGGTGAGGATGTCTAACTCCAGCACCGACTCATGGGGCAGGCCGTTGCGGAATGAGGCCGACTCGATGCCCAACCCGGCGACTGCCCCGCCCAGCGTGATGGTCTTCAGTTGCGGGACCACCAGCGGCGACAGGCCATACGGGCGCGTCGCTGCCACCAGATCTTCGTAGGTGCACATTCCGGCCACGTCGGCGGTGCGTGCGTCCGAGTCAACCGAAATGACGTTCGTCAGCCCTGAAACGTCTAGTCCAGGGGTGCTGAGTTTCGCGCGGTCGCGGAACAAATTGGAGGTGGGCTTGGCCAGTCGGACAGCCGCCGTCGAGGGAATCGAACGGTAACTCGCCAAGAACCGTTCGACGCCCTCCACATGAGCCGCAGGTGCGGATGCAGGGACAGGCATCACCTAAACGATAGTCCCCGACACCCGCCAGCGCAGACACACCGCAACCACGGTCATAGGTATCGTGTCGTGGTGGTTCAAACGGAAAGCGGCTTGCCGTCCTGGGGATCGTCGATGGCTCGCCGTCCTCGGCTCGCTCGAACAGGCTTACTAGCGACGAGTACACCTTGACAGCTCGCCGGGCAGACCCGAAGACGGCTCCTCCAGTGGGCGATCTGGTGACCCCGCCCGTCGACGACCTACCCCAAGGTCTCGCCGACACCGTCGCCGAGCTCATTGGGAGGCCACGCGCACGGGGCTGGATCCACCTCGGCTGTGCGGCCATCGCCACCGTGGGCGGATTGGCATTGGTGTCGGTTGCAGGGATCACGTCTTCTCAGAAAGCCGTCCTCGCGACCCTGATCTACACCGTCGCCATTGTCGCGATGTTCAGCGTCAGCGCCATCTATCACCGCAAGCACTGGCACAATCCGGTGGCCTTGAAGTGGATGAGGCGGCTGGATCACTCGGCGATCTTCATCTTCATCGCCGGTAGTTACACCCCGTTCGCGCTGTTGGCGATGCCGCCGCGCACCGGAGCCGAAGTGCTGGCCATCGTATGGACGGGCGCAGCAGCTGGCGTGGCACTGAAGATGTGGTGGCCGTCGAGCCCGCGATGGGTTGGCCTACCGCTGTACCTCTTGCTCGGCTATGTGGCGCTCTGGTTCGCCGGCACCCTCCTCGATGGCGGAGGTCCGATCGTCGTCGGCCTGCTCGTCGCGGGCGGGGTCCTCTACAATATCGGCGTTATCTTCTTCGCCATTCGTTGGCCGAACCCGTGGCCGCGCACCTTCGGCTATCACGAGTTTTTTCACGCCTTCACCGCAGCGGCGGCGGTGAGTCACTACGCCGCCGTGTGGTTCGTCGTCGTGTAATTTTAGCCTCGATCGGTCACCTCACATTGCTGCGCACGTGGGCCTTTCCTGACCGGCCATACTTAAATGTCGGATGAACGACACGACTTGACGAGAGCGATAACACACATGGCGAAAGCCAAAAGCGGCGAGAAGGGTGGGGAGTCCCCCGCACAGCTGATTGATGCCCGCATCAAAGAACTCGGTGACTGGCGCGGCCAGACGTTGGCTCGTATCAGGAAACTGATCAAAGACGCCGACCCGGACGTGGTCGAGGAGTGGAAGTGGCGCGGGGTGCCGGTGTGGTATCACGCCGGAATGATCTGCACCGGTGAGACTTACAAGAATGTCGTCAAGCTGACCTTCGCCAAGGGCGCTTCACTCGATGACCCGTCGAGTCTCTTCAACTCCAGCCTGGATGGAAATACCAGGCGGGCCATCGACATTCACGAGGACGACAAGATCAACGAACAAGCACTGAAGGCCCTCATTCGCGCCGCCGTCGCGCTGAACACTTCCTAGAGGTCGAGCCCCGCTCGCCTCAGGCTGCCTTCTCGATCTCGTCTTCGTCGTCGGGGTGCTGGACGTAGGCCGCCTCTCGCACCGCTTCGTCGGATTCCAGCGCCGCACCCAATGCGCCACCGATCATCGCCAATGATGAGATCAGCCAGGCTAATTCGAAGTAATCGCGCATAGTGGCCGGATGGCCGACTTGGTCGCGCCAGATTTGCGGCATCACGAACCAGAACGACGCGCCCAGCGCTAACACATAGAGGGCCACGTACAGCACAGTCACGCCGATCAGAACAGTGACCACGGTGACGATATTGAACAGAATCACCTGCTTGCGTACTGCGCGAGCGACGATCGGTTCCCACAACTCAGCGCCGACGATCAAGGTCACGACTGTCGCGCAGATTGACACCAGCGCCGTGCCGCCGAGACGGAGCAACCCAAAGGCGTCGGCCAGTCGCCAGATATCGGCGGTCACCAAGCCGAACACTCCGGCAGCGACGGCACCCGTCAGCGCGCGCGATAATCGCAATGACAACCGCCACGGCTGGTTGGCCGCCACCATTCCGCTGATCAACGTCAGATTGCCGGTCAGCACTCGTGCGGTGTACAGAAACGCTTCATCAGCCGGGTCGCTGCCCAGTTCCCGAACCCGCTGCACCGTGAGTCGCCTCGACGAGCGGCGGCCGCCATCGCCCTTGGAATGGTGCAGTTCAGCAGATCCTGCGATCAGTCGTACAAGCAGGCGCACGATCGTCTCGCGGATCCGATGGCGTCCCCCCACTGCCCCCAACGCAGGCACAGACACGATCGCTACGTTGCGCACCGGATTGGCGTGGGCCACCACCGGTCGTTGTTCGACGTGTAACGGGAGGTCCGTAAGACAAATTATGACATCCCAACCCTTTTCAAGCAGTGTCTTCCGCGCGGCTTTCACGATCTGGGCGTCGGTCGCCGGCGGCTGCACTAGGCGACCCTCCACGACCTCGACGCACCAGCGGGCACCGGGTAACCGGCGGTCGAGCTCGCAATGCAACTCGGTATCGGCGAGCTCGCGGGCCAGCGAAAAGGCGGCACCCGGATCGCCGACGATCCCGAGCACAATATGTGGATCCGGGTCGGCGTCGACCGGATCATTAGCGGGCGTCATGCCTAGATCGTTGCATGCGTGGCGCTTTCGGGGCGCGGCGGCAAGACAGCGAGCCACGAGTCCGAGAGCAGCTCAAGCAGCTGACCGTCCGGGTCGCGGACCATTGCCGATTGGTCAGAGACAGTGCCCTCGACGACCGATCCGCCAAAACTCTCCACTGCGGCGAGTACTTCGCCGAGGTTCGACACTGATAGCGACAGGTGGGTGAGCCCGACCTGGTCCATGATGCGTTGCGACCCGGCCCGCAGGACGCGATGCGAGTAGGCAAGCAGCTCGAGCACCAGTCCGTCGCGAACCAGATACGTCGCGTGCAAGCCGATCGGCTGGCCTAACTGCAGCAGTTGACCCGTCCCCTCGTCGGGCGGCTCGAGTTCCCACCAGTAGGTGAAACCCAGCAGACCTTCGTAGAAGCGGCGCGAGCGCGCGGTGTCGGCGACGCACAATCCGACATGGTTGAAAACTATCCGCGGACGGGCCATTTCAACCTCCAACGAGTGAGCAGCGACTCCTAAGGTATCCGCAACGGGAACGGGTCATCGGCAAAAATACTGGATACCGCAACTCGCTATGACGATTCAGCGAATTTCGCTTTGGCGGTGGCGTTTACATTGGTCCACCGCGACCCGCTGCATACCCGTTCAGCCCCAATCGTCCGGCAGGCTAACATCAGCCTGATCCCTGCTTCTGCGCCTGAAATAAAACGAGAGGACTTATCTGATGACGCACCGTCAGCGGCGCCGCCTTCTGGTAGCGAGTTGCACCGCGGCAACGGTGTTGATGGTCGCGGCGTGCGGCAGTCACACGCCGTCATGGTTCCCGATGCAGGCGCAGAAGACTTCAAAGACCCACGCTCCCGACGCGGCGCCGGCCACTCCCGCTTCGCCTCCAAAACCGTTGCCCGCCAACAACCTCAAGAGCTTGGTCTTGTCTAACGAGGATGTCAACGAGATCGTCGGCCTGCCTCTCGACGATAGATCACAGTTCGATTCGCCCACCGCGTCCGCGGGCGACTACAGCAAACCTGACTGCGCGCTGACGATGGGAATTACCAAAGACGCCCTTGCAGACGGGGAATTCACTGCTTACCGGTCAATTCGAAATCAGGCATCCAAAGATGACAGCCTCACTGGGATGTTTTCGCAGAACTTCGCCACTTTCGAAACATCCGACAAAGCCGGCGAAATCTTCCACAAAGCGTACGCGACACTGGGCCACTGCAATTCCGTCACGATCGCAGCTAAGGACAACCCCGCCACCTGGAAAATCCTGGCCCCGGGTCCGTTCAACGGCGACGCGGTGACATTCGGCGCCCTGCAGTTCACCGACAAGAACCAACCACTTGGCTGGCGCTGCGACCACCAGGCGCGCGTCAAGAACAACGTCATAGTCGAGGCATCAATGTGCGCATGGGCCAACGGGGCCCCCGCTGCCGCTGCTGCCGTCGATCAGATCAGTGCCCGGATACCGCCTCCGGACAAGCCTGCTCCTCCGGCACCTGCAGGTTTTCTCGCGCCGAACAAGATCAAATCCGTAATCGTGGACGTGCCGCAAGCGAGCAAGATCCTCGGCACCAACCTCGGCGACAGCCACACCGTGTTGTATCCGCCGGCTCCCAGAGATTTCGGCGACAAGTCCAATTGCAGTCCGCTGGAAGGGCCCGACTCGAATTCGTTCGGAATAGATGTCGACTACACCGCATATCGCGGCTACGACTACCGCGAAGCGAAGGACAATTACCAGCACATCGTCGATCAACAGGTTGCGACATACCCCGACGCGCGAGATGCGGACCGCAACTTCCACAATGCACTGAGCGGCCTCAATGGATGCGACGGAGCGCTCGTGCCCGGCGAGTCGGGAAGCAATGTCCAGTTCCAACTGCAGACCCCAAATGTCACCGACAACAGGGCTCGGTGGACATCGATCGGGATAACCAACGGTCAACAAGGCGCCTGGCGCTGCGCCTTCGATTTCCGCACGCAGAGCAACGTCCTATTGGCCGCCAAGGTCTGCCAGAACGGCGACCCGACCGACATCGCCAGTCAGATAGCCGATCAGATGGCCGCCTCGATTCCCAAGTAACCCACCGTGCGCTACGGCAATCGATGACCGTCGACGCCGAAGAAATGCAGGTGTCCCGGCTGTGGGTGTAGGCGCACGCGACTACCCCGCGGCGGTGGGTCCTTCCCGTCAGCACGGGCGACGATCGGCTGATCGAAGGTGTTGTCGGGCCTTGCGATTCGCCCGTACAGATAGGCATCGGCACCGAGTTCCTCGACCACATCGATCTGCATCTCGACACCGGTTCCGCCGACGTCAAGATGCTCGGGCCGGATGCCGATCACCAGTTCTGCTGCAGTAGCGGTAATCTCGCGTGGGACGGGGATCGACCAGTCGCCCAGTGCGACGGAGTGATCGACGACAGGAAGGGTCACCAGGTTCATCGCGGGTGATCCGATGAATTCCGCGACGAACATGTTCACCGGACTTCGGTACAGCTCCCGCGGAACCGCGCACTGTTGCAGGACACCGTCGCGCAACACCGCGACACGATCACCCATGGTCATTGCCTCGACCTGGTCGTGGGTGACGTAGACCGTGGTGATGCCCAGTCGCCGTTGGAGTCCGGCAATCTGATTGCGGGTCTGCACCCGTAGTTTCGCGTCCAGGTTGGACAGCGGTTCGTCCATCAAGAACACCTGCGGTCGACGAACGATCGCACGCCCCATCGCCACCCGTTGGCGCTGGCCCCCGGACAAATCCTTCGGTTTGCGATCCAGGTACGGCTCGAGGTCGAGTAACCGGGCAGCATCCAAAACCCGTTCCCGCATCTCACTTTTCGCCAGCCCGGCGATCTTGAGGGCGAAGCCCATGTTCTGGGCAACAGTCATGTGCGGATACAAAGCGTAGTTTTGGAAAACCATTGCCACATCGCGGTCTTTGGGCTCAGCGTCGGTGACGTCTCTGGTACCGATGAGTATCCGTCCGGAGTCGACCGTTTCCAGCCCGGCGATCATGCGTAGCGACGTGGTCTTGCCGCACCCGGACGGTCCGACGAGCACAACGAATTCGCCGTCGCTGACGCTCAGGTCCAGGCGGTCGACTGCGGACCGATCCGCGCCGGAGTATCGCCGGGTCGCCTGGTCGAAAGTCACTGACGCCATTGGCTATCCCCCCAGCCCGGTGACTGCGATGCCACGGATGAAGGCGCGTTGGGCGACCGCGTACACCAATACCAACGGCAGCAGAATCAGAATGGACGCGGCCATCAGCACGGGCCACCTGGCGGTGTATTCGCCCTGCATCCGAACCAGCCCAAGAGTGAGGGTCGCGATACTGCTCCGCTGAATCATCAACAGTGGCCACAGAAAATCGTTCCAGACGTTGACCCAGGTGAGCACTGCCAACACCATCACCGCGGGCTTCGCGTGCGGGAGCAGTATCCGCCAGTAAATCTGCCACGGAGAACAGCCGTCAAGGATCGCCGCTTCCTCGAGTTCGTCTGGCAGGGTCCGGAAGAATTGGCGCATCAGGTAGGTACCGAATGCGCTGCCGAACAGCCCCGGCACGATCATGGCCCACGGCGTGTCGGTCAGCCCGGCGACGCGCATCAGGATGAATTGCGGGATCACCGTGACAGTCAGGGGCACCATCAAGGTCCCCAGATACAAGACGAACAACGTATCCCGGCCCCGAAACCGCAGACGCGCGAACGCGTATCCGGCCAGCGAGCAGAAGAACACCTGCCCGATGCTGACGCAGCCGGCATACAGCACAGAGTTGAAAAACATTCGCCAGAACGGCATAACGGCGAACACCTCGCGGTAATTGGACCACTGCGGATGTGCGGGAAACAGCGTGGGCATCGTCACCTCGCCCGCTGTCTTCAACGATCCCGACATCGCCCACAGGATCGGGAACAGCGCGCACGTGGCGATTGCGGTCAGAGTGGCATACAGCATGACGCCACGGAGAATGCTGGGCCGCAACGCCCGCTGCCCTACGCCCACGACCGCTCCTCCTGCGCGGCCCGACGACGCCCGAGCCGCAACTGCACAACGGTAAGCACAAGCAGGATCGCAAACATCACCCACGCCAGCGCCGAAGCGTAACCGAACTCCAAGAACGCAAAAGCATGCTGGAACAACATGATGCCAAGAACATACGTCGCGGTCTCGGGTCCGCCGTTACGTCCAGTCAGTACGTAGACGAGATCAAACGCCTGGAATGCATGGATGATCGAGATGACGACCACGAACGACACGGCGCTGCGAATCAGCGGCACGGTGATCGAGGCGAATTGACGCAACTCCCCCGCGCCATCGAGTCTGGCCGCTTCATAGAGGTTCTCCGGCACGCCATGCATGGCAGCCAACAGGATGACCGTCGCGAAAGGCACACTGCGCCATACGCTGACAATGCACAGCGAGGCCATGGCGTATTTCGGATCGACCAGCCACGGAATGGGGTCGATACCGATCCAGCCGAGGATGATGTTGAGCAGGCCGTTGTTGGTGTTGAACACGAACTGCCAGACGACTGCCATCACCACCGACGACACTGCCAGTGGCAGAAAGATAATTGTCCGAAATATAGCTATTCCCTTTAGTTTCCGGTTGAGCACACCCGCCACGGCGAGGCTGATGAGCACGGTGGGAACGACAGTGCCCACCGTGTAGACCACCGTGTTGCGCAACGCGATACTGAACAGCGGATCTTCGGCAAAAAGCCTGCGGTAGTTCGCCAAGCCGACGAACTTGGCTGGGCTGAACATATCCCAATCGTGAAAGCTCATGAACAGCGAGAATCCGAGCGGAAACAGCATGAACACCGCGACCGCCGTCAGATTGGGCGCGACGAAGATGCGACCTGCCCGGGCGCGCCGCCTCGACGGCCCGCGCCGGCGGGCTACCGCCGCGGCGGTTGCATCGATCGGCGTCATGATGTCCGGAGTACCTCGTCGATCTTGGGTGTCAATCCGTCCGTCAGCGACGCTGCGGGCCGCGAGCCCCGCAGCACCGGGCCGATGTTGCGGTCCATCAACGCGACGACCTTCGGCCACGCCGGGGTGACGGGTAAGCCCTCGGCATGTCCCGGCCCGCCGGTCAGCACCGCCATGTTGCCGATCCTGTTATGCGCCTTGGCGAAATCGGGCGATCGGGCCGCAGATCGCAGTGCTGGTACAAACAGGCCGGTTTCGGCGATCACCGCTTGACCCACCGGACCAGTGGCAAATTTCACGAACTCCCACGCTTGCTTTTTGCGGGGACTACTCGCTGCGATAGCCAGCCCGGTGGTACCGATATTCGATTGGGCAGCATGCCCTTTCGGGCCAGTCGGCAGCACAGCAATATCGAAATCCAGGTCCGGGGCCCGCACAAGCGTCTGATATCTCCAATGGCCGCCGAGCGCCATCGCGGCATGACCCGAGGTGAACAGGTCCGTCTGAGACATCGACTGGGACTCCGAGGCGGTAGGCGCAACCCGGTATTTGTTATTCAGATCGGCATAGAACTGAATGCCCTCGATGAATGCCGCGTCGTCGAAATTGAGGTGCGTCGGGTTGATCCGTGGATCCGACCAGGGGACTCCGTTGTTCATCCCGAACATCAGGGCGGAGTAATAAGGGACCCAGGTGTCGACGAACCCCCATTGCCTGACCCGGCCCGAACGGTCGCGTTTGGTGAGCGCCCTGGCGGCATCGAGGAATTCGCCAAAGCTCCACGGCTCGTCCCATCGCCCGGGTGGTGGGCGCACCCCGGCCTCGGCGAACAACTTCTTGTTGTAGTACAGGAAAGTTCCGGACCACTGTTCCGGAAACGCATACTGCGCACCGTTATAGGTGAATGTCTCGTACAGCGATGCGACGCTGTCCGCTCTGAGCTCAGCGGCGAACGTGTTGTCGTGGGCCAGCATCGCGTTGAGGTCCAGCAGCACTCCCCGCTCGGCCAGTCCGGCGTAAGTGAATTCCCATGCCATCAGAACATCCGGACATTTACCGCCGGCGCAGTAGATCGAGACATGCTGCAGTGCGTCCGGTCCGGACAACAACGTCCGGACTTTGATGTCGGAATGCCTGCGCTGGAATGCATCCACCACACGCATCCGCGCATCTGCCTCTTCGGGGTTGGCAGCGAAGAAGAACGTCAGTGCGTCGTCGTCAGAGCTGCATGCCGTCGGCAACAGAGCCAGCGACGCGGCGCCGAGTGCACCGGCGCCGCGGAGCAGCGTCCGCCGATCGAAGGGCTGACCGCACCCAAGGCTGGTGTTCGTGGTGGGTCTCCGGCTCGCAGTGATGGTTACATTGATCTTTCGTAGTCGGTCCGGCTGTGGTGTTGCTGGACGGGAGTCAATCGTCGGTTCGGTGCTCACTGGGGGAAGTAACGGACCCGGTGGATCCCCGTGCCGCGCCGGGTCACGTCGGCGAATAGAACGCCGCGGCGCTTCCCCGACGTGACCGAGGCGGCGACGGTGGAGCCCGCGGCAATCACCTTCGCGGCGCTCGCGCCGGAACATCGCTCGATGAGTTCGACGAGGTGGGCTTTCTCGTCGTCGCCGAAAGTGATTGTCGCACCGGATGACAATGCCTGGAGCGCGCCGAATCTGTCGCCTCGTCCCACCGCGTTCACGAACGTGTCAACCAATGTTTTCTGCCGAGGCCCCACCCTGCGGAAGCCGGCTACGAATCCGGCGGTACCCCGCAGCCGCTGATTGCGGATGAGACCTTGCGAGAGCTGAACTGTGGCCGGCACGGCCGATACCCCGTTGCGCAGAAACTGCGACAACATCGCGGGCAGCTCCCAGTACGCGCGCAGCGTCGCGACCTTCCAGTGACCGTCGACCTCACGCAGGTCGTATCGGAGGAACGCCGGAATCGTCATGGTGACCGCGGACCCCATGGCCACCTCGAGATCGAGATCGCGGATCACCGACGAGCCTCGGATGATGTCGAGATCCCGATGAAACGCGATCTCGCGCGGGCCGATGAAGGTGTCGTAGAACCGGCCGATCTCGACCGGCCCTGCGTGTGGCCGCGAACCCACCGGATCTTCCACCCGACCGTCGACAGTGAACAGGCCAACCCAGCCCGTCCGGTCATGCGCCGCCGCGGCGTGCGGTGATCGCTCCACCGCCGCCAGCAACGTCTGCTCCCCCGGGCCTGTCATGTCCCTGCCACTATCGCGACACCCGCTGCCCGCAGCGCTTCGATGGCCGCGGCGGTGGACTCCTCCCCTACCCCTGCGGTCAGATTCACCACCACCCGGGTCGCCAAGCCGTGCGCCGCGGCGTCTTCCGCGGTCCGGCGCACGCAGTGATCGGTGGCGATGCCGACCACGTCGACCTGGTCGATGTCGCGTTGCCGGAGCCAGTCGCCCAGCAAGGTCCCATGCGCGTCGAGCCCGGTGAAACCGCTGTAGCCGGCGTCGTAGGCACCCTTGCGAAAGATGGCCTCGAACCGAACGGTGTCAAGATTGGGATGGAACTCCGCGCCGACGGTATTGGCAAGGCAGTGCGGCGGCCACGACGAGATGTAATCCGGATGATCCGAGAAATGGTCACCGGGATCGATGTGGAAATCCTGCGTAGCGACCACGTGGCGGTACTCGGCACCGCCGGCCAGGTATGCGGTGATAGCGCCCGCCAGGGCCGCCCCGCCCGGCACAGCCAGTGAGCCGCCCTCGCAAAAGTCGTTCTGGACGTCGGTCACGATCAGCGCCCGCATCACACCACGGTATCGCCGACGGAAGCCATACCCGAGCCAGCACGACCGTCCGTCTGAGTAGGATCGACAAAGTTAACGCCGCTAGCTGACGCGTTGCATCAGGTAGCTAGTCAAACTATAGTCCAGACACGTGTCCAGAAAGTTCGCTCACGTCTCGGCCGAGCCTTTCTCCGTGATGTCTCTCAGCAACAACACACCGGATCGGGCGTGAGTATGCGGATTGCGCTGCTGTCCTATCGCAGCAAGCCGCACTGCGGCGGCCAGGGGATTTACGTCCGGTATCTGAGCCGGGGCCTGGTCGAACTCGGACACCACGTCGAGGTGTTTTCCGGTCAGCCCTACCCCGAGGAACTCGATCCCCGAGTGGTGCTGACCGAGGTACCCAGCTTGGACATGTACCGGGAACCGGACCCTTTCCGCATACCGCATCCCCGGGAGATCCGGGATCGCATCGACCTCCTCGAGTTGGGCGGAGTGTGGACGGCGGGCTTCCCCGAACCGCGTACCTTCAGCCTGCGCGCCGCGCGCCTGCTGGCCGATCGGCTGGACGATTTCGACGTTGTGCACGACAACCAGAGCTTGGGTGTCGGCCTGCTGGAAATCGCCGAGACCGGTATGCCTGTGGTCGCGACCGTGCACCATCCGATCACCCGCGACCGGGTGGTGGATCTCGCCGCGGCGCGCTGGTGGCGCAAACCGTCGGTGCGGCGGTGGTACGGCTTCTTGAAGATGCAAGAGCGAGTGGCTCGCAGCATCCCGGAATTGTTGACCGTCTCGTCCTCCTCGGCCACCGACATCACCACCGACTTCGGCGTGCACCCCGACCAGCTTCATGTCGTCCCGCTCGGCGTGGACACGGACATGTTCGCACCGTCGACGGAGCCACGAATTCCCGGTCGCATCATCGCAATTGCCAGCGCCGACCGCCCACTCAAGGGCGTCGGGCACCTGCTGCAAGCGGTGGCCAAGCTGCGCAGCGACCACGATTTGGAGCTGCAGCTGGTTGCCAAGCTCGAACCCAACGGCCCGACGGAGAAGCTGATCGCCGAGCTGGGAATCTCCGACATCGTCCACATATCGAATGGACTTTCCGACGCCGAACTGGCCCGGCTGTTCGCCTCCGCTGAGATCGCCTGCATCCCATCGCTTTACGAAGGCTTCTCACTACCGGCCGTAGAAGCGATGGCCAGCGGGACCCCGATCGTGGCCAGCCGTGCCGGCGCATTGCCCGAGGTGCTCGGACCCGACGACGGTTGCGCCAGGCTGGTGCGTCCCGGAGATGCCGCTGAGCTGATTCGGGTGATCGGTGAGTTGCTGGACTCCCCCGACGAGCTCACACGACTGGGCGCGGCCGGTCGCCGCCGTGCTGTCGAGGTGTTCAGCTGGGAATCCGTGGCGGCGCAGACCGTGCGTGTCTACGAACAGGCCATCGCGCGGACGGCGCCGAACCGCGACCAACGCCAGGCAGTGGGCGAGCCGTGTTGACAGTCGATTTCGACCGTCTCGGTATCGCTCGCGGCACCAAAGTCATCGACGTCGGCTGCGGCGCGGGCCGGCACAGCTTCGAGGCGTACCGACGGGGCGCCGACGTCGTGGCATTCGACCATAACGCCGCCGAACTCGGTGAGGTCGACACTCTGTTCCGGGCCATGGCCGATGCCGGGGAGGCCCCGCTGTCAGCTCACGCGGAAACCGTCGTCGGTGACGCACGGGAGTTGCCGTATCCCGACGGAACGTTCGACTGCGTCATCGCATCGGAGATTCTCGAGCACGTCCCGGCCGACGACGCTGTCATCGCCGAGCTGATTCGGGTGCTGAAGGTCGGCGGCAAGCTGGCCGTCACGGTGCCGAGATGGTTACCCGAACAAGTCTGCTGGCTGCTTTCCGCCGACTATCACAGCAACGAAGGCGGCCACATTCGCATCTACCGCGCAAATGAGCTGCGCGGCAAGATCGCCGGCCGCGGTATGACCTTTACCCACACCCACCACGCGCACGCTTTGCACTCGCCGTTCTGGTGGCTGAAATGTGCGGTCGGCGTGGATAACTCGGACCACCCGGCAGTCGCCGCCTACCACAAGATGCTGGTGTGGGACATTATGCGACAACCCCTGTTGACGCGGGTGGCCGAATCGACATTGAACCCGCTGATCGGTAAGAGCGTCGCGTTGTATTTCGAGAAACCGGTACCCGCCGTTGAATTCGTCTAAAGCACCGGGCGTCGCAGGCGTCCTCTCCTCCGCACAATGCCGACAGACGGCGGATTCGATTGCGGCACTGCAAGAGCCGTCGGGTGAGATCCCTTGGTCGGACGGTGGGCACACCGACCCGTGGGACCATGTGGAATGCGCGATGGCCCTTACCGCGGCGGGCCTGATCGAACCGGCACGACGCGCTTTCGATTGGTGCCGTCGCCAGCAGCGGGCGGACGGCTCATGGCCGATCCAGCTGCGCGCAGGTGTTATCGAGGACGCCAACAGCGACAGCAACTTCTGCGCCTACGTCGCAGTAGGTGTGTGGCACCACGTCTTGGTCACCGGTGACCGCGGCTTTGCGGCCTCGATGTGGCCGACGGTGCGCGCCGCAATCGACTTCGTCTTGGAACTGCAGCTCGAGGGCGGCGAAATTGGTTGGGCGCGCAGCCCTTCGGGTCCGTTGACGGAGGCGCTGCTGACCGGGTGCGCGAGCATTTTCCACAGCATTCGCTGTGCACTGGCCCTGGCGAACCTGGTCGACGAACCACAACTTGAGTGGGAACTTGCGCTCGGCCGCCTGGGCCACGCTATCGTCGACCACCCCTCGGCGTTCACCGAGAAGCCGCACCACTCGATGGACTGGTACTACCCGATCCTGGGCGGTGCGCTACGCGGTCGCGCCGCACAAGACCGGATCGCGGACCGCTGGGGCGATTTCGTCGTCGACGGTCTGGGCATCAGGTGTGTCGACGACCGGCCGTGGGTGACCGGCGCAGAGACCTGCGAACTGGTGCTGGCACTTGACGCGATGGGCAACCGGAAGGCGGCCCTGCAGCAGTTCGCCGCGATGCAGCACCTGCGTGAGACGGACGGCTCCTATTGGACCGGGTTGGTGTTCAGCGATGGAAAGCGTTGGCCCGTAGAGCGAACCACCTGGACCGGAGCAGCCGTCATTCTCGCTGCCGACGCACTGTCGTCCACCACGGCGGGCAGCGGAATTTTCCGCGGCACCGATTTGCCGCGCGGCTTGGAGAGCGACTACGACTGCGAGTGTGCGGCCAGCCAGTCCGATCGTTAGACCGCCACCCCGGCATCCCCTGCCGTCCGCTCCAGCACCCGCATCGACCCGGAGACGGACTTCTCCACGAACGCACCGCTTTCCAATGCGCGGCAATAGATCTCGTACGGCGGCCGCCCGCCGTCGCGTGGGTCGGGGAAGACGTCGTGGATGATCAGCGCACCGCCGACACTCACCCACTTTGCCCAGCCGTCGTAGTCCTTGCGCGCGGCGTCCTCGCTGTGGCCTCCATCGATGAACAACAGTTGCAGCGGTGTGCGCCAGCCCTTGGCCACCACGGTCGACTTGCCGACCACCGCGACCACGTTGTCGTCCAGCCCGGCTGCGTCGAGCGTGTGCCGCAACGTCGGCAAGGTGTCGAAACGGCCGGTGACGGCATCGACCATGGACGTGTCGTGGTACTCCCACCCGGGCTGATGCTCCTCGGAGCCGTGGTGGTGGTCGACGGTGTAGAGAACGCTGCCGCGAGCATGTGCCGCCGCACCCAACAGCACCGTCGACTTTCCGCAATACGTTCCGATCTCCACCGCGACACCGCCGTCGAGGTAGCTCAGCGCCGCATCGTGCAGAGCGCGGCCCTCGTCAGCAGGCATGAAGCCGATGACCTGCTCGGCCAATGCGAACAAGCGACTGGTCAGCCCGTCGTGAACAGTGCGATCCGGGGAGGACGTCATCACCTGAACGGTAATGCACGCGCATGCGGATCCGGTTGCCGCACCTGGGTCGGTGTAGTAGTGTCCGGACACGTGTCCAACCCGTTAGCTCGGGAATCGACCAGACGGCGATTGACCGCCAAGCAAGCCGACACCGTTGACCGGCTGGGCCAGGCCGCGATCGGCGTGCTGAGCCGAGAAGGCTTCTCCGGATTGACGATTCGTATGGTCGCGGCCGAGGCCGGACTCGGCGCAGCCACGGCGTACACCTATTTCTCGTCGAAAGAACACCTCGTCGCGGAAGTATTCTGGCGACGGTTGGCGTCGAGCCCGGTTCCGCCGATCGATTCGCCGGATTCGACCGCACGGGTGATCGCGGTGCTGCGTCATATTGCGTTGCTGGTGGCCGACGAACCCACCCTCGCCGGCGCGGTGACCAACGCCTTGCTGAGCAAGGATCCCGAGGTCGAGCATTTGCGGCTGCGCATCGGCGGTGAGATCCATCAACGCCTGGTCACCGCGTTGGGTCCTGGTCACGCCTCCGACCTGGTCGAATCACTTGAGCTGCTCTATGCGGGGGCTTTGGTGCGTGCGGGCATGGGATATGCCTCGTACACCGAGATCGCCGATCGTTTGGAGGTATCGGCGCGGCTTCTCTTGCACGAGAAGCCCTAGCAGCCGGTTTCAGGCTGGCATGATCAACGCCCATGGACGTCGTCGATCATCCCGAGCGCGATGAAGACTGGGATGAGAAGGCGCGTTCTGAGACCGAAACCCAACGATTAGATCGTAATTGGCTGAGCCTGCTGCAGGAGTTGCGGGTCGTTCAGACCGGCGTCCAACTGCTCACCGGTTTTCTGTTGACGTTGCCCTTCCAGGCCCGCTTCGACGGGCTGAGCACCACCATGCGGGTGATCTTTTTGGCGACGGTGGGTTGTTCGATCGCCGCCACGGTGTTGCTGGAAGCTCCGGTCGCGATGCACCGCTTGTTGTTTCGTCGGCATCGAACTCAGTTCCTGGTCTCCGCGGCCCACCGGTTTGCTTACTGCGGACTGTTACTGATGGGCTCAGCCCTTACCGGCGTTGCGGTGATCATCTTTGCCGCCGTGGCCGGTCCGGTCACCGGTGCCATCGCCGGGGCCTGCGCGTTTGTTGCTCAGTTCTTTTTCTGGGTGCTGTTGCCGCTGTGGTTGCGACATGAGCCGCCGCAACCTTCATAAGGTGGCGGCTGTCGTGCCAGGCCGGTTTGCATAGCGGGCAAGTCGGGAACACACCCGTCATGTTGATCCGCAGAATCGCTCGGCCCCTGCTGTCCGCAGTGTTCGTTGGCCAAGGTATTGAGACGTTGCGCAACCCCAAAGTCACCCTCGATGCGGCGCAGACCGCTGTGACGACATTACAGACGTTGCCGGATCCGGTCGGCAGCAAGGTTCCGTCGGATCCCGAGACTGTCGCGCGGATAAACGCGGCCGTTCAGGTCGGCGGTGGGGTGTTGCTTGCGACCGGCAAGCTGCCGCGGATCGCCTCGGCGGCGCTGGCGTTCACCGTCATACCCGGCAGTCTTGGCGGACATCTGTTCTGGAACGAATCCGACCCGGAACGCAAGGCCCAGAAACGCCGCGACCTGCTCACCGATCTGAGCCTGCTCGGCGGCTTGATCATCGCGTCGGCCGACACTGCGGGTAAGCCCTCGCTGGGATGGCGTGGTCGACGGGCGGCCAGTCGCCTCTCGGAGAGGGTGTCCGCTGCCCTACCGCTGGATGGGTCCGACGACTCAGTGCTAGATTCCGAGCTGGCCGAACGGATTGCGCACGGTCTGCACGTGGGAGCTGAGCGCGGTCGCGAGTTGGCCAGTACCGCCGCCGAACGCGGCGCGCCACTGGTCGAGGCCGCCCGCAAGCGGAGTGGCGAGCTGGCCAGCACAGCCGCCGAAAAGAGCGCACCCGTGGTCAAGAAGGCGCGCAAGAAGGCCCGCAAGCGCGGTGCTCAGCTGGCGGAGGCAGTGCGTGAACATGGAGCCGAGCTGGCCGACACCGCACGCGAGCGCGGCGCCGAGTGGGCTGACATCGCACGCGAGCGCGGCGGCGAATTCGGTGAACGCGCCTACGAGCGCGGCAGCGAGCTGGCCGAAACGGCGGTCGAACGCGGCGGCGAACTTGCTCACCGTGGACGGGTCAAGGCTCGTCATTGGCACTGATCGGGCGATCGACGAGGCCCAGCTAGCGGCGTAGATTGACGGCCATCGCCGCTAGGAGCCTCCTCATGACATCAGCTGACTTCGACTCGCAGTACGGTTATCCTCCGGCCGGTTCACCGCATGGTCGAGCCGCCGGGCTCGGGGCGCGGTTCCTCGCCCGGCTGATCGACGGCATTCTGATCAACATCGTGGTGTTCGTGGTGTCGCTCTTTTTGTTCGATCGCGACTACTGGTGGCTGGTCACCGGCCTGTTCTCCGGAGTCCTGATGTTCGGGTACTTCGTTGTGCTGGAAGTAACGCAGGGCGCCACCCTGGGTAAGAGGCTGCTGGGCTTGACGGTCCACGGGCCCGGCGGAGCGCCGAAGCCCGACGTAACCCAGTCGGCGATCCGCAACTCGTTCACGTTGCTGGCTGTGGTGCCCTACGTCGGCCCGCTGCTGGCGTTCATCGCCTACGCCGTGATCGCCGTGACGATCAGTGGCAGCCCGACCAAGCAGGGCAAGCACGACGAATTGGCCGGCGGCACCCAGGTAGTCAAGGGCTGACTGACAAGAACTTCAGGACTGCCTCGACGATGGTGTCGACGCTGTGCCCGACGTCGATGGCCATCCCGTACTCGTCGGGATCCAGCGGTTGCAGCGCGTCGAATTGAGACTTCAGCAACGATGCCGGCATGAAGTGGCCCGGTCTGCCGACTTGCCTGGCCCCGATCAGCTCCGGTGAGCCGGTCAGATGCAGGAACGCGATATCCGTTCGGTGCGAACGTAACTGGTCGCGGTATCGGCGTTTGAGCGCCGAGCAGCTCATCACGCCGTCGTCATGGTCGGCCAGCCACTGCCCCACCGCGTCCAGCCAGGGCCGGCGGTCGCCGTCGTCCAGCGGTGCGCCCGCAGCCATCTTCGCGACGTTGGCCGCCGGGTGAAAAGAGTCGGCATCGGCAAACGGAGCGCCGAGACGACGCGCGAGCGCCACGCCCACCGTCGACTTACCGGATCCGGAGACGCCCATCACCACGACAGATCTGGTTGCTGGATAAAGCTTTTCAGCGTCCACGCTACTGCGTCGGCTGATTGCGGTTCCACTCCAGCCAGCCCACGCCGGTTCGCCCGTCGGCGGTGATCACGGTGGCCCACACCCGCGGGAATTGGCTGACCCGCCCGTCCTGGGCGACCAGGCGTAGCGGCGCATGTCCGTGCACGTCGACGGTCGCCAATATACCTCCGGGCTCAATCGCCAGCGTCGCGCCGACGGGCAATCCACCCGCGTCGAAAGTCTGTACCGGAGTGATGGTTTGCAGCTCGGTGACCGTCCCGCCGCGGTCCTGGATGTATCCGATACTGACCTGTGGAACGTTGGGTATCGTGATGCCCACTGCGTGCAGGTGCGTCCCGTCGTCGAGATGCAGGGCGCTCCAGATCCAGTCCATGGACCACCAGTCCCGCACTCCCCACGAGTGGTCCCGTTGCCCAGGCACCGAGTCGAGGGTATAGCGAAGGCCGTCGATGGTTACGGATCCTGTTACGGTGCAGGGTATCTCGTAGCGAGTGGCGATCCGGTACTGATACGGTGTGCCGTCGGTGGTCCACTCCAGATCGAGCTCCACCTCGATCGGCGAACCCGACTCTGACCGCAGCAGTCCGGCGGGGTCCTGATAGGACTGGCCCTGTCCCCGCAGCGCCATTCGATAAGTGCGCAGCGGTTCATCGGCCGAATGCGTGAAATCGATTCCGCCCGTGTGCACCGCCCACGGGTCGGCGGGCAGCGGAACCTCGAAGTCGACGACGGCGACCGTTGGCAGGCCTGGGCCGCACAGCAGGGCATGCAGCCAGGCCGTCTGCTGGTTGGCGATCAGGCCGAGCCGTAGCCAGCCACCGAATCCCTGTGCGGCATCGGCGAAGTCGGCATACCAACTCTCGCTCCACAGCGGCTCGTCAGTGGCGGCGTGGGCCGATTCGTCATCGCTCGACGGGCACAGCGGCTCGACAGGCGCCGGTGGGGGCAGGATGGCCAGCGCGTCGGTGTCGAGCACATGCTCGCAATGCCGTTGCAGCATCGTCATGAACATCGCGTCGCCGCGTTCGGTGCGTTCCACCAGCATCGACGACACGATGGCCATCATCACCCCGAAGAAGCTCTGCCTGCGCACACCGTCGCGGACATCCGCCGACGTGATCGGCGCATCCGGCCCGAGCGCCCGGTGGTAGTCATCTAGCAGCGCGTCGTAATGTCCGCGCCGATCCTCCACCGGCAGAGCACAACCGAGGAAATACGCCAGATCGGTCATCGCCGGAGCCCAGGTGACCGTCTGCCAGTCAACGACGGTCAGCGGGCGGGCGGCACCGTCCGCGCCGAACAGCAGGTTGTCCAGCCG
This sequence comes from Mycobacterium sp., assembly GCF_036488105.1. Classification (GTDB taxonomy): domain Bacteria; phylum Actinomycetota; class Actinomycetes; order Mycobacteriales; family Mycobacteriaceae; genus Mycobacterium. The sequence goes on along the minus strand of NZ_DASXHW010000305.1, from coordinate 11,765 downwards.
ATAGTCGCCATGCACAAGACCGTGGAGCCGGTCCGCGGCTGCCTCCTCGGCCAGGTAGCTGTCGAATCCGCCGACCAGCCGTTCGCACACCATGCGGTGCTGCGGCGCGATCTGGTCGCCGTAACGATCGACGAAGCCGGCATGCAGCGCGGCGAACAACGCTTGGTTTATCGGCGCCTCGCGATTCAGCCACGGCGCATCGGCGAGCGTGGCGTCACCCAGCAACGGGCCCTGTAAGCGGGCCAGCTCGGTGACGGCGATCCGGGCCTGCGCTATTGTGGCGCCGCGGATTTCATCGCCGACGACAGCAGGATTCGCATCCCCGAGCAGCACATCGAAAATTCCTGACGACGCGTCGAAACCGGTGTGGTAGCAAGACGAGACCGGTCCCTGCAGCCGTGGCGCGATATCACGGTAGAAGCAGACTTCGCGCTCGTAGAGCCCCAACGTCATCCCGGTCTGACGGCTCATCGGGTCGGTGGCCGCGACCTTCAGCACTACGGAGTCGGGTCTATCGCTGCGTGGCGCGGTGTCGGCGTAGCTCAGCTGGACCCGGTAGCACTCACTCATCTGGCCCGTGCCGATGCGCTCGACGGTGAACTCGGTGATGTCTCCGCCGCCAATGGCTGCCGTGAGCCAGGCGGCGGTGAGGTCAGCCGGCCGTTCGACGACGTTGTCGGTGTGCGGTGTCATGGCTCGTCCACGAAATCACATCCGCGGTCATCGCGCCAGGGAAAAGCCCTCCCACGCAATCCGCCGCTCAGGGTGCGGATCGAACTCCAGATGTGACTTGCGGTCGAACACCATCACCGCGCGGTCGGCGTCGGTGTAGACCGGCCAGTCGTCGCCCGGGTTGCCGGTACGGCTGAATGCCCGCCAGCGCCTTTGCACTTCGTTGGTGACCCGCAGGGCCGAGCGCCGATCGACGGGCGCGGTCAGCAGCGCCCCGAGCTTGGTGCGGTAGACACCGAACACTGCGAGCAATTCCGTGGCGTGGGTGGCCCCCAGCCCGGACCAGCGCAGCACCCGTGGTGCGTAGTCGTACCGATACAGGTAGGCGGGTGCATGCCTGCCGTGGGCCTCGGCGATTTCCCAGGCCGCCGAACTGAAAGCGAAGTCGCCACCCAGCGTGATGCACGCCGACCGCTCGGGGTAGTCGGGATAGGCACCGGTAATGCGTTCCCGCGCAGCGGGTTCCACCTCGGCCAGCATAGCTTCGATCATCGGTTCGGTGGTCGGCAGCAGTTGCAGCCATCGGGTGAACAGGCGCCCCTCTTCGGCGTTGGTGCCCACGATGAGCGGAACCCGATGCGCTTTGCCCTGCCGTATCGCTTCGACGGGGTCCAGCGGCAGGTAGTCGTCGCCGAAGACAGGTCCGATCGGGAAGGCGCCCAGCATGTCTCGCACGCCGTCGTCAATCAGGCTTTTTTGCGCGGCCACCAGTTCGGCCGGCGAGGCCTTCATCAGCGCGTGGGCGGCGTCTCGCTTGCGGGCACCCAGTAACGTGGCGAACCGCGCGGCGAATTCCGCGGCCACCTCGCTCGACCGCGTCATGCCGCTCGCGGGACTCTCCGAAATCGCATGGGCAAATAACCCTTTCGCATCAGGCGCCGCCAGCAAGGCCGCGACGGCGTGCGCGCCGGCGCTCTCGCCGAACACCGTCACGTTTTCCGGATCACCGCCAAAAGCCCCGATGTTGTCTTTGACCCAGCGCAAGGCCAGCACGATGTCACGCAGAAACAGGTTGCTTTCGAGGGTGACGTCCTTGGTCGACAGCGCGGACAGGTCGAGACAGCCCAGCGCGCCGAGTCGGTAGTTGACCGAGACGTAGACACAACCGCGCCGGGCCAGTGCCACCCCGTCGTAGATCGGAGTGGCCGAGCTACCCAGGATGTATCCACCCCCGTGCACGAAGACCATCACCGGAAGCGATTCGCTTTCGGGGGCTTCTGGTGCGACGACGTTGAGCGTCAGGCAGTCCTCGCCCATCGGCTGGTATTTGCCGACTCCGAGCACGGTGTATCGGCGTTCCTGGGGTGCGCATTTGGTGAAGCCGTGGCAATAGCGCACACCGGGCCACGGCTGGGCCGGCTCGGGCGCCCGAAATCGCAGCGCGCCGACCGGCGCGCGGGCGTACGGGATGGATCGCCACCGGTGCACGCCGTCGCGGGTGAAGCCTTCGACGGTGCCAGCGGCAGTCGTCACGCGGACGGTGTGTTCGTGCATCACCTGACGGTAGCGAACCTCAAAGGCCTGCGCTCGGCAGGTCGGGTTCGAGGACCTGGATCGTCCCGCTGCTGCCGTCGACCTCGATCAGCGCCCCTGACGCCAGACGCCGCGTCGCACCGTGCACATCCACCACACACGGAATACCGAATTCGCGTGCCACCACTGCGGCGTGCGACATCGGCCCACCCAATTCGGTCACGACGGCGCCTGCGTAGGCGAAGGCGGCGGTGTAACCCACGTCGGTGACTTCGGCGACCAGGATCTCGCCGGCCTCCAGGTCGTCGATGGTCTCGGGCCTGACGATCCGGACCCGTCCGCGAACACGGCCCACGCTCACGCCGACACCGGTCAGCGCCTGCCCGGGGACAAGCACAGTCGACTCGACGGTGGCGGCCCGCCAATCGCCGCTGAAGACGGCGGGCGGCGCCACACCGGCCAGCCTGCTTTGTTCGGCGCGGCGGCGGCCCACCAGCCCGGCCACATCGGCGGGAAGCGCGTCCAGTTCGTCGACCAGCAGATAGAACACGTCGTCGACCGTGTCGATCACGCCCGAATCGACCAGCCGGCGTCCGAGCTCGCGAAGTAGGCTGCGCAGCAACCAGATCGCGCGCACCATGCGATCCCGACGAACCTCGCGGTCCCGAACCTGATGGGCAGCAAGCGCAGCCACTGGTCGGGCGCGCAGCCGGATCACCGGTCGGCTTACCTCCGAGCGCGCTGGCGTGTCAAGTGATTTCGCCACCATGCGGAGCAGTAACGCCGGGTCGTCGGCGTAGCTGAACGACCGCATCTCCAGCTCCCCCGGACCGCGGTGTCCGAACACTTTCAGCTCGTCGAGCACGGCCCGATGGAACTCCGGAGCCTGGGCGGACAGTTCGTCGAGATGGTCGCCACCGCCGGCCAGAACACGGAGAACATTGGGATCACGTCGCGCGGCATCCGCCAGTCGATACACAGCATTCAGCGGCCCTGCGCTGGCCAACTCCTGGCCGACCGGCAAAGTCATGTCGCGACCGTTGAGCCCACGCAGGACCACGCTCAGGGCGGCGATCGCCATGAACGATCCGGACGCCAGCACCCAGCCCTCGATCACATGGTCGCGGGCCAACAAGATCAGGCTCTGCAGTCGCTCGTCAGTGAGCTGCGAAAGATCGCCCACCGCAAGCTTTTCCAGACGGTCGATGTCGTCGACGAAATCACGCGTGTCGCGGGGCGCGCCGACAGTCAGTCCGGCCAGGTTCACTCCGAACACGCCCAGGTCGCGGATCGTCCGCAACGGAGCCGCCGCACCGCCGGATTCGCGTGGCAACTGTTGATCGCCGTAGATCGGCACGGCCGCCGCGCTCGGGCCGAAGTACTGACTCCGCCGAACCACCGTCTCGGGCTTGACGAATGGCACGACTTCGGCCATGTAGTGGGCGGTCGTGATCGCGCCGTACAGGCGGTGCGCGAAGACTCCGACGGTGCGCGTGGCCATCTCGCGCTGGATCAATCCGCCCGGCCGCAAACGTCCGGCGATGACCGCGCCCGACGCGCGCAGACCTCTGACGGTCACTGACGCGGATGACGGCGAGAACGGGCCCGGCAGCGCCTCCGACAAATTGGTGGCCAGATACGTCGGGAAGCGCGGGTCGATCGGAGTGTCGAATTCGCCGTTGCCGCCGTCCGGGCCGGCCAGCACCGGCGACACTCCGTCGGCCGCCGGTATGTCGACCGCCGGGATGTCCTGGACAGGAATGAGACGCCACGGCAGCGACGTCGACCACGAGCCGACACTCACGCGGCCGCGCACCGCCAATGCGAAGTCCTGGAGACACTCCGGTCCGGTCCAGGCCGGCGCGAAATTCCACTTGTCGCCCAGCAGTGCGGTATCCATCGACGGCGCACTCAGCAGCAGGTCCAGCTCGCGCGCCGAGCTCAGCCCGCGAAGCAGCCGTCCAACCCGTAGCAGGGGCCGCCCGAGCTCCGCCGCGATCTCACCGAAGGTGAGTTCTCCCGGTGCGGCGAGGTTCACCGGCCCGCGGTGGATGCCCGGATCGATTGCCGCGCGGACGAAAATCCGATGCGCGTCGTCGCTGTGCACGACCTGCAAGATGCGGCACGCCGAGTCACCGACCTCCGGGAAGAACGCCGAGGACAACGCTTTTCGCGCCCAGTTGTCCACCCCCCGGCCGAGGATCGCCGCACTTCGGATCGCCACCCACTCGGCACCGCACGCCGCGACCATCTCTTCGGCGCGGGCCTTGTCCTGCCCGTGCATCGAAACCGGTTGCAAAGGGTCTGCTTCCGTTAATGCCGTGGCGGCGTCTCGATCGGAGCCGTAGACGTGTGCCGACGAAGCGAACACGATCCGACGGGTACCGCTGCGCGCCACCGCATCAAGGACATTGGCTGTCCCGCCGATGTTGACCTCGCGGTCGACCGGTTGACCAGAACTCGGGTTGACCGCCCAGGCGCAGTGCACAACGACCTCCGCGCCCGCTACCACTCGTTGTACCGTCGCCGCGTCGCGAATGTCGCCCTGCACGAAGGTTGCTTCGCTGGGCCAGCTTTCGAGCCGATGACGGGCCAGGCCAATGACGTCGTGGCCGGCGCTGAGCAGCCTCAGGACCACGCCGCGGCCGATCACTCCGCTGGCCCCGGTGACGGCGATCCTCACGGGTGAACCTCAAACCTCATCTGACTAGTCGTCGTCGTCGAGGAACGCGGCATTGACCAGATCGTCGAGATCCATTGTCGCGAGGTCTTTTTCCCTATTCATATCCGCGTCGGCATCCTCGGCCTCGTTGGCCAGGCTGAGCAGGAGTTCCAAGACCCCGGCCTGCCTGAGCCGTTTGACCGGAATGGACGCCACCACCCGCTGGATCTCCTCCTCACCGGGTGCGGCTTTCGGCGCGGCTTCGGCCGAGGCGCCGACCAACTCCTGATGGAAGTAACCCGCCAGCGCCGCCGAGTTCGGGTAGTCGAAGATCAGCGTCGGCGACAGCGGCAGCCCGGTCGCGGCTTTGAGTCGGTTGCGCATTTCGACGGCGGTCAGTGAGTCGAAACCCAACTCCTGGAACGCCTTGTCCGGATCGATCGCCTCCGCGGTGGTGTTGCCCAGCACAGTCGCGATGTGCGAGCGCACCAGATCCAGCAGGATCTCCTGCTGCTCGTCTTCCGGCAGACCGTCGAGACGTTGCAGGAGTGCCGACTTCGACTTTGCCGCGGCCAGCGAGTCGTCGACCTGGCGCCGTGGCGTTGCATTGATCAAATCGACGAACATCGGCGGCAGGGTGCCGCCGTCGAACTTCGCCCGGAGCGCGGTGGTGTCGATGTGCGCGGGCACCAGGAACGGCTCGTCAATCACCATCGCGGTGTCGAGCAGCTGCAAGGCCTCGTTGGAGGACATCGCCGTGATGCCGTCGCGGGCGAATCGTGCGAAGTCCACGGCTTCCAGTCCACCCGTCATGCTGCTGGCCTGGTCCCACAGACCCCAGCCCAGCGACATCGCCGGCAGGCCATGCCTCCGGCGATGCACTGCCAAGCCGTCCAAGAAGCTGTTGGCGGCCGAGTAGTTCGCCTGGCCCGACGATCCCACCAAACCGGCCATCGACGAGAACAGCACGAATGCCGACAGGTTCGAATCCTTAGTCAGCTCATGCAGATTCCAGGCGGTGTCCACCTTGGCCCGTAACACCGCGTCGACGCGTTCCGGCGTCAACGACGTCACTACCGCATCGTCGAGCACCCCCGCGGCATGAATCACCGCCGACAACGGATGCTGCACCGGAATGTCGGCCAGCACCTTGGCCAGCGCCGCACGATCGGCCGCATCACAGGCGACCACCGAGACCTCGGCCCCGGTAGCGGACAACTCAGCGGCCAATTCGGCGGCACCCGGCGCATCCGGTCCGCGGCGACCGATCAGCACCAGGTTGCGAACCCCGTGATTGGCGACGACGTGGCGAGCCAGCGCCGAACCCGCCATGCCGGTGCCACCGGTGATCACCACGGTGCCCCACGTCCAGGCATCCGGCATCGTCAACACGACCTTGCCGGTATGACGAGCCTGACTCAGATACCGCAGCGCCGCGGGTGCACGCCGGACGTCGAAGGCTGTCACCGGCAGTGGCCGAAGGGTCGTGTCGTCGAACATCGCGAACAGGTCGGTGAGCATGCGCTCGATGTGGTCGGGCCCGGCCTCGAACAGGTCGAAGGCGCGGTAGCGCACACCGGAATACTGCTCGGCGATCTGTCTGGGGTCGCGGATGTCGGTCTTACCCATCTCCAGGAAGACCCCGCCCGCAGCGACCAGTCGCAGGGAGGCGTCGACGAACTCACCGGCCAGCGAGTCCAAGACCACATCCACGCCGCGGCCGGCGGTCGCTGCACGGAATTTGTCCTCGAAGTCCAGCGTGCGGGAATCACCGATGTGGTCGTCGTCAAAGCCCATCGACCGCAACGTGTCCCACTTGCCACGGCTGGCGGTGGCAAACACCTCCAGTCCGAAGTGCCGCGCCAACTGCACCGCAGCCATACCCACACCACCGGCGCCGGCGTGCACAAGGATTCGCTGACCCGGCTTGACGTCGGCCAACGCAGTCAGCGCGTAGTAGGCCGTCGCGAAAACCACCGGCGCCGTGGCGGCTTCGGCATACGACCAGCCGGCCGGAATCTCTATCAGCAGGCGAGCGTCGGTAATCGACATGGTGCCGGTGCCTTCGGGGAACAGTCCGGTCACCCGGTCACCGACGGTGAAACGACTGACATCTGAGGCGGTTTCGATCACGACACCGGACGCCTCGACGCCCATGACGGCGTCCTCGTCGGGGTACAGACCGAGGGCGATCATGACGTCGCGGAAGTTGGCCGGCATGGTGCGGACCGCGACTCGGACCTGGCCGGGCTCCAGCGGTACGTCGGCGTCCGGGATGGGCTCGAGGACCAGGTTCTCGAATGTGCCCTTGCTGGACATGCCCAGTCGCCACGCCTCGTCACTCGGGGGCACCAACAGCGCATCCACAGCTCGACTGCCGTGCACGCGACCCGTGTACACCGTTTCCCGGCGAACCAGGACCTGCGGCTCACCGACTGCCAGTACCGCCGAGATCGTCGTATCGTTCAGCGGCGCATCGGAATCCACCAGCACGATGCGGCCGGGATGCTCGGTCTGGGCCGCACGCACCAGTCCCCACACCGCGGCACCGGCCAGATCGGTGACGTCCTCCCCCGGCAATCCGACCGCGCCGCGCGTCGACACCAGCAGCATTCCGGAGTCGTTCCCGGTGAGCCAGGCTTGCAGCGCGGCCAACGCGTCGTGGGTGCGGGCGTACGTCGAGGCCAACGGATCGTCGTCGGCGGGCTGAGATTCGAACACGTGGTACGGCAGCGTCTCGGCGTGCGATCCGGGCGCCGCGGGTGACCAGATGACTTCGAAGATCCGGTCCGGGCCCGAGCCCGATACGGCGGCCATCAACTGCTGTCGCGACACCGGGCGGGCGACCATCGAAGCCACCGACAGCACCGGCAACCCCAGCGCGTCGGCCAACTCCACCGACACCGATGACGGACCGGACGGCGCAATGCGCGCCCGCACCGACGACGCCCCCGCCGCATGCAGTGCTACGCCTTGCCACGAGAACGGCACCAGAACACCGTTTTTGCTGTCATGGTCGGCCTCGCCGGCCACGATCACGGCGTGCAGTGCGGCGTCCAGCACCGCGGGGTGCACCCCGAAGCCGGCCGGTGACACACCGGCATCGTCAGGCAGGGACACGTCGGCGAAGATGTCGTCGCCGCGGCGCCACATTGCGGTCAAGCCCTGGAAGGCCGGGCCGTATCCGTATCCACGGGCGGCCAACCGGTCGTACAGCCCGTCGATGTCGACCGGTGTCGCACCCGGCGGCGGCCAGCTGGACATCTCGGCGCCCGCTTCGGCGACGCCGGGTCGCACGATGCCTTCTGCGTGCAGAGTCCAGCCCGAGTGAGCGTCGCCCCGCGAATATATCGACACCGCGCGGCTGCCCGATTCGTCAGCGCCACCGACGACGACTTGCATCGACACCGAACCGGTCGCCGGAATCACCAGCGGCGCAGCCAACATCAGTTCGTCGACGACCGTGCAGCCGACCTCGTCGCCGGCGCGGATCGCCAACTCCACAAAGCCCGCGCCCGGGAAGATGACTACGCCGCCCACGGCATGATCGGCCAACCAGCCCTGAGATGCCGAGGAAAGCCGGCCGGTCAGCATGACGCCGCCCGAACTGGGCAGCTCCACCACCGCACCCAGCAGCGCGTGCTCGCTGGCTGCCAATCCCAGACCGGCGGCGTCGACCACGGTCTGATCGGCGGACAGCCAAAAGCGTCGTCGCTCAAAGGCATACGTGGGCAGCTCGACAAACAAGGCGCCGGGCAGCGTGGCGCGCCAATCGACGCCCGCACCGGCTACGAAGGCCTGGGCCACACCGGCCATCAGGCTTCCCGGTTCGGGACGGTCTTTGCGCAACAACGGCACGGACACCACGGCGGCCTCGGCCAGTGATTCCTCGATGGACGAGGTCAAGCCGCCGCCGGGCCCCACTTCGACGAATCGGCTGGCGCCGGCCGCATTCGCGTGCCGGATGCTGTCGGCGAACCGGACCGCCGCCCGGATGTGGCGGGTCCAGTAGTCGGATGTCGCGAAGTCATCTCCGGCCAACTCTCCGGTCACATTGGAGATGACCGGAATGGTGACCTGATGAACGGCCAGTTCGCGTGCCGCCGCTGTGAATTCGCCCATCATCGGTTCCATCAACGGCGAGTGGAAGGCGTGCGAGACCGCCAGCCGATGGACCCGCCGGCCTTGGCCGCGCAGTTGGTCCGCGATGGCGGTCACCGCGTGCTCGTCTCCGGAAACCACTACCGACGACGGACCGTTGACCGCGGCGATGCCGACGTTGTCGGTCAGCAGCGGGCGCACTTCGTCCTCGGTGGCCTGCAGCGCGACCATGGCGCCGGCGGACGGCAGCGCCTGCATGAAACGGCCACGCGCGACCACCAGCAGCGCGGCGTTCTCCAGCGACAACGCGCCGGCAATGTGCGCTGCGGTCAGCTCGCCGACCGAGTGGCCCATCACGAAGTCGGGCCGCACTCCCCAGGACTCCAGCAGACGGTACAGCGCAACCTCGACAGCGAATAACGCTGGCTGAGCGAATTCTGTCGTGTTCAATAGGCTTTCGTCGTGGCCCCACATCACTTCGCGCAGCGGGCGCAACAGGTGGCGGTCCAGCTCGCCGACCGCGGTGTTGAACGCCTCGGCGAAGACGGGATAGGTGGCGTGTAAGCCCATGCCCATGCCGAGCCATTGCGAGCCCTGACCGGGAAAGACGAACACGGTTTTGCCGGTCAGCCCGGTCCCGGTGATCACCGAGCCACCCGGCTGACCGTCGGCCAGCTCACCTAATCCGGTCAGCAACTGGTCGCGGTCGGCGCCCAGCACCACCGCGCGATGCTCGAACGCTGCGCGACCCGCCAGCGACCACCCGACGTCGGTGGCGGGCAATTGGTCACGCACGCCGACAAATCCGGCCAACCGCGCGGCCTGCGACTCGAGGGAGGCGGTCGATTTGGCCGAGATCACCCATGGAACGACCGCGGGCGATGCTGCCGGGCTGGCGACGGTCGGCTCGGCCGGCGGGACCGCTTCGATGATCACGTGCGCATTCGTCCCGCTGATGCCGAACGACGACACCCCCGCCCGACGGGCCCGACCATTCGCCGGCCAAGGCTGCCGATCGGTCAGCAGCTGCACGGAACCCATCGACCAATCGACGTGCGGGCTGGGCGCATCCACGTGCAACGTCGCCGGCAGCACCTCGTGGCGCATCGCCAGGATCATCTTCATCACGCCCGCAACGCCCGCGGCGGCCTGGGTGTGACCCATGTTCGACTTGATCGACCCCAACCACAGTGGCGTCTGCCGATCTTGGCCGTAGGTCGCCAAAATCGCCTGGGCTTCAATCGGATCGCCCAGCGTGGTGCCCGTGCCGTGGCCTTCGACCACCTCGACGTCGGCCCCGGTCAGTCCCGCGCTGGCCAATGCCGAGCGGACCACTCGCTGCTGCGAGGGACCGTTGGGTGCGGTCAGTCCATTGGACGCGCCGTCCTGATTGATCGCCGAACCGCTGACGACCGCCAAAACCGCGTGCCCCAGGCGGCGCGCGTCGGAGAGTCGCTCCACTACCAGCATCCCGCCGCCCTCGGAGAATCCGGTGCCGTCGGCGGCACCGGCGAAAGCTTTGCAGCGACCATCGGTGGACAATCCGCGCATGCGGCTGAATTCCACGAAGATGTCGGGTGTGGAGTTGACGGTGACGCCACCGGCCAGCGCCAGATCGCACTCCCCCGACCGCAACGACTGAGCGGCCATGTGCAGCGCCACCAACGACGACGAGCACGCGGTGTCCACCGACACCGCGGGGCCCTCCAGCCCCAACACGTACGACACCCGGCCGGACGCCACGCTCGACGACTGTCCGGTGAGCCGAAAGCCCTCCGCAGCTTGCGCGGCGCCCATGCCGTAGCCCTGGGCATAGACCCCGGCGAACACGCCGGTGGCGCTGCCTCGCAACATGGTCGGGTCAATACCGGCCCGCTCCAACGCTTCCCAGGTCAGCTCGAGGAACATCCGCTGCTGGGGATCCATCGCCAGCGCTTCTGAGGGGCCGATTCCGAAGAATGCCGGGTCGAAGTCACCGACACCGTCGACGAAGCCGCCGACGCGCGTGTAGCAGGAGCCGGGAACGTCAGGGTCGGCGTTGTACAGGTGGGCCAGATCCCAGCCGCGGTCACCGGGGAATTCGGTGACGACATCGCGGCCTCCGATCACCATGTCCCACAGGTCTTCCGGGGAGTTGACTCCACCCGGATAACGGCAGGCCATACCGACGATCGCGATCTGATCGTCTCCGGTGACCCGCACCGCGGGGACGGTCTTGACTTCCTGCGGCACACCCGCGAGTTCGGTCCGGAAATACGAAGCCAGCCGGCTCGGTGTCGGGTAGTCGAAGATCAACGTCGGCGAAAGCGCCAGCCCGGTAGCGGCTTTGAGCCGGTTGCGCATCTCGACCGCGGTCAGCGAGTCAAAGCCCAGCTCCTGGAACGCTCTGTCCGGATCGATCGCCTCCGGACTGGAGTTGCCCAGCACCGTGGCGATGTTGGAGCGCACCAAATCGAGCAGAACGGCGTGTTGTTCGTCTTCGGGCAAGCCCTCGAGGCGCTGCAGCAGGGCCGATTTCGATTTCGCCGCGGCCAGGGAGTCGTCCACCTGACGCCTGGTCGGCGCGTTGATCAAGTCGACGAACATCGGCGGCAACGTTCCCGCATCGAACTTGACCCGGAGTGCCGCAAGGTCGATGTGGGCAGGCAACAGGAACGGCTCGTCGACAATCAACGCGGTGTCCATCAATTCCAGCGCCTGATCGGAAGACATCGCGACAATCCCGTCCCGGCCGAACCGGGCACGATCGGCGGCGCCCAGCGCACCGGTCATGGCACTGGCCTGGTCCCACAGACCC
>NZ_DASXHW010000453.1:0-8782 GCF_036488105.1 Mycobacterium sp. | reverse complement strand
ACCGGGTGCGGGTCGCTGGGGTTGAAGACGGTCGCGAGGGTGTAGATCGGACTGGTTCCGATGTCGCCGAACACGACGCCGAGCGCACCGACCACAACTGCCAGGCGAACAGCTTCAGCGCCGCCGGCGGTGCGAAGCGGTAACACAGGTTCTGACGTTGTCTGCACGGTGAGGTCCTCGTTCAGCGGCCGCACCTTGTCATCGAGCGATTGGATGCGGGTTGGACGGGTAGCTGCGTAGCGGATAGATCCTAAGCTGGCCACGACCGTCCGCGCCCAGTCACAACTCCAGCGTTCACTAGTTCGTCGACGCGATCACATCCGGATGCGTTCCGAAGCATCCTGGCGCTATTGACCGCGGCTGACCTGGTTGCACGGCAGCCCGGCCGTCGCCGCCGGATCCTCGAGACTGTGTGGTCAGGCGGTGAACGGGTTATGTGCCGGGAGTGGCTTGATGAGCGGAGCGAGCAACTTGCCCGACTGTTCGGCGGTCAGCACGTCGGCCGGGTCGAGCGCAATGACCTCGCGGACCGTCTCGTCGTACTCCCAGACGTCCTCGCCGATCAGACGGCCTTTGTCGTCGTAGGGCCAGATCATGTGCTCGGCGGATCGCACCAAGTACATGGCGTCAGGATCGACCGGGGCACCCTCGGCGGCGAGAACGCTCCCGAGAGTCTGCTGGTACATCGTCGATGTCGAGACGATCATGTGGTCGCTGACGGCGAGCTTTTCATCGTCGGTGTAGAAGATGCACTGATCCGTGCGGGTCCACTCGTTGTAGACCGCCTGAACGGCCTCTGCTCCGTCAAGCGTGGTCATCTTGCCGAGCATGTTGAAGTGATAAACCGGCTTCTCGACTGTCATGTCGGGGGCAAAGATCTCCTCCCAGCGGCCGGCCATCTCCAGGTAACGGTGCCTGTTGTAGGCGTGCAGAAGGTAGAGGTGACGCTTGTTCTCTGTCGTCTCGATCAATCGCTCGACGGCGATGTTGGTCTTCGTGATGTCGAAGCGGCTCATTGTCGGTTTCCTTACTGTGTGGGTTGTTGTTCGACTTTTTGGATGGACGGGTCAGGCTGGTTCCGCAGCAGGGTGGCAACCGGTCCGGTCATGACGTCTTCTTCCGGCGGCTCGAGGCCCTCGTCCGGATCGAGGTAACGGGTGGGTGTGAGGCGTGAGCCTTCGCGAGCTCACGAAGCTCCTCCAGCCCAACCCGCAAGGCGTCGAGTAGTGGCCACGGGTCATCGAGCTGTTCGCGATCGACGACAATCCCGAACTCCAGGGAGTCTTGGTAGCTGAACACGGTGATGTTTAGGCCGATCCCATCGAGCACCCCGGAGATCGGGAACTGCGCACGCTGGCGTGCACCGCCGAGGTACAACGGGGCCGGGGAACCCGGAACGTTCGAGATCGCGACGTTGACAGGCTGTTTGATACCGCGGATGCCGGCGAGCCGAGATGTCGCCCGGGCCGCCTGAGCCAGCAGAGCCGGCGGGATGAAGTGGTTGGCATCCTGCATCAGGGATGCCGGAAGGGCGCGGTGGCGATCCTTCGCCGATTTCATCGACTCGTTGATTCGGCGTAGACGCTGCACAGGGTCGGCCGTCTCGGTCGGTAGCTCGGCGATCATTACCGAGACCCGGTTCCCGAATGTCCCCATCTGCTCGGGCGTTCGGACCGATACCGGAATGAAGCCCAGCAGCGATTCGGCGGGAAGTTCGCCGCGCTCGTCCAGCCATGAGCGCAGCCCCGCCGTGCAGATGGCCAGGACCACGTCGTTGACCGTGCACGCGAAGGTGTTCTTGACCATCTTCACGTCGTCGAGCGACATCGAACCGAACGCGACCCGACGGTGCGCCGAGACGCGGGTCTGGAATCGGGTCTGGGGGGCGACGAGGTCGTTGCCCTGCAGGGCGGGCCCACCGTTGCGAATTAGCAAGGCTCGCTTGATAAGTCGGCTGCTCCGCGCGATCGCCTTCACCCCGGGCACATGGCGGAGCGTCGCCACGTCGTCTAGGTGGGGCAGTGTGGTCGGTGCTGCCTTCAATGCGCGCAGCGGCTGGTGCCACATCCCAACCAGGCCGCGGCCCAGCATCTCCACTTCGGACGGGAAACGCTCAGCTGTGACCGCGGGCGCGGAGTCGAGCGCGCGGCCGGTCGCAACGTCGTCGAGGAGCACGCTCAGCACCTCGGCGCCGGATACTCCGTCGACGGCCGCGTGATGCATCTTTGTCAGCACCGCCACGGAGCCGTCTTCCAAACCCTGGATGACGTAGAGCTCCCACAGTGGGCGGGCGCGATCCAGTTGCCGTCCGATCAGGTGAGCGACCAGCTCGGCTAGCTGTCGCTGAGTGCCGGGGGCGGGCAGCGCGGCGTCCTGAACGTGGTACTCGACATCGAACGTGCCGTCGTCGACCCAGTACGGATGGTCGAGGCCGAACGGGACTAGGGCGAGGCGCCAGCGGAACGTCGGCAACAAATGCATGCGCGCCGTCACGAGCTCCCGAACGAGCGCCGCATCCAGTGGGCGCCCTGATGCGGTTTCGGCGTCAAACACCCCCAAAACGCTCACGTGACCTTGGGTGCGGCCGTTTTCCATGGCCAGGAACTGGGCGTCGAGGCTTGTAAGTTGTCGCATGCACTGATGGTCGTTCCCGGCGGCTGCCGACCGCTCGTCTGCTTGCGCCAACAATGGCTGCCGCCATTGTCGAATATGGACACCTTCTCGACGTGCGGCGATAGCGTGAAATGTATGGAGCCGGCCTGGGTGGGCGCTCAGGGCACGCAGGAGCGCCGTCTGTGGTCGACGGTCCTTCGACCCGCGGCCCTTGAACTCGCCAAGCGCGCTGTCGAGATTTCCGAAGCGGTGACGGCCTACACCCGCGAGCGACTGCCTGTTCTCCTCGACAACGCGGAGGCGCTGGAGACGGACCGGGCGAGCACGGAAGCGAGTATTCGCGACTTCGCCGATGTGCTGCAGTCAGGCGCCGATCCCGTCGACGCAGCCAGTCTTGGCGCCGCGACCCTCGCCTATGCACAGGACGGTGCTCAACGCGGCATACCGCTGACCGTCTTACTGCGCAGTTACCGCCTTGCGCATGCTGCGACCTCGCAGCACCTCCACACGATCCTCGCTAGTCATGCGGCCGACGCTGACGAATTGAACACAGCGAGCGAGCTGTGTTCGGCGTGGCTGTTCGCCTATGTCGATGCGGCGCTGTGTCTGGTCGAGGACGTATACGTCACCGAGCGTGAACGGTGGATACGTAGTGCGGCCGCCACCCAGGCCGAGGCAATCAGCACCATCCTGTCCGGGCAACCTATCGACATCGATGTCGCTGGCCGACGGCTGCGCCACGACCTGCGCCGGGTGCACGTCGGCGCGATCGCTTGGCTGGACGCTCACGAAGAGGGCCGCAACACCCTTGCCCTTCTCGAAGCCGCGATCCGCGACATCG
This sequence comes from Mycobacterium sp., assembly GCF_036488105.1. Taxonomy (GTDB): domain Bacteria; phylum Actinomycetota; class Actinomycetes; order Mycobacteriales; family Mycobacteriaceae; genus Mycobacterium. The sequence continues at coordinate 5,328 of NZ_DASXHW010000453.1, read as the reverse complement.
CCGCGGCGATCGGCACCCAGCGACCTCTCATGCAGTCTCTCGGCACACTCTCGGTGGCTGCCTGGATCAGCACCAGCAGCCCGGTGCCTTCCAGAGTTCTGGACGAGCTGCGGTTCAAGACGGCGACGGCACCGGGCATCCGCGTCGCGATCGGCGAACCGGGGCGCGACATCGCGGGCTTCCGTGCCAGCCATGTCGAGGCACTCGAAGCGCAGCGCATCGCACGGCTAGCAGGCAGCCCGGAAGGCAGCATCACCCGCTACGGTGACATCTCTCTGCGCGCACTTGCCACCGCGAACATCGACCAGGCCCGCGACTTCGTCGCACGCGAGCTCGGCGCATTGGCCTCGAAGGACGACACGACACGCCGGCTCGCGGCAACAGTTCGGACCTATCTCGACGAGAACGGCAGTCGCGGCCGAGCCGCCAAACGACTCAGCATCCACGAGAACACCGTCGCCTATCGGCTCCGGCAGGCCGAGGAACTGTTGGGGCGGTCAGTGGACAAACGCACGCTCGAGTTGCGGGTCGCACTCGCCTTGGCCGACCTCGTCGACGAGACGCCTGCGCACGCTTAGACGGCCCCGGCCAACACCTCCAGGGATTGCGCAGCAGTGTATTTGGGCGTCCAGCCGAGCAGCGACTTGGCTTTGTCGGTATCCATCAGGACTGACGTTCGCGCCACGTGAACAATGCCGGCTTCGGCGGGAAGGAACGGCAGTCGGGCCACCACCGCCGACCTGAAGCTGGCTGTAGCGGCCGGCACCCGTACCGGGCGTCCACCCAGCGCCGCCGCGATGTTCGATAGCGATGTCAGGATGCACGACCTGAAGCGGGAACCCGCGCGAGCAGAAAATCCGCGCAGCGTTCACCGATCATGATCGAAGGGGCGTTGGTGTTGGCGCGTGGAATCTCGGGCAGCGCCGACGCGTCGGCAACTCGAAGGTTGTCGACACCGCGAACCCGCAGCTTCTCATCGAGCGGGCTATCAGCGTCAATGCCCATCGCGACGCTGCACGCCGGATGGGCGGTGGTTTTCGCGGTGTTCCTGATGTGGGTCTCAACATCCTCACCCTGTCCGGGCGCGAGCTCGCGCTCGACTGTTGATGCGATCGGCTCGGTCGCGATGATCCCCCGGGTGCGCTGAATCGCACGCACGAGTGCCTCGATATCCTGGCGCTCGGTGAACTGATTCATCCGGATCGCCGGTGGTACAGCGGGATCCGATGAACGAATCAACACGCTTCCGCGGCTCTTGGGTGTCCAATACGAGTGGCCGACCGACAGAGCGGGGGTCAAGCGTCCACCCCGAGGTTCTGCCCTGGCGTCGGCCGGGGTGAAGATCAGCTGAACGTCGCATGCCGGGACGTCGACCGTCGACCGGATATGAGCCAATGCCTCGCCGCCGTTGCTCGCGATCTTGCCCGTGCGACGTAACAGCCACTGCAGCAACCACTTTGGATTCGCGACGTCCGCGAGGCCGACGTAGCCGGGTGCGAGTGACCACACCGCCCATGTCAACGGGTGGTCAGTCAAGCCTCGACCGACACGGGGGCTGTCGACCAATGGGGTAACACCGACCCGGCGGAGGTGATCCTCCGGACCGATACCGGACAGCTGCAGGAGCTGTGGCGTGCCGAAAGCGCCTGCGCTCAGGACGATCTCTTGGTTGGCGAAGGCCTGGTGCGCGCGTCCACGACGGTGGTATTCGACACCGACGGCGCGGCCATTGCGAATAATCAGGCGGTCGACCAACGCCTTGGTGACGACCATCAGATTCTTTTGGTGTCGGAGGTAGCCGCGCGCGGCGCTCCAGCGCTGGCCCTTGTGGATGTTGACCGGGGTGATCGCCGCACCGTCGAGTTCAGGTCCGCTGACGTCATCTTTGGCAGCGACGCCTGCCGCCCGCGCGGAGGCGACGAAGCGATGAGACAAGTCGTCGGGGTACGGCGAACGGGTGACGTGCATCGGACCGTTCTCGATCCGCGCGAACACCGGAGCGACATCGTTCCAGCCCCAACCGGGCAGTGCCCAGCCGTCGTAGTCCAGACTGCTGCCCTTGATCCAGAACATGCTGTTCATCGCACTGCAGCCGCCGAGCACGCGCCCGCGCGGCTGTGCGATCCGCCGATCGGCGCAGCCCGACTCCGGTTCGGTCTCATACGCCCAGTCCAACCAGGTCCCGTACTGCATGGACGCGAACAGCGGCGCCCGAATCGACAGACGCCGATCGGTGCCACCGGCTTCGATCAACAGCACACTTGCCGGGGACTCGCTGGCCAATCGTCCAGCTACCGCGCAGCCCGCAGAACCGGCGCCGACCACGATGTAGTCGAAATTCGTCATCGCATTTGTCATGCAACGGACTATCCGGTGGTAGCGACGAGTCTCCATCGGCCAATGCGCCTAAGTTCGCGATGCCCGGACGCGTATATACGCATGCCAACGCCGTAACAATTGGCGATTTCGCTGATGCTTCGCCGGTCGACGTCACCGCATGCTGGCTAACATGAGCGAAACTAGCTGGACGAACCCAGACATTGGCCCCGACATGAGCGAGTTGCCGACCGGAACGGTCACGTTGCTGCTGGCCGACGTCGAAGGTTCGACGCGCCTGTGGGAGACCCAGCCCGCCGCGATGAAGCCTGCGGTCGAGCGCCTCGATCAGACACTCACCGAGGCGGTCGCTGCTCATGGCGGGGTACGCCCTGTTGAACAGGGCGAAGGTGACAGCTTCGTCATTGCGTTCCCGCGGGCTGCCGATGCGGTCGCATGCGCATTGGATCTGCAGCGTGCACCGCTTGCACCGATCAAGCTGCGCATCGGCGTGCACACCGGCGACATTCAGCTGCGCGACGAAGGCAATTACATCGGCCCGACGATCAACCGCACCGCGCGACTGCGCGACCTCGCGCATGGTGGCCAGACCGTGCTGTCGGGTGCGACGGAGCCGCTTGTCGTCGATCAGCTTCCCGCTGGCGTCACGCTCAACGACCTGGGCACCCACCCGCTGCGTGATCTGCCCCGCCCCGAACGGGTCGTGCAACTCTGCCACCCCGATCTGCACAACGACTTCCCGCCGCTGCGCACAGCGAATGTTGTTGCAGCCAAGAATCTTCCGGTGCAACTGTCGAGCTTTATCGGACGCAAGGCCGAAATAAGTGGCATCCGCGATGCACTCGCCGACAACCGCCTCGTCACGCTGACCGGCGCGGGCGGCGCTGGCAAGACGCGCTTGGCAATACAGGTCGCCGCCGAGATGGCCACCGAATTGGCCGACGGGGTGTGGTACGTCGACCTGGCGCCGATAACAGACCCCGACGTGGTGCCTGTTACGGCGGCGCGCGCGCTAAACCTGCCCGACCAGCCCGGCCAGCAGACGATGGACGTCCTGCTGCGGTTCATCCGCGATCGCCGCATGCTGATCCTGCTGGACAACTGCGAACACCTACTCGACTCCAGCGCGGAACTGGTCATCGCCCTGTTGGGCGCCTGCCCGGCGTTGACCCTGCTGGCGACCAGCCGCGAACCGATCGGCGTGGCGGGCGAGGTGAGCTGGCGGGTCCCGTCGCTGTCACTGACCGACGAAGCGATCGAGTTGTTCAGCGACCGCGCGCGTAGGACCAGGCCGGAATTCCGTATCACCACGGACAACACCGAAGCTGTGACCGAGATCTGCCGCAGACTCGACGGCCTGCCGCTGGCGATCGAGCTCGCCGCAGCCCGGGTCCGCGCGCTTTCGCCGGCAGAGATCGCCGACAGTCTGCACGACCAGTTCCGCCTTTTGACGGGTGGAGCGCGTACCGCTGTGCGCCGTCAGCAGACGTTGCGCGCATCGGTGGACTGGTCGCACGCGTTGTTGAGCGAAGTCGAACAAGTGTTGTTCCGAAGGCTGGCAGTGTTTTTCGGCGGGTTCGATGTCGATGCCGCGCACGCTGTCGCAGGCGATGCGGACGCGGAGCGCTACCAAGTGCTCGATCAGCTCACGCTGCTGGTCGACAAGTCGCTCGTGGTCGCCGAGGACATCCCACACGGCACTCGTTATCGGCTGCTGGAAACCGTTCGTCAGTACGCACAGGAGAAACTGCACGAGTCCCGCGAAGGCGACGCGATACGGACTCGTCACCGCGACCACTACACCGCGTTAGCCGCGCTCCTCGATAAGCCGGCCGATGCCGCCCACGAACGGCGCATCGAACGGGCGGAAACCGAAATCGATAACCTGCGAGCTGCGTTCACATGGAGTTTGGAGAACGCCGATGTCGAGATGGCGATGGCGATGGCGTCGGCGCTTCAACCACTGTGGCTGACGCGTGGACGCATCCTGGAAGGTCTGAACTGGCTGAGCACCGCGCTTGCCTGCGATGGCCCGCAAAGCGCCGACGCACCCGCTACGCGCGCACGGGCTTTCGCTGACAAAGCGCTGCTCCTATCTTTCACCGGCTCTACCGAGGGCCGCGACGAGGCCGAGCAAGCCCTGGCAACTGCGCGGGAGGTCGGCGAACCTGCGCTCGTGGTCCGAGCACTGACCTCCTGCGGCGCCCTCGCCAACCCGTACGACCGTCAGGTGGCCGGATCGCTCTTCGCAGAGGCAACGGAACTTGCGCGGGAGCTCGGCGATTTCCGGTCGTTGGCGCAGATTATCGCCCTCGACTGGATGACCGGGCGCGTGTTGGACGAGCCCGCCGCGGCTCAGGCAGCTGCCGAGGAAGGACTTCGGATCACGGAGGACATCGGCGACGGTTTCCTGTCTCGTCAGTTGCGTTATGTGCGGGGGTGGGCGCAGGTCCTCCGCGGTGACTTGATCGGGTGCGCCGCCACCCTCGGCGAGGTGATCGACGAGTGCATCGCGGCCCACGATCTGATGATCGCGGTTGCCGCATCGACCACGCGCATATACGTGCTGGCTTACCTGGGAGATGTTGTGAACGCGCGGGCAAGGGCGATTGAGAACCTTGAGCGCGCATCCGAGTCCACGGAGTCCATCACAGGAATTGCCTACGCAGCTTTGGGCACCGTTCACCTGGCTACGGGCGACGCGTCCGCGGCGTGGGAAGCATATGAAGCCGCGCGCGAGCGCACCGCGATGGATCCCATGACGGCGTCGATGTACCACTGGGCGCCGCTTGCCCCGCTGGCATGCGGCGATCTCGCCGCTGCCCGCCGATGGACCGATGTTGTCGTGTCATCGAACACCGGCTGGGGCCTTGCGGCGTCCCTGACGACGCGATCGCGTCTCTACATCGCGGAGGGCGAGCTCGACGCCGCCGAACGGGATGCCTACGACGCGCTCGAAGCGGCCGCCAGCCTTGGCGGTGACCTCATCGT
>NZ_DASXHW010000230.1:0-7285 GCF_036488105.1 Mycobacterium sp. | reverse complement strand
TTGGGTGTCTGATTCCAAGCTGCACATCACCTTCGTGTGCACCGGCAACATCTGCCGGTCGCCGATGGCGGAGAAGATGTTCGCCCACCAGATCACCGAACGCGGCCTGGACGACTCGGTGCGGGTAACCAGCGCGGGTACCGCCGGCTGGCACATCGGCAAGTCTGCTGACGAGCGCGCCAACCGCGTGCTGCGCGGGCACGGCTACCCCACCGACCACATCGCCGCCCAGGTCGACATCGACCATCTCAACGCCGACCTGGTGATCGCGCTGGCCCGCAACCACGTACCGCTTCTTCAACAGCTGGGCGTCGAAGCCGACCGGATCCGGATGCTGCGATCTTTCGACCCCCGTTCTGGCGCTTTCGTTCTGGACGTCGACGACCCCTACTACGGCGACCACGACGACTTCGAAACCACCTTCGCCGCGATCGAGGCTGCGCTGCCCGGACTGCACAAGTGGGTCGATGAGCAGCTCGCGCGGGACGGACAAGGCTGATGCGCCGCCTGGCCTTCCTGCTGCGGCCGGGCTGGATTGCGCTGGCCATCGTGGTCGTCGCATTCACCTACTTGTGCTTCAGCGTGCTCGCCCCGTGGCAGTTGGGAAAGAACACCAAAACCTCGCGGGAGAACAACCAGATCCAGCAGTCGCTGACGACCGCGCCGGTCGCGTTGACAACGCTTTTGCCGCATCAGGATTCATCGGCACCCGACGGGCAATGGCGCAGGGTGACAGCGACCGGGCATTACCTGCCGGACAAGCAACTGGTGGCCCGGCTGCGGGTGGCCGACGGCGACCCGGCGATGGAAGTGCTGCTGCCGTTCGTCGTCGACGGCGGCCCGACCGTCTTGGTCGACCGCGGCTACGTGCGGCCACTACCGGGTTCGCGGGTACCGCCGGTCGCCCAACCGCCCCGTGGGACGGTGACCGTCACGGCCCGCCTGCGCGACTCGGAGGGGCCGGTGCGGGATAAGGAGTCGTTCGTCAGTGATGGTGTGCGACAGGTGTATTCGATCAACACGAGTCAGATCGCCACACTGACCGGAGTTCCGCTGGCCGGGTCGTATCTGCAGTTGGTCGCCGATCAACCCGGCGGGCTAGGCGTCATCGCCCTGCCCCACCTGGACGCGGGTCCGTTCCTGTCCTACGGCATCCAGTGGATCACGTTCGGCGTCGTCGCGCCGATCCTGCTGGGCTACTTCGTGTACGCCGAAGTGCGGGCACGCCGCGCCGACAAAGCTCAGGCGTCATCGGCGAAGACCGCCCAGAAGCCAGCGACCGTCGAGGACAAGCTCACCGATCGCTACGGACGGCGGCGCTGAGCCCTACGAGCGTCAGCGCCGCGGACGCCTGCACCGCACGCGAAAGCCGCACGGCGCGGCGGACATCCGTGACGGTTGGCGGTGGACCTGCACCGAGGGCCGGCCGGATCTGCAACTCGTAGTGGTACTGGGTGGGCCCGCCGAGTTGCACGTCCAGCGCCCCGGCGAACGCCGCTTCGACCACGCCGGCGTTGGGACTGGGATGACGCCCGGCATCGCGACGCCACGCGGTCACCGCACCCGACGGCGAGCCTCCGACGATCGGCGCGCACACCACCGTCAGCGCCGCGGTCACCCGCGCGGTGAGGTAGTTGGCCGCATCATCCAACTTCGCTGCGGCCCAACCAAATCGGGTGTAGCGCGGTGAGCGATGACCGATCATCGCATCGAGCGTGTTGATCGCGCGGTACCCCAGAACGCCGGGCACGCCGCCTGCGGCGGCCCACAGCAGCGGCGCTACCTGCGCGTCGGAGGTGTTCTCGGCGATCGATTCGACTGTGGCACGGGTCAATCCGGCGGCGTCGAGCAGAGCCGGGTCGCGTCCGCACAACGATGGCAGTAGCCGGCGGGCGCCGTCGAGCTCATCGTTTCCCAACAACTCGCCCATCGCTGAGCCGACGCGAGCCAGCGACGTCCCACCGAGCGCCACCCAGGTCGCCGCAGCGGTGACAACAACCGACCCGAGCGGGCCACACCGGCGGCCCTGGCGCTGCAGCGCGGCGCCCAGCAGGCTCACCGCGCCGACCAAAATCGCGACGTGCACGGCGCCACCGGCCCGGGTGTCGCGATAGGTGAGCCGCTCCACCATCGTTGCCGCGGCGCCGAATCCGGCCACCGGATGGCCCGCCCGCGGGTCGGCCAACACGAGGTCGGCCAGGTAGCCGACCAGCACACCGACGACCCGGGCATGCCGCGTGGCGCCAAACACTCCGGCAGCGTCTCACACATGGTCTACTCGGCTGATGGAGCACCACCCGCGATGAGTCGGCGCATCACCCGGGTCGCTGACCTGCTGAATCCCGCCGCCGTGCTGCTGCCCGCCGCAAACGTGATCATGCAACTGTCGCTGCCCGGCGTCGGCTACGGCGTTCTGGAAAGCCCGGTCGACAGCGGCAACGTCTACAAGCATCCGTTCAAACGGGCCCGCACCACCGGAACGTATTTGGCGGTAGCGACCATCGGCACGGAGTCGGACCGCGCGCGCATCCGGGCAGCCGTCGACACCGCTCATAGGCAGGTACGGTCGACGCCGTCGAGCCCGGTGTCCTACAACGCGTTCGACCCGGGCCTGCAGCTGTGGGTGGCCGCCTGCCTGTATCGCTACTTCGTCGATCAGCACGAGTTCTTGCATGGCCCGCTCGACGATGCGACCGCGGATGCGGTCTATCAGGACGGCAAGCGACTGGGCACCACACTTCAAGTTCGCGACGAGATGTGGCCACCGGACCGCGTGGCGTTCGACGACTACTGGAAGCGGTCAATGGAAGACCTGCGCATCGATCCCGCGGTCCGTGACCACCTGCACGGGGTGGCGGCAATGGCGTTTCTGCCGTCGCCGTTGCCGGCGCTGGCCGGGCCGTTCAGCCTCTTCGCGACGACGGGCTTTCTGGCTCCGGAGTTCCGCGCGTTGATGCGCTTGGAGTGGTCCGAATCCCAGCAGCGCCGTTTCGAGTGGTTGCTCGCCGCACTGCGGTTTGCGGACCGGTTGATTCCACGTCGGGCGTGGATCCTCGGCTATCGGCTCTACCTGTGGGATATGCGGTTTCGCGCCCGAATGGGCTGGCGGATCGTGTAGGGCTAGATGACGAGGGTGAGCGCCACCATGCCGATGACACCCACAATGGCCAGCCAGAACCACGGCTGCAGCCAGAGGGGGCCGGTGTTGGCATCGAAGTCCTTGGGCAGAACGTCGGTGTCTGTGCGCTCGGGAGTCAGCTGCGAAGTCATGTACCAAGCATGGCTAATTAGTCAGGCGAAGTAAATGTGGCGCTCGCCACCCTCGAACTCCCGATGCGATCTAGGTCACACTTGGATGGCTGTCCGCTCGCCCGCCGGCGCGCACTTATCAGAGAGGAAACTTCAGTCATGGCATTTCCTGCACTCAACCACGTCGCGGTGACCGTCCGCGACATGGCCGTCAGCGGCCCCTGGTACCGCCGGCTGTTCGGCGCCGACCCGGTGGTCGACGAGCACACCGCCGCCGGATTCCGGCACCTGGTGTGGATCCTCGACGGCGGCACCCTGCTCGGAATCCATCAACATGAGCACCCGGCACCCGACGAGCGCTTCAGCGAGTTCCGGGTGGGCCTGGATCATGTCGGTTTCGGCTGCGCCGACCGTTCCGCACTGGAGACCTGGATGGACCGCCTCAATGAGCTCCGCATCCAGCACGGCGGAATCGTCGACGCGCCCTACGGCTCGGGGTTGAGTTTCCGCGACCCGGACGGCATCGCGCTCGAGTTCTTCGCGCCGCCACAATGACTGACGTGATCGCCCCGTCCGCCTCGCAGATGTGTCAGCATGGGTGGGTGAGCGCCCGGAAGATCGCCCATTGTTTTTGCGCCGCGGTAGTAACAGCCTGGTCGGCACTACTGAGCGCGCCACTGTTCTTCGCCGCCGCGTCCGCGGCGACCTGCCCGGACATCGACGTGACATTCGCGCGTGCCACCGGAGAGCCGCCCGGCGTCGGGGTGGTAGGCCAGGAATTCATCGATGCGCTGCGCTCGCAGGTCGGAGGTCGGTCCGTTGCGATCTATCCGGTCAACTACCCCGCCTCGCCGGATTTCGCCCCGTCGGCGAACGCCGGTGGCGTGGATGCGAACGCTCACGTCGAGTCGATGGCCGCCAGCTGTCCCAACACCAAGCTGGTGCTCGGCGGGTACTCCCAGGGCGCCGTCGCGATCGACCTGATCACCATTGCCCAAGCACCGGTGTCGGGCTTTGTCCCGGTGTCGCTACCGCAAGACGTCGCCGATCACGTTGCCGCGCTTGCCCTTTTCGGGAATCCGTCGGACAGATATCTGGGTGCGCCGGTGAGCACGCTCAGTCCTTGGTACGGGGCGAAGGCCATCGACTTGTGCGCCCCTGGGGATCCTGTCTGCACTCCAGGCGCACCCTTCACCGTGCCGACACCGGACGAGCTGTCGTCGGCGCCGCATCTTTCCTACCCCCATTCCGGGATGCCGGCTCAAGCCGCAGCTTTCGTAGCAAGTCACCTGTAGCCGTGCGTGCGGTTGTCATCACCAAGCACGGCCCCCCGTCGGTGCTCAAGGTGCAGGATCGTCCCGAGCCGCCGCCACCGGCGACCGGTCAGGTGCGTATCTCGGTGCGTGCAGCGGGGGTGAACTTCGCCGACCATCTCGCCCGCGTCGGGCTGTACCCCGATGCGCCCAAGGTGCCCAGCGTCGTCGGCTACGAGGTGGCCGGGACGATCGAGTCCGTCGGTGACGGCGTCGATCCGGCGCGAGTGGGTCAGCGGGTGCTGGCCGGGACCCGTTTCGGCGGCTATGCCGAGATCGTCAACGCGGGCGCCAACGACACTGTCCCGCTGCCGGACTCGATGAGCTTCGAGCAGGGCGCAGCGGTCCCGGTGAACTACGCGACGGCGTGGGCGGCGCTGCACGGCTACGGCTCGCTTCAGGCAGGTGAGCGGGTGCTGGTGCATGCCGCGGCCGGGGGTGTGGGCATCGCGGCGGTGCAGCTGGCCAAGGCCGCGGGGGCGGTCGTGCACGGCACCGCATCACCCGGCAAGCACAATCAGCTGGCCGCGCTCGGCGTCGACCAAGCCATCGACTATCGCCGCGACGGCTGGTGGAAAGGCCTGGGCCCCTACGACATCGTGCTCGACGCACTCGGCGGTACGTCGCTGCGTCGCTCGATGGGCTTGCTGCGCCCGGGCGGACGGCTTGTCGCCTACGGCTTCTCGGCCATGCAACAGGGCGAAAAGCGGTCGCTGCGCCGCGCGGCCCCGCAGGTGCTGGCGATGTTGCGCGGGTTCAACCTGATCAAACAGATGGAAGACTCCAAAACCGTTATCGGCCTCAACATGCTGCGGCTGTGGGACGACCGGGGCACCCTCGAGCCATGGATCGGGCCGCTGTCGACGGCACTGTCGGACGGCACGGCCTCGCCCGTCGTGCATACGGCGGTGCCGTTCGCCGATGCACCGGAAGCACACCGAATCCTCGCTGCGCGTGAGAATGTCGGCAAGGTCGTACTAGTCCCCTGAGCCGCTGGTCAGCTCAGCGGCGAACCGCCGATCGCTCTCAGCTACGCGCCGCGGTTTTTGCTGGAGATGTCGAGCAGCTCAGCGGCGAACCGTAAATCATCGACCAGGCCACTGAGCGCTTCGTCTCGCTGTTTCGGTGGTCCGCGAAGAATCGAAGACGGATGCACGGTGACCACCAGCTCTGGATTGCGTAAGCCATCGTCAGTGGCCAGGTGCAACACTTCGCCACGGTGGGCGGTGAGCCGAAAGTCATTGCCCAGCAGCGATTTGGATGCGACAGCGCCCATGAGAACGACTACGTCGGGCTCGACGGCGCCGAGTTCGGCGAGCAGCCACGGACGACAGGCGACCGTCTCAGTCCGGCTGGGGGTCTTATGGATACGCCGCTTGCCCCGCTCGGCGCGGACGGTGAACTTGAAGTGCTTGACCGCGTTGGTGACGTATAGCTCGCCTCTACCGATCCCGGCGGCATCGAGCGCTTTGTCGAGGATCCGGCCGGCGGGTCCGACGAATGGCTTGCCCGTCCGGTCCTCCTGGTCGCCGGGCTGCTCCCCCACCAGCATCATGCGCGCGGTGCGGGGCCCCTCGCCAAACACGGTCTGCTCGGCCTCAGCATATAGCTGACAGCCTCGGCATCCCCTTGCCGCGGCCGCCAGCTTGGCGACGCTGCGCGTGTCCGGAACGAATGCTGCGGCGCTCGTCTCCACGGCGAATGGCTACCCCAGCGCACGATGGCCGAATCGCGGCGGCGGCTTGAGCTTTGGTTCTGCGGTCGACGGGTACCTGAGACCCGTGGTGGTTCAGGTGGGCACATCCGGATGGTCGTATGACCATTGGAAGGGCGTGCTCTACGAGCCTGGCGTGAGCGCTGGGGCACGTCTGGAGCGTTACGCCGAGGAATTCGACACCGTCGAGCTGAACGCGAGCTTCTACCGCTGGCCCGGGGATGCTCGCTTCGGCCAATGGCGGGACCGGCTGCCGGCCGGCTTTACGATGTCGGTGAAGGCGCCCCGCGGCCTGACGCATAGCCGGCGATTGCGGTCCCCCGAACAGTGGGTGGAGCGGATCGCCCGGGCATGGGACGAGCTGCGGGATCGCCGCGGAGCCATCCTGGTGCAGCTGCATCCTGACGCCGAACGTGACGACGCCCGGCTGGATTACTTCCTGCGTTGCCTGCCCGCGGGCCTGCGGGTGGCCATCGAATTCCGGAACCCGTCCTGGAACGATCCCGCGGTATACGACCTGTTGGAACAACGCCGCGCAAGCTACGTGGTGATGAGCGGCGCCGGCTTGCCCTGCGTGCTGAGGGCCACGGCACAGCTCGTTTACGTCCGCCTGCACGGACCGGATGCCTCGACGTTGTACGCGGGGTCCTACACCGCCGATGACCTGCACTGGTGGGCAGATCGCATCCGAGACTGGGATCAGCAGGGCCGGGATGTGCTGGCCTACTTCAACAATGACGGCGCCGGGCACGCGGTCCGCAACGCCAGGACGTTGCGCGCGCTGCTCGGGCATGCGATCGGCAGCCGCGGCCAGTGACCACACATCCTCTCCAGTGTGAGTTAAGACGCATCGAGGCTGCATAAACATTGGTGGGCGCGGACGGTATCGAACCGCCGACCGCTGGTGTGTAAAACCAGAGCTCTACCACTGAGCTACGCGCCCGTGCGGCGCCAAGATACCGCCCGCCGTGCCCTGGCCCCAAAACAGCCCAGCGAGTTCAGGCGTTCA
>NZ_DASXHW010000224.1:0-3076 GCF_036488105.1 Mycobacterium sp. | reverse complement strand
TGCGCGCACACGCTCCGCACCAGCGCGGTCAACCGACCGTCGCCGGGCGACAACGCCACTAGTCGAGTCAGGTCATAGTGCAACACCACACCGCGATTATGTCGCTTGGCTGCCCGATGACATGCGAAAGTCGGGAATCCGCCTCGAATCAGGGGACGGTGATGCCGAAGCTTCCCAGCGTGACGTCCCAAAGCGACTCGAAGAGATTTACGGGGTCTGCCAGAGTGAAGTAGTTCGTCGCGCCGTCTACCACACCGCCGCTGTCGATCGCGGCCAGTATCTCGGATTCGGGCAGGCCTCCCAGGTAGACCCCGTGCTCGAAAAACCCCACAAAATCCTGCCAGAAGGCTCCAAGCGGGTCGGACGCGAAATCAGCCGGCGTGGCAGTGTCGGCGAAGAAGTCGTTGACGACGGTAAATACGTCGGTGGGATACAAGTTATTCGGCGTTGTGACGTCGTCCAGATTCGACCAGCCGAGGAAATGGTCAACCGCCTGCCCGAACGGGGTGGCTCCCCAGGTGTCGAGAAGGCCGGTAGGTCCCGAAGGTGGGTCGGCGGCTGCATCGCCGAGCATGACGAAACGTAAGTCCTGTAAAGGGATTCCGTAGGCGGCGAGCTCCTGCTCCGCCAGCGATGCGACGACGGCCGACTGGCTGAAGCCGAAGACCGTGAGCGGGTCGGCTGCCGAGAATTCGCCCGCGTTGTAGTCGGCTTCGACGGCGTGGACCAGAGTGCCCACGCCCGCGGCGATGGACGGCCCGAAGTTCGGTGACTCGGGGGTTATTAGTGCCGTCACGGTACCGCTATCGGAAAAGCCAAGTGGTTGAAGGTATTCCGTCACGACGCCAGGCACATACCCCGGGAAGGTAGTCGGGTCCGGGATGAAGGTGGGCCCCATCACGATTGCGTGGGTCGAACCGTCGAGGAAATCCGCACCAGCGCCGATGTCGGCATTCGCTTCGACGACCGAACTCCAATAAGACGCCAACGCCAAGGCGACGACGACGCTCACGGCGCGATACACGCAAGTAGTTGACACCAGGCCCCCCTGATGGCCGACGCTATTCGACCGGTTATGTGACCCACGTCACGCTACGCCGAATTCGCGTCTGGCGGGCAGGAAGCGAACGAGTCGCCCGGCCATCGCCACCCGGGCTCAGGTCGCCTGGCTCACCGATGACATGTGAAAGTCCGGAATCCGCAGCGACGGCATCGCCGCGCGAGTGACCCAGTCGCCCCATTCCCGCGGCAACGTCGGCTCACTGACCCCGGCCTGGCTGGCCCGTCGCAACAGATCCAACGGGCTCTCGTTGAAGCGGAAGTTGTTGACCGCCGCGGTCACTTCACCGTCTTCGACGAGGTAGACACCGTCGCGGGTCAACCCGGTCAGCAGCAGCGTCGTGGGATCGACCTCGCGCATGTACCACAACGTGGTCAACAACAACCCACGCTCGGTCGCCGCGATCATGTCGGCGAGTTCGGTGCTGTCGCCGCTCATCAAGATGTTCTCGGCGGCGACGGCGACTGGGGCGTCGAACTCGTCGGCCGCGGCCCGCGGGTAGGCCAGCGCGTTGATCACCCCGTCGCGGATCCAGTCCGCCCGGCCGATGTTCATCCCGTTATCGAAAATCGACAACGTCTCCGACGAGCTCGACGTCGCGACGAACGGTGTGCAACCCAGCCCGGACGCCGCGGGATCGGAGTACAGCGTCAGCGGCAGATCGGTCAGCTTCTCCCCCACCCGGGTTCCGCCGTCGGGAGCACTGAACGCAGTGCGGCCCTCTTGCGCGCCGCGGCCGCTCATCGACCACGCCAGGTAGATCATCATGTCGGCGACCGCCGAGGGCGGCAGGATCGTCTCGTAGCGCCCGGCGGGCAACTCGACGCGGCGCTTGGCCCAATCCAATCGCATCGACAGCTGCTCGAGCAGCGAATCCGTTGACACACCGGCAAAGTCGGGGCTTCCGACGCCCACCCAGGCGCTGGCGCCGCTGCGTTTGGCGTTGATCTCCACCGAACCGTCCGGTTGGGTGTAACGACGCCGCAGTCCGCTCGACATCGCCAGAAACTTCGTCTCCAGCGCGTGTTGCGCGAAACCGTACAGCTGGTCGGTGCCCCGGAATCCGCGAGCCAGCGGACCGGTGATGTCCGCGAACACCTCGGGCCCGGTCCCCGGAATCGGCGCGTCCCAGTCGGACGGCGCGGTGTTGCCGCTCAACAGCGGCGCGGCGTCGCGGGCCTCGGGCGCCGACGCCGCGGCCGCCTGCGACGCGGCGACCAACTCCTCGATCGCCGCCGGGTCGACTTCGGCCGAGGTCAGCGTGCCGACTCGTGCGGTATCGCCTTGTCGGACAATCGAAATGACCGTGGTGTTGCGAGCCGTCGATACACCGTTGGTGGTCATCGAATTGTTCGCCCACCGCAGTGCGGTCGCGACGCGGTCGCCGACCAGCACGATGGTCTCGTCGGCGCCGCCGAGCCGCGCGGCAGCGTCCAGCGCCATGTCGACGACCTGCTGCGCGCCGATCACCGGCCGGCCTCGGCGCGGGTGTTGAGCACGTTGACCCCTCGAAACAGCGCCGATGGGCAGCCGTGGCTGACGGCAGCCACCTGGCCGGGCTGGGCCTTGCCGCAGTTGAACGCTCCGCCCAGTTGCCAGGTCGACAGGCCACCGACCGCTTCCATCGAATTCCAGAAGTCGGTCGTGGTGGCCTGATAGGCGACATCGCGCAGCTGGCCGTCCAGGCGCCCGTGCCGGATGCGATAGAACCGCTGCCCGGTGAACTGGAAGTTGTAGCGCTGCATGTCAATTGACCACGACCGGTCGCCGACGATGTAGATGCCGTCGTCGACCCGGGAGATCAAGTCGGGAGTGCTGAAGCCTTCGGGGCCGGGTTGCAGTGACACGTTGGCCATCCGCTGGATAGGGATGTGGTGTGGCGAGTCCGCGTAGGCGCAGCCGTTGGACCGGGCTTCGCCCAGCCGCCGAGCGAACACCCGGTCCAGTTGATATCCGACGAAGATCCCGTCGCGCACCAAGTCCCAACTCTGGGCGGCAACACCCTCGTCGTCGTAA
>NZ_DASXHW010000203.1:0-22093 GCF_036488105.1 Mycobacterium sp. | reverse complement strand
AGCGGCTGGGTCAGCCGGATCGCTTCAGCGCGGCGCTGATCCGGCGGCAGTTCTCCCCCATCGCGGCGACCTGCGAACGCGACAACTGGCCCAGAAAGTTGGTCCGCACGCACTCGGCGTAGGTCACCATGGCCTGCTGCGCCGCTGTCCGGCCGTCCGCGGTGATCGCGGCGACCACTCCTCGCCGGTCGGCTTTGCTTGCCTCGCGGCGCACCAGTCCCTGGCTTTCCAGGCGACGGATCTGGCGGGTGAGCCGACTCGGCAGCGACGCCAGCGCCTCGGCGAGATCACCCATCCGGATCGACCCGCTCGGCGCATGGTCCAACAGGTCGAGAACTCTGACGTCGAACAGCGACAGTTCATGCGCCTCGGTCAGTCGACGATTGAGCGTCGCGCACAAGCGCAGGGTGGAGTCCAGGAAGTTCTGCCACGATTTCTGCTCGGCGATGTCGAGCCCGGGCATGTCGCTGGCCGTCCGGCCGGCAATCAGGGCGGCCATCACGTCATGCTATGCGACACAGCGGCTTTGGAACAGACCAAATGGGCAGGTAGTAGCGTGGCGAGCATGTACGCCATCGTCGCCGAATCCGCCGATCAACTCTCCTGGCAGCAGGTCCCGGACGTGGTCCCGAGCCGCGGAGAAGTATTGGTCAAAGTCAGCGCGGCCGGCGTCAACCGGGCCGACCTGCTGCAGGCCGCCGGGCTGTATCCGCCGCCGCCGGGAGCCAGCGAACTGCTCGGCATGGAGGTCTCCGGCGTCATCGAGGCGGTCGGCGACGATGTCGCGGAATGGACACCGGGGCAAGAAGTCTGCGCTTTGCTGGCCGGCGGCGGCTACGCCGAATACGCCGCCGTTCCCGCTGGCCAGCTGCTGCCGCATCCCGTCGGCCTCGACCTGCAGGACTCGGCCGGCGTGCCCGAGGCGGCCTGCACGGTGTGGTCGAACCTGGCGATGACGGCTCATCTGAGCGAGGGTCAACTGCTGCTGATACACGGCGGCGCCAGCGGCGTGGGCAGCCACGCCATTCAGGTCGCCCGCGCATTGGGCGCCCGGGTCGCCGTCACCGCGGGATCGGCGGCCAAGCTGGAATCGTGCCGCGAACTGGGTGCCGAGATCTTGATCAACTATCGCGACGAGGACTTCGTCCAGCGCGTACAGGAAGCGACCGACGGCGCGGGCGCGGACGTGATCTTCGACATCATGGGCGCCTCGTACCTGGACCGCAACATCGACGCGCTTGCCGCTGATGGCCGCCTGATCATCATCGGCATGCAGGGCGGCATCAAGGGCGAGCTCAACATCGCCAAGCTGCTCAGCAAACGAGCGCATGTCATCGGCACCACGCTGCGCGGCCGACCGGCGACCGGGCCGAACAGCAAGAGCGAAATAGTCGCGGCGGTGGCAGAGGCGGTCTGGCCGATGATTGCTGACGGACGCGTCCGACCGGTGATCGGGGCGCATCTGCCGATCCAGGAGGCCGCCGAGGCTCACCGGTTGCTACAAGCGGGAGAGATAATCGGAAAGATCGTGCTGACGGTCTAGCCCAGCGACGCGAGGGCGCGGACCAACTGGTCGACCTCGGCCATCGTCGAGTAGTGCGCGAGGCCGACGGTGACCGCACCGCCGACATCGTTGACACCGATCACGTCGAGCACCCGCGAGTTGGCGTTGGAGATCGCCAGAATGCCGTTGTCCGCCAACCGCTGTACCACCCGCTCGGCGGGCACCTCGTGAACCGCGAAGCTGACCACGGGTATCCGAGACTCGGGCCGCGCGATCACCACCACCAACGGCAGCGAGCGGAGCGAGCCCATCAGGTATTCGAATATCCCGTCCATGTAGGCGGTTGCGGATTGCAGTGAGGTGGATAACCTCTCGCGCCGAGTCCCCCGCGCAGACTCGTCGAGCGAGGCCAGATATTCGATGCTGGCGACGAAGCCGCCGAGCAGACCGTATTGGTGTACACCGAGCTCGAGGCGGGCCGGACCGGTGGCGTACGGGTTGGTCGACACCGACGTGAAGGTGTTGATCATCGCCGGATCGCGAAACACCAAGGCGCCCACCGGCGGACCGCCCCAGTTCACCGCATTGATCGCCACCACGTCGGCGTCGATCTCGTCGATGTCGATCAACCGGTACGGCGCGGCAGCGGAATGGTCGACGATGACAAACCCGCCGACGTCGTGGACCAGCTTGGTGACCGGTCGCAGGTCGGTGAACGTGCCCAGCGTTCCCGATGCCGACGTCACCGCGACCAGACGGGTCGCCTGACCGATCAGGCCCTCCCACTGCCAGGAAGGCAGATCACCGGTCTCGATGTCGACCTCGGCCCACTTCACCTTGGCGCCGAATCGGTTTGCTGCGCGCAGCCAGGGCGCGATGTTCGCTTCATCGTCGAGCCGGGTGACGATCATCTCGTAGCCCAGGCCGGATCGGGTGGACGATGCGTCGGCCAACGACGCCAGCAAAACCGCGCGGTCGGCGCCCAGCACCACGCCACGGGGGTCGGCATTGACCAGATCCGCCGCCGCCTGACGGGCCGCTTCGAGCACGGCCGCGCTGCGCTTGGCCGACGGGTGTGGGCCGGCGGTGCTGGGGAAGGAGCCGCGGAACGCCGTCGACACGGTGGTTGCCACCGGGTCGGGGATCAGCATCCCGGACGGCGCGTCGAGGTGCACCCAACCGTCCCCGAGTGAGGGGTGTAATCCCCGCACTCGGGCGACGTCGTATGCCATACCAGCCACCTTAGAGCTACGCACAATAAGAGAAACCGTGACGGTAGCGGGCGCCCGAATACGTCCCCGCCGTCCCGAGCCAGGCCACCCGGCCAGCAATAATAGTCGAGTGGGGCTCTGGTGGGGGACGCTGATCGCGTTGTTTTTGCTGATCGCGCCGGGGGCAATCGTAGCGCGAATCACGCAGCTGACCTGGCCGATCGCCATCGCAGTCGGCCCCGCGCTGACCTTCGGCGTGGTGGCATTGGCGATTATCCCGTTCGGCGCCATCGGAATCCCTTGGAACGGTTGGACAGCGCTGGCCACGCTCGCCGTGGTGTGCGTCGTGATGATCGGTGTGCAGCCGTTGCTGGCTCGCTACCGAGACACCGAGGCCGAGGCGCGCGGGATCACGCACCGACAGGCGCTGACTGTCGGAGCCGGGGTGCTACTCGGCGCGCTGCTGATCATGTGGGCTGCCTACCGCGGCATCGTGCACTGGCAGTCCATTCCGAGCACCTGGGATGCGGTCTGGCACGCCAACACGGTTCGCTTCATCATCGACACCGGCCAGGCGTCGTCCACTCACATGGGCGAGCTTCGCAACGTCGAGACCCACCATCCGCTGTACTACCCCTCGGTGTTTCACGCCCTGACCGCGGTCTACTGCCAGCTCACCGGCGCGGCACCGACGACCGGCTATACCCTGAGTTCGGTGGCGGCCGCGGTGTGGCTGTTTCCGTCCAGCTCGGCGATGCTGACCTGGCAACTGCTTCGGCCTCGCACCGAGCACGCCGCCGGTGTGGCCGCCACCGCGGCGGCGTTGTCGGCGTCGTTCACGTCGGTGCCCTACGTCGAGTTCGGCACCGCGGCGATGCCCAACCTGGCGGCCTACGGCGTCGCGGTCCCGACGTTCCTTCTGGTCATCTCGACACTGCGGCATCGAGATCGCATCCCGGTGGCGGTGCTGGCCCTGGTCGGTATCTTCTCGGTGCATCTCACCGGCGGGTTCGTCGTGATCCTGTTCGCACTGGCCTGGTGGCTGACGGATGCGTGGTGGCATCCGGTGCGCGGCCGGCTCGCCGATCTCCTGACGCTATCCGCGTCGGCGGTGCCGACGGTGTTGATCCTGGCGCCGCAGTTCATCGGGGTGGCCAAGCAGGCCGGCATCATCGCCGGGCATGCCTTCCCCAGCTTCAAGACCGTCAAGCAAGGTGTCATCGACGCCCTGCTGCTGCACACCCGCCACCTCAACGACTTCCCGACGCAGTACGGCCTGATCGTGCTGAGCGGCATCGGCATGGCGCTCCTGCTGTACAAGCGGATCTGGTGGCCGCCGGTGCTTTGGCTGGTGCTCACCGTGGCGACCATTTATTCAGGGGCGCCGTTCCGCAATCCGCTCGGCGCCGCCATCGAACAGTTCAGCCAGTTCTTCTACAACGATCCGCGACGACTGTCGGCCGTTGTGACCATGGTGGTGACGCCGATGGCGGCCGTCGCGGTGTTCGCATTGGTCGTCGGCGCCGTCGCAGTTGCCAAACAAGTCATCAAACTGCCTGCGCCCGTGTGGGTTTCGGTCACCATGGTGCTGCTGGCGCTGACCACCGTCTTCAGTGCGCGGCAATACCTGTATCGGCATCTGGTGCTGCTCGGCGACAAGTACGACTCGGTGATCATCAACCAGAAAGACCTCGACGCGTTTGCTCACCTGGCCGCGCTGCCGGGCGCCCGCACCACCCTGATCGGCGACTCCAACGTCGACGGCACCGCGTGGATGTACGCGGTCGCCGACCTGCACCCGCTGTGGACGCACTACGACTTCCCGCAGCAGACCGGCCCGGGCTATTACCGGTTCATCTTCTGGGCCTACGCCGACGCCGACGCCCTACCGGGGGTGCCCGAGGAGAAGCGGGCGCTGGTGCCAGAAGCGATCCGGGCACTCAATATTCGCTACATCCTGACCAGCGCCCCGACGGTTCGGGGATTCAAGGTGCCCGACGGTCTAGTGTCGATAGACCATTCGAAGTGGTGGGCGAAGATCTACGACAACGGGGCAGCCTGGATCTACGAATGGCGTGGCGCCCCGACGCCCCACCAAATGACTGGGGCCAAACCGTGACAAGAGGTGATGAGCATTGAGTAACGACGACGACATCGAGGTCATCGGCGGCGTCGACCCCCTGGCGGTCGCTCAGGACGACGACCGGTCGATCACCGACCTGGTCGAGCAGCCGGCCAAGGTGATGCGGATCGGCACCATGATCAAGCAACTCCTCGAAGAGGTGCGGGCGGCGCCGCTCGACGACGCCAGCCGTACCCGGCTGCGCGAGATCCACGCCACCAGCATCAGAGAACTCGAAGAAGGCTTGGCGCCGGAACTCCGTGAAGAGCTCGATCGCCTCACCCTGCCGTTCACCGACGGCACCGTCCCGTCCGACGCCGAGTTGCGGATCGCCCAGGCGCAATTGGTCGGCTGGCTGGAAGGGCTGTTCCACGGGATTCAGACCGCGCTGTTCGCTCAGCAGATGGCCGCCCGCAGCCAGCTCGAGCAGATGCGCGAGCAGCGCGGTCTGCCGCCGGGCGCCGGCAGGCCCGGCGGATCCGGTTCGGGCACCGGGCAATACCTCTAAGCAGACCGTCCGTGATGCCGACCGGTCCACACATCGAAACCCACGACGCGTGGGTCGAGTTTCCGATCTTCGACGCCAAATCGCGATCGCTCAAGAAGACGTTCCTGGGCGGCTCGATCGGGCGCAACGCGTCCAACGTGGTGGTGATCGAGGCGTTGCGGAACATCACGATGTCACTGGAACTCGGCGACCGGGTGGGACTGGTCGGCCACAACGGTGCCGGGAAATCTACTCTGCTGCGGCTACTTTCGGGCATTTACGAGCCCACCCGCGGCTCCGCCATCGTCCGCGGCCGGGTGGCGCCGGTGTTCGACCTCGGCGTCGGGATGGATCCCGAGATCTCCGGCTACGAGAACATCATTATCCGCGGCCTGTTCCTCGGGCAGACCCGCAAACAGATGCTGGCCAAGGTCGACGAGATCGCGGATTTCACCGAACTCGGCGACTACCTGTCGATGCCGCTGCGGACCTACTCCACCGGTATGCGGGTGCGGTTGGCGATGGGCGTGGTCACCAGCATCGACCCCGAGATCCTGCTGCTCGACGAGGGCATCGGCGCTGTCGACGCGGACTTCCTCAAGAAGGCGCAGACGCGGCTGCAGAAGCTGGTCGAACGCTCCGGAATCCTGGTGTTCGCAAGCCATTCCAACGAATTCCTGGCCCGGCTGTGCAAGACCGCGATGTGGATCGACCACGGCGTCATCAAGCTCACCGGCGGCATCGAGGACGTCGTGCGGGCGTATGAGGGCGACGACGCGGCCCGGCATGTGCGTGATGTGCTCGCCGAAACGAACCGCGCATGACGACGGTGTGCGCCGTGGTGGTCACCCACCGGCGGCCCGACGAGCTGACGAAGTCGCTCGACGCGTTGAGCACCCAGAGCCGGCAACTCGATCAGCTGATCGTGGTCGACAACGACGCCGACGAACGGATCCGTGATCTGGTGGCCGGCCAACCCATTCCGACGACATATCTGCCGTCGCGCCGAAACCTCGGCGGCGCAGGCGGTTTCGCGCTCGGTATTCTGCACGCCCTGGCGCTCGGAGCCGACTGGGTGTGGCTGGCCGACGACGACGGCCACCCGCAGGACAGCAAGGTGCTGGCCACGCTGCTGGCATGTGCGGACAAGCACCAACTGGCTGAGGTATCGCCGATGGTGTGCAACGCCGATGACCCGCAACGGCTGGCCTTCCCGTTACGCCGCGGCCTGGTCTGGCGCCGACTGGTCAGCGAACTGCACACCGAGGCCGGCCAGGAACTGCTGCCGGGCATCGCCTCGCTGTTCAACGGAGCATTGTTTCGGGCGTCGACGTTCGAGTCGATCGGTGTTCCCGATCTGCGGCTGTTCGTCCGCGGCGACGAGGTGGAGATGCATCGTCGTCTGGTCCGGTCCGGGCTGGCGTTCGGAACCTGTCTGAACGCGGCGTACCTGCATCCGTGCGGGTCGGCCGAGTTCAAGCCGATCCTTGGCGGCCGGATGCACACGCAGTATCCCGACGACGCCACCAAGCGCTACTTCACCTACCGCAATCGCGGCTACCTGATGGCGCAACCGGGTCTGCGTAAATTGCTGGTCCAGGAGTGGTTGCGGTTCGGCTGGTTTTTCCTGATATCCCGTCGCGACCCGAAAGGTCTGCTGGAGTGGCTGCGGCTGCGTCGCCTGGGCCGGCGGGAACAATTCGAAAGGCCGGAGGCGTCGTGACGATCGTTGATGTTGCCGCACAGTCCAAGACGATGACCCGGGCCTGGGGTGATTTGGTCGACGGATACCGTCGCCGCGAGCTCTGGCTGCACCTCGGCTGGCAGGACATCAAGCAGCGCTACCGCCGCTCGGTGCTCGGGCCGTTCTGGATCACCATCGCCACCGGGACGACCGCTGTCGCGATGGGCGGCCTGTACTCCAAGTTGTTCCACCTTCAGCTGTCGGTGCACCTGCCCTACGTCACGCTCGGCCTGATCGTCTGGAATTTGATCAACGCCTCGATCCTGGAAGGTGCGGACGTGTTCGTCGCCAACGAGGGATTGATCAAACAACTGCCGACGCCGCTCAGCGTGCACGTCTACCGGCTGGTGTGGCGGCAGATGATCTTGTTCGCGCACAACATCGTCATCTACGTCGTCATCGCGATCATCTACCCAAAAACCTGGTCGTGGGCCGACCTCTCGGTGATCCCCGCGCTGGGACTGATCGTGCTCAACTGCGTGTGGGTGTCACTCTGTTTCGGCATCCTGTCGACACGCTTCCGCGACATCGGACCACTGCTGTTCTCGATCGTGCAGTTGCTGTTTTTCATGACGCCGATCATCTGGAACGACGACACGTTGCGGCAGCAGGGCGCCGGACAATGGTCGAAGATCGTCGAGCTCAACCCGCTGCTGCACTACCTGGATCTGGTGCGCGCCCCGCTGCTCGGCGCTCACCAGGAGCTGCGGCACTGGGCAGTGGTGATCGGGCTGACGATCGTGGGCTGGGTGGTGGCCGCATTTGCGATGCGCCAATACCGTGCCCGCGTCGCGTACTGGGTATAAGCACTACTGCGTATATCAATGGCAACCATCGAGGCAGGCAGGTAGGCAAGGTGAGTAAAAGCGTAGAGCCCTCGGGGCTTACCGGTGACGCACGCGAGCGCGTCGCCGCCGAATTGGCCCGGCTCCAAGAGCGTCGGGATCGGCTGGAGGCCGAAGTCCGCAACGATCGCGGTGCCGTCAGCGATCACGCCGACGCCGCCGACGCCATCCAGCGCGCCGATGAACTGGTCGGCCTCGACGAGCGCCTCGCCGAACTCGACCGGTTGCTGCACGCGGGTCCGGTGCCGTCCAACGGAAACGAGCTGCCGTTCGGCACCGTGGTCAAACTGAAGTTCTCCGACGGCGACGTGGTGACGATGCAGGTGATCTCGGTGATCGAAGAAGCCTCGGTCGACGGTGACGCCGAGGCGTTGACGGCGAGCAGCCCGCTCGGCCAGGCGCTGGTCGGCCGGAAAGCCGGCGACAAGGTCAGCTACACCACGCCGCAGGGCGAGCAACAGGTCGAGCTGCTCGACGTGAAGTATCCGTCGTAACCGCCCGTAGACTTTCCGCCGATGGCCGAGATCGCGGCGAATACCCAGCTGCCGCTGAAAACCCAGGCGTGGCGATTCATCGTCACCGGCGGACTGTCGGCGGTCGTCGACTTCGGCCTGTACGTGGCGCTGCTGCGACTGGGTCTGCAGGTCAACGTGGCCAAATCGCTCAGCTTCATCGCCGGCACCACCACCGCCTACCTGATCAACCGGCGCTGGACGTTCCAGGCGCCGCCCAGCAAGGCCCGGTTCATCGCCGTGTGCATGCTCTACGGGCTCACTTATTGCGTGCAGGTCGGCATCAACTACGTCTTCTACCTGCAGTTCGCCAACGAGCCGTGGCGGGTGCCGGCCGCGTTCGTGATCGCCCAGGGCACCGCGACGGTGATCAACTTCATCGTGCAGCGGTCGGTGATCTTCCGGCTGCGCTGAACCCGCGATCTCAGCAGGTACCCTTTTTGACGATGTTGAGCAGCGACCTTCCGACCACCAGAACCCGACTGATGGGCTTCGGCCGCACCGCGCCGTCGGTAGCGGAAGTACTGTCCACGCCGGACCCCGAGCTGATCGCCAAGGCGGTCGGCCAGGTCGCCGACGCCGGTGGCCGGGGCGTGATCGCCCGCGGGCTGGGGCGGTCCTACGGCGATAACGCCCAGAACGGCGGCGGCCTGGTCATCGATATGACACCGCTGAACAAGATTCATTCGATCGACTCCGCCAGCGCCGTGGCCGACGTGGACTCCGGTGTGAGCCTCGATCAGCTCATGAAGGCGGCACTGCCGTTCGGGCTGTGGGTGCCGGTGCTGCCGGGCACCCGGCAGGTCACCGTCGGCGGCGCGATCGCCTGCGACATCCACGGCAAGAACCACCACAGCGCGGGCAGCTTCGGCAACCACGTCGCCTCGATGGAGCTCTTGACCGCCGACGGGCAGATCCGCCACCTCACCCCGGACGGCGATGAGTCCGAGCTGTTCTGGGCCACCGTCGGCGGCAACGGGTTGACCGGCATCGTGCTGCGGGCCGCCATCGCGATGACGCCGACCGAGACCGCGTACTTCATCGCCGACGGCGTCGCCACCAAAGACCTCGACGAAACCGTGGCCGTCCATCTCGACGGCAGCGAAGACAAGTACACCTACTCCAGCGCATGGTTCGACCTGATCAGCCCGCCCCCGAAACTCGGCCGGGCCGCGGTCAGCCGCGGCAGCCTGGCCAAGCTGGATCAACTGCCCGCCAAGCTCGCCAAAAACCCGCTGAAATTCGATGCGCCGCATCTGCTGACGGTGCCGAACGTCTTTCCGGTCAGCGCGATGAACAAGCTGTCGTTCATGGCGATCGGCGAGGTGTACTACCGGCTGGGCGGAACCTACACCGGCAAGGTTCAGAACTTGTCGCAGTTCTACCACATGCTCGACCTGGTCAGCGGCTGGAATAATGCTTATGGCCCAACGGGTTTCGCGCAACATCAGTTCCTGGTACCGCCGAACGCGCTGGACGAGTTCAAGGCGATCATCCGGTGGATCCAGACCCGCGGCCACTATTCGGCGCTGAACGTCTTCAAACTCTTCGGCCCGGGTAACCGTGCGCCGCTGAGCTTCCCGATGGCCGGCTGGAATGTGGCGATGGACTTCCCCAACCGGCCGGGGGTCAACGAATTCCTCAACGAGCTCGACGACCGGGTGATGGAATTCGGCGGCAGGGTGTACACCGCCAAGGACTCGCGGGTCAGTGCCGACAACTTCCACGCCATGTACCCACGCATCGACGAGTGGATTACCGTGCGCCGCAAGGTCGATCCGACCGGAGTCTTCGTCTCCGACATGGCCCGACGTTTGGAGCTGTTGTAAATGGTGCTTGACGCCGTAGGAAATCCGCAGACGATCCTGCTGCTCGGCGGTACGTCCGAAATCGGGCTGGCGATCTGCGAGCGTTACCTGCGCAACGCGCATGCCCGCATCGTGCTGGCCGATCTGCCCGATCATCCGGGGAAGGACAAGGCCGTCTCGCAGATGAAGGCCGCGGGTGCCAAGTCCGTCGAGTGGATCGACTTCGACGGCGTCGACACCGAGAGTCACCCGAAGGTGATCGACGCCGCGTTCGCCGGCGGCGACGTCGACGTGGCGATCGTCGCGTTCGGCCTGCTCGGCAACGCCGAAGAGCTGTGGCAGAACCAGCACAAGGCGGTGCAGATCGCCCAAGTCAACTACACGGCAGCGGTTTCCGTCGGCGTGCTGCTCGGCGAGAAGATGCGCGCGCAGGGCTTCGGCCGCATCATCGCGATGAGCTCGGCGGCCGGCGAGCGGGTGCGCCGGTCGAATTTCGTCTACGGGTCGACCAAGGCCGGTCTGGACGGCTTCTACCTCGGCCTTGGCGAAGCGCTGCGCGAGTACGGGGTTCGGGTTCTGGTCATCCGGCCCGGTCAGGTGCGCACCACGACGACGATCGAGCACTGGAAGTCGACCGGCGCCAAGGAGGCCCCGTTCACCGTCGACAAGGAAGCCGTCGCCGAGCTGGCGGTAAACGCGGCCGCCAAAGGCAAGGAACTCGTCTGGGCGCCAGGACCTTTCCGCTACGTGATGATGGTGCTTCGGCACATCCCGCGGCCGATCTTCCGCAAGTTGCCCATCTAGATGCGGAACGCGCTGGCCACCGTCGGCCACATGGTGATCGCGGTGGCGATCGCCGCGGCGGTATCGGTGATCTCGCTGACCGCGATCGGCCGAGTGCAGTGGCCCGCCTTCCCGTCGTCGAATCAGCTACACGCGCTCACCACGGTCGGCCAGGTTGGCTGCATCCTCGGATTGCTGTGTGCCGGTTGGGTTTGGCGGCGCGGTAGGGGCCGAATGTTGGCCCGGCTGTTGGCGCTGGTGTTCGTGTCCGCGTTCTCGGTGGTGACGCTGGGCATGCCGCTGGGTGCGACCAAGCTCTACCTGTTCGGTATCTCGGTCGACCAGCAATTCCGCACCGAATACCTGACCCGGTTTACCGACAGCTCGTCGCTGCACGACATGACCTATGCGGGGCTGCCGGCGTTCTATCCGCCGGGCTGGTTCTGGGTCGGCGGGCGCATCGCGGCGTTGACCGGCACACCGGGCTGGGAGACGTTCAAGCCGTGGGCGATCACCTCGATCACCATCGCGATCGCGGTGGCGCTGGTGTTGTGGTGGCGGTTGATCCGGTTCGAGTACGCGGTGATCGTTACCGCGGCCACCGCCGCGGTAACGCTGGCCTACAGCTCGCCGGAGCCGTACTCGGCGATGATCACCGTGCTGCTGCCGCCGGTGCTGATCCTGACCTGGTCGGGTCTGCGCGCTGCCGGCCGCGAGCGTGACGCCACAGTCACGCTGGAGGCCGAGCGCGACAGTGACGTCACACTCGGCAACGGCGGCTGGGCCGCGGTGATCGGCGCCGGCATCTTCCTCGGCGTCGCGGCGACCTGCTACACGCTGCTGCTGGCCTACAGCGCGTTCACCGTGCTGCTGATGGCGTTGGCGCTGGCGGTATCTCGCCGGCGCGACGGCCTCAAGGCCGCGCTGGATCCGTTGCGACGGCTGGCCGTCATCGGCGTGATCGCCGCAGCGATCGCGTCGACGACCTGGCTGCCGTTCCTGCTGCGGGCGGCCCACGACCCGATCAGCAATACCGGCAGCGCTTACCACTACCTGCCCGTCGACGGTGCCGAGCTGACGTTCCCGATGCTGACGTTCACCCTGCTCGGCGCGCTGTGTCTGCTCGGGACGCTGTGGCTGCTGGTCCGCGCGCGGTCGTCGGTACGGGCGGGCGGTCTGGCGGCCGGAGTGCTCGCCGTCTATCTGTGGTCGCTGCTGTCGATGCTCGCTACGTTGGCGCGCACCACGCTGCTGTCCTTCCGGCTGCAGCCCACCCTCACGGTGTTGCTGGCCGCCGCGGGTGTCTTCGGCTTCATCGAAGTCACTCAAGTTTTAGCCGCCCGCGGGCGCGACCACGCTTGGGGTCGCGCCGTGCTGCCGGTGGCGGCGTCGATCGGCTTGGCCGCCGCGATCGCCTTCAGCCAGGACATCCCCGACGTGCTGCGACCCGACCTCACCATCGCCTACACCGACACCGACGGCCACGGGCAACGCGGCGACCGCCGGCCGCCGAGCTCGGAAAAGTTCTATCCGGAGATCGACGCCGCGATCACCCGCGCGACCGGCAAACCACCGGACCAGACGGTGGTGATGACCGCCGACTACAGCTTCCTGTCCTACTACCCGTACTTCGGCTTCCAAGGGCTGACGTCGCATTACGCCAACCCGCTCGCCCAGTTCGACAAGCGCGCGGCGGCGATCAAGAGCTGGTCCAGGCTCAAATCCGCCGATCCGTTCATCCACGCGCTGGACACCCTGCCGTGGGCGCCGCCGACGGTCTTCCTGATGCGGCACGGCGGCTCGGCGGGCGAGTCCAGCACCTACACCCTGCGGCTGGCCGAAGACGTCTACCCCAACCAGCCCAACGTCCGCCGCTACACGGTGGAACTCAACGCCGCGATGTTCGCCGACCCGCGGTTCACCGTCAGCACCATCGGCCCGTTCGTGTTGGCCATCCGCAAACCCTGATGGCTACCGAGGCAGCCGACACCGGGCAACTAGCATCTACCTCCGTGACCAGCGACGGCGGGACAACCTACCGGGCTGCCCGGATGGTTGCCGTCGTCGCCGGCCTGCTCGGCGCACTGTTGGCGATCGCCACCCCGCTGCTGCCGGTCAAACAGACCACCGCTCAACTGAACTGGCCGCAGAACGGCATGCTCGGCAGTGTCGAAGCCCCGCTGATCGGCTACGTGGCCACCGACCTCACCATCAGCATCCCGTGCCAGGCCGCCGCCGGCCTGGGCGGTTCCGGAGCCAACAGCAAGACAGTGCTGTTGTCCACCGTGCCCAAACAGGCACCCAAGGCCGTGGACCGTGGTCTGCTGATCGAGCGCGCCAACGACGACCTGGTGCTCGTCGTGCGCAACGTCCCACTGGTCGTCGCGCCGATCAGCCAGGTACTGAGCGACGCCTGTCAGAAACTTGTCTTCACCGCGCACGCCGACCGAGTAGTCGGGGAATTCGTCGGGCTCACCCAGGGTCCCAACACCGAGCATCCCGGCGCCGCGCTGCGGGGTGAGCGCAGCGGCTACGACTTTCGTCCGCAGATCGTCGGCGTCTTCACCGATCTCAGTGGGCCGGCCCCGCCGGGGCTGACGTTCTCCGCCACCCTCGACACCCGCTACAGCAGCTCGCCGACGCCGCTGAAGATGGCTGCGATGGTGCTCGGCGTGGCGCTGACCATCGCCGCGCTGATCGCACTGCACATTCTGGACACCGCCGACGGCACCCGGCACCGCCGCTTCCTGCCGCCACGCTGGTGGTCGATCAGCGGTCTCGATGGCCTGGTCACGGTGGTGTTGGTGTGGTGGCAGTTCGTCGGAGCCAACACCGCCGACGACGGCTACATCCTGACCATGGCCCGGGTGTCCGAGCATGCCGGCTACATGGCCAACTACTACCGCTGGCTGGGCACTCCCGAGGCGCCGTTCGGCTGGTACTACGACCTGCTGGCGCTGTGGGCTCATGTCACCACCGCGAGTATCTGGATGCGGTTGCCCACGCTGCTGATGGCCCTGGCCTGTTGGTGGGTGATCAGCCGGGAAGTCATCCCGCGGCTGGGGCATGCCGTCAAGACCAGCAGGGCGGCGGCGTGGACGGCGGCGGGCACCTTCCTGGCCGTCTGGCTGCCGCTGGACAACGGTCTGCGGCCGGAGCCGATCATCGCGGTGGGCATCCTGCTGACCTGGTGTTCGGTCGAGCGCGCGGTGGCCACCAGCCGACTGCTGCCGGTCGCGGTGGCCTGCATCATCGGTGCACTGACGCTGTTCTCCGGGCCGACCGGGATCGCGTCGATCGGCGCGCTGCTGGTGGCTATCGGCCCGCTGCGCACCATCATTCACCGCCGGTCGCGCCAGTTCGGTGTGCTGCCACTGGTGGCGCCCATCGTCGCCGCGGTCACGGTCACCGTGATCCTGATCTTCCGCGACCAGACCCTGGCCGGCGAGTTGGAGGCAACCGCGCTCAAGCGTGCACTCGGGCCGAGCCTGAGCTGGTTCGACGAGCACATCCGCTACGAGCGGTTGTTCATGGCCAGCCCCGACGGTTCGGTCGCCCGCCGTTTCGGCCTGTTGGCGTTGCTGCTCGCCCTCGCGGTGTCGGTGGCAATGACGTTGCGCAAGGGGCGAATTCCGGGCACCGCCGCCGGGCCGAGCCGTCGGATCATCGGCATCACGATCATCTCGTTCATCGCGATGATGTTCACCCCGACCAAGTGGACACACCACTTCGGGGTGTTCGCCGGGCTGGCCGGTTCGCTGGGGGCGCTGGCCGCTGTTGCGGTGACGGCGCACGCGATGCGCTCGCGACGTAACCGGACACTGTTCGCCGCAGTGGTGCTGTTCGTCGTGGCGCTGTCGTTCGCCAGCGTCAACGGGTGGTGGTACGTGTCCAACTTCGGTGTGCCGTGGTCGAATGCGTTCCCGCAGTGGCACTTCGGGTTCACCACGGGGTTCCTGGCGCTAACCGTGCTGGTCGCGCTGCTGGCCGCCTGGCTCCACTTCGTCAAAAGCGGCAGCGACGCCGACCCGCCCAACGAGTCGCGGTTGGGCCGAATCATCCGCTCCCCGTTAGCAATTGCCGCTTGGGCGGTGGTCTTCTTCGAGGTACTGTCGCTGACGCTCGGCATGACCGACCAGTACCCGGCCTGGTCGGTGGGCCGCTCCAACCTGCAGGCGCTGACCGGCAAGACCTGCGGGCTGGCCACCGACGTTCTCGTCGAACAGGATCCGAACGCCGGCATGCTGTCGCCGGTCTCGGCGCCGCTGAACGAGGCACTGGCCGACGGCTTTTCCGAGGGCTTCGACCCCAACGGCATCCCTTCCACGGTGTCCGCCGACCCGGTGATGGAACGTCCCGGCGACCGCAGCTTCGTCAGCGACGACGGGACCGTCAACAGCGAAGCGGGCACCGAAGGCGGCACCACCGCCGCGCCGGGTGTCAACGGCTCGCGCGCGCGGTTGCCCTTCGGCCTCGATCCGGCCAAGACGGCGGTACTGGGCAGTTGGCGGTCCGGCGTCCAGATACCCGCCCGGTTGCGGTCGGCCTGGTACCGGCTGCCACCCCGCAGCGAGTCCGGGCCGCTGCTCGTGGTCTCGGCGGCCGGCCGGTTCAGCTACGGCGAAGTCCAGATCCAGTGGGCCAACGACAAGCAGGCCGCCGACAACAAGCCAGGCGGCGCAGTGGGACTCGCCGACGTCGGCGCGGCGCCGGCCTGGCGGAACCTTCGGGCACCGCTGTCGGCGCTGCCGTCGGACGCCACCCAGGTCCGGGTGGTGGCGAACGACGAAGACCTGGCGCCGCAGCATTGGATCGCGGTCACCCAGCCGCGAATCCCGCGGCTGCGCACGCTGCAGGAGGTCGTCGGCTCGACGCAACCGGTGCTGTTGGATTGGCTTGTGGGACTGGCTTTCCCGTGTCAGCGGCCGTTCGGCCACCAGAACGGTGTGGACGAGGTGCCGAAGTGGCGGATCCTGCCCGATCGGTTCGGCGCCGAGGCCAACTCGCCGGTGATGGACAAGAACGGCGGCGGGCCCCTGGGCGTCACCGAGTTGCTGGTGCGCCCGAGCACCGTGCCGACGTACCTGAAAGACGACTGGTCCCGCGATTGGGGTGCGCTGCAACAACTTACGCCGTACTACCCGGATGCCGCGCCCGCCCACCTCGATCTGGGTTCGGCAACCCGTAGCGGACTGTGGAGCCCCGCGCCGCTGCGGCAGTAGCCGGCACGAGCTGTTTAGAAGGCGACCTGTCGGCGCCCCGCACGATAGGCGGTGCCGCAGGCAGTCAGCGCAAGAATCGCGAACACGGCGAACGCCCAATGGGCCGCGGACACCCCGCCGTCGTCGACGAGGTTCACCACGACCCCGGCCAGCCCGGCGCCGAAGGCGCCGAAAATCAGCTGCACCGAGTTGATCGCGGTGGCGGCGGCGCCGCCCTCAGCCGGGTCGTCGACGTCGCTCATCGCCCACGCCGACAGGTGCGGCGAGGCGGCGCCGATACCCACCCCGACGGCCAGCAGCGCCAGCGCGCACAGGATGACGATGCCCGCCGTCGCGCCCTGCACATGAGTGACTCCGGCCAACGCCAGCCCGCCGGCCACCACCACCGGTGCGCCGATCACCACGGTCAGGATCGAGCGCGCCTTGTTCAACGAGCCACTGACTAGTCCGCTGATCATCCAGCCCAGCGACAACGCCGCGCCCAGCAGCCCGGCGACGATCGGCCCCAAGTGCGCCAGCCGCTGGCCGAACAGCGGCACGTATAGATCCACCTTGGTGGCCGACACCAGCAGACCCAAGGTCAAATAGACCCACTTCAGCGGGCCGAAGCCGTAGACGCTGGCGGGCAGTACGGCGGTGTCCATCCGGCGGTCGACGACCAGGAATACTCCGACCAGCAGGCCGGCGAGGATCAGCAGGCCGGCGGTTGCGGCGAAGTTGTGTGGCAGCGATGCCACGCTGACTGTCAGCGCCGCGGCGCCCAGCAGGACGACCGAGGGCAACGGGGTTCGGGCCGCGGCGCCGTGGGTGGCCGGTTCGCAGTCGTCCATGGAGAGCAGGCCCGGCGCCAATCCGGCCATCGCCACGCTCAGCATGGCCAGCACGCCGAATGCCCACCGCCACGCGCCGAACTGTGCGAAAAGACCGCCCAGCGCGGGGCCGACCAACGCACCGATACCCCACGTCGAGGCGGCCAGGGCGGACCCCCGACTCCAGAGCGAGCGCGGCAGCATGGCATTGATCACGGCGAAACTGAGGCCGCACAGCAGACCGCCGGAGAGCCCTTGTAAAACGCGGCCGACCAGCAGAATTTCCATATTGGGCGCCGCCGCACAGACCAGGCTGCCGACGCCCAGCACCGCGAATCCCATCAGGTAGGAAACGCAGGCACCGATGCGGTGCAGCAGCGTATTGACGGTCGCCGCGGCGACCACCGACCCGACGAGGTACAGAGTTGTCACCCACGCATAGATCCGCTCGCCGCCGATCTCGTTGATCGTGCTGGGCAGCAAGCTGATCGTGAGGAACTCGTTCGTGGAATACAGGACCACGCCCCCAGCGATGACAGCCGAGGTCCGCAGGTAAGAGGGACTCCACAACTCACGCCATTGGCCGGCGGCGATTTGTTTCTGCTCCGTTAAATTCACCACCGCTGGCCTACTAAACCATGTTCGCCCGGAGGAGTCGAACCGCTGCAAAAGGTGCGTCGGTCCACGTCGCGGGGCTCTAACCGGGTCGCCCGGCACGCTGACCTGCGCCGTCGTCGACTGAGTTTCCATGAATGCGGTTTGGATCTTTACGAACTGATTACCGATTGCCCGCCTCCTACCAAGCCAGACGGGCAGCGGCCGATTATCCGACTCTCCCCCGCAAGCGGGGGGACCCCCACCTCAGCCCCTTCCGCGCGGGCCGCATCGTCGCCGGTGGCTTAGTCGCCTACCATCGTCCCTCGTGCCCCACGACGAGACTGAGCGATCGACGCATCGGCTCGCACGGCTGGTCGCCATCGTCGCGGGGATCGTCGGTGCGCTGCTGTGCGCACTGGTTCCGCTGCTTCCGGTCACCCAGACGACGGCCACCATCCTGTGGCCGCAGGGCGTCAACGCCGACGGGCACATCACCGACATCACCGCGCCGCTGGTCTCCGGGGCGCCGCGGGCGCTGGACATCTCCATCCCGTGCGGCGCGATCGCCACGCTGCCCTCCGACGGCGGCCTGGTGGTGTCGACGCTTCCGGTGAACGGCTTTGATACCGGCAAAAGCGGGCTGTTCGTGCGGGCCAACAAGGACACCGTCGTCGTCGCGTTCCGGGACTCGGTCGCCGCGGCCGCGCCCCGCTCCGCCGTTGCCGCCGGCACTTGCAGCACCCTGCACATCTGGGCCGACGCGGGCGGCGCCGGCGCGGACTTCGTCGGGATCCCCGGCGCTACCGGCAAGCTGGCCCCGGAGAAGAAGCCTGCGGTCGGCGGGATCTTCACCGACCTGGCGGTGGCCGCGCAGCCGGGGTTGTCGGCTCGCATCGACGTCGACACCCGCTTCATCGTCGCCCCCACACTGCTGAAGCGGGCCGTAATGGCACTGGGCGGGTTGGCGGTGCTGACCTCGATCGTCGCGCTGGGTGTCCTGGACCGGCGGTCGGGACACCGGACGCCGCGCAACTGGCGGCACTGTTTCGGCGCCGGGCTGGCGACTTGGCTGGCCGACGCCGGGGTGGTCTCCACGCTGTTGCTCTGGCATGTCATCGGCGCTACGTCGTCGGACGACGGCTACAACCTCACCATGGCCCGCGTCTCCGGGCAGGCCGGCTACGTGGCCAACTATTACCGGTACTTCGGGACGACCGAGGCGCCCTTCGACTGGTACCAATCGGTGCTGGCCCAGCTGGCATCGGTCAGCACCGCGGGCGTGTGGATGCGACTGCCCGCCACGCTGGCCGGGATCGGCTGCTGGCTGATCATCAGCCGATACGTGCTGCGGCGCCTGGGCCCCGGCAAGGGCGGGCTGGCCAGCAACCGGGTGGCGGTGTGGACCGCGGGTGCGGTGTTCCTGGCGGCCTGGCTCCCGTTCAACAACGGCCTGCGGCCCGAGCCGCTGATCGCGCTGGGCGTGATCGCCACCTGGATGCTGGTGGAGACCGCGATCGCCACCCGTCGGCTGGTGCCGGCGGCGGTGGCGATCGTGGTGGCGATGTTGACCGCGACGGTGGCGCCGCAGGGCCTGATCGCGATCGCCGCCCTGCTGACCGGCGCGCGACCGATCGCGCAGATCATCATGCGGCGCAGGGCAACTGACGGCCTGCTCGCTCCGTTGGCGGTGCTGGCCGCGTCGCTGTCGCTGATCACCGTCGTGGTGTTCCGCTCGCAGACGCTGGCCACTGTCGCAGAATCGGCTCGCATCAAATACAAGGTCGGCCCGACGGTCGCCTGGTACCAGGAGTTCCTGCGCTACTACTTCCTGACGGTGGAAAGCAACGCCGAGGGGTCGATGACGCGGCGCTTCGCGGTGCTGATCATGCTGCTCTGCCTGTTCGGTGTGCTGGTCGTGCTGCTGCGGCGCGGCACGTTGCCCGGTGTGGCCAGCGGCCCGGCGTGGCGGTTGGTCGGCACAACCGCGATCGGCCTCCTGCTGCTGCACGCCACACCGACCAAGTGGGCGATTCAGTTCGGTGCGTTCGCCGGGCTGGCCGGCGCACTCGGTGCGGTCACCGCCTTCGCGTTGGCCCGCATCGGTCTGCATAATCGCCGAAACCTGACGCTGTATGTGACCGCGCTGCTGTTCATGCTGGCGTGGGCGACCTCGGGGATCAACGGCTGGTTCTACGTCAACAACTACGGCGTGCCGTGGTTCGACATCCAACCGGTGATCGCCAGCCATCCGGTCACGTCGATGTTCCTGGCCTTGTCGATCGCGACGGGCTTGCTCGCGGCGTGGCAGCACTTCCGGATGGACTATGCCGGGCACACCGAGGTCACCGACAGCCGTCGCAACCGGGTGCTGGCGTCGACGCCGCTGCTGGTCGTCGCCGTGATCATGGTCTTCGGCGAAGTCGCATCGCTGGGCAAAGGCGCAGTACTGCGCTACCCGATGTACACCACCGGCAAAGCCAACTTCTCCGCGATCGCGTCCGCGCTCTCGCCGCGCAGCTGTGCGATGGCCGACGACGTGCTGGCCGAGCCCGACCCGAATGAAGGCCTGCTGCAACCGGTCCCGGGCCAGCAATACGGCCCCGACGGTCCGCTCGGCGGCGTCAACCCGGTCGGCTTCACGCCGCAGGGTGTCGGCGACAACCTGCAGTCCGACCCGGTGGTGACCAAGCCGGGCGTGGTGAACTCCGACGCCTCGCCGAACAAGCCGAACGCCTCGATCACCGACTCGGCCGGCACCGCCGGCGGCAAGGGCCCGACGGGCGTCAACGGCTCGCGAGCCGCGCTGCCGTTCGGCCTCGACCCCGCCCGCACGCCGGTGATGGGCAGCTATGGCGAGAACGCCCGATCCGCCACTGCCACCTCGGCGTGGTACCAGATGCCGCCGCGCACCCCCGACCGGCCGCTGGTCGTGGTCGCCGCCTCGGGCGCCATCTGGTCCTACAAAGAGGACGGCGACTTCATGTACGGGCAGTCGCTGCGGCTGCAGTGGGGCGCAACGAAACCCGATGGCAGCGTGCAGCCGCTCGGCCTGATGTTCCCGATCGACATCGGGCCGCAGCCGGCCTGGCGGAACCTGCGCTTCCCGACGAGCTGGGCACCGCCCGAGGCCAACGTGGCCCGCATCGTCGCCTACGACCCCAACCTGAGCGAGGACCAATGGTTCGCGTTCACGCCGCCGCGGGTGCCGGTGACCAAGACCCTGCAGCAGTTGGTCGGGACGCGGCAGCCGGTGCTGATGGACATCGCGACAGCCGCGAACTTCCCTTGCCAGCGGCCGTTTTCCGAGCACCTCGGGGTGGCCGAGCTGCCGGCCTACCGCATCCAGCCTGACCACAAGCAGACGTCGGCGTCATCGAACTTGTGGCAGGCGTCGAAGTCCGGCGGGCCGTTCCTGTTCACCCAGGCGCTGATGTGGACTTCGACGATCCCGACGTATCTGAACGGTGACTGGTACCGCGACTGGGGACAGGTCGAGCAATACCACCGGTGGCACTCCGACGATGTCGCGCCGATCGCCGCCATCCAGCAGGGCGCGACCACCGTGTACGGCTGGAGCCGACAAGGACCGATTCGAGCACTCCCGTGACCACACAGACCGAGCACCCGACCACCACCGCGCGCGACACCGTGAAGCTGACGCGCTGGGTGGCCACCATCGCCGGGTTGATCGGATTCGTGCTGTCGGTGGCCACGCCGCTGCTGCCGGTCGTGCAGACCACCGCCGACCTGAACTGGCCGCAGAATGGCCAGCTGAAAAGCGTGACGGCGCCGCTGATTTCGCTGACGCCGGTCGATTTCCACGCCACCGTTCCGTGCGAGGTGGTGCGGGGTATGCCGCCGACCGGCGGCGTAGTCTTGGGCACCGCGCCGCGAAAAGGTAAGGACGCCAACCTCCAAGCACTGTTCATCGTTGTCAACAGGCAGCGGGTGGACGTCACCGACCGCAACGTGGTGATCCTGTCGGTGGCGCGCGACCAGGTCGAGTCGCCTAAATGTCAGCGCATCGACGTCACCTCGACGCTGGCCGGGACGTACGCCACCTTCGTTGGGCTCAAGGATCCGGGCGGCAAAGAGTTGCGCAGCGGCTATCCCGACCCGAACCTGCGCCCGCAGATCGTCGGGGTGTTCACCGACCTGATCGGGCCCGCGCCGCCGGGGCTGCACATGTCGGCGACCATCGACACCCGGTTCTCCACCACCCCAACCACTTTGAAGCTGTCCGCGATGGTCGGCGCGATCCTGGCGACGATCGTCGCGCTGATCGCGCTGTGGCGCCTGGACCAGCTCGACGGCCACCGGATGCGCCGGTGGATACCGGCCAACTGGCGGACGTTCACCCTCGCCGACGCGACGATCATCTTCGGGTTCGTGCTGTGGTGGGTGATCGGGGCGAACTCGTCGGACGACGGCTACATCCTGGGCATGGCC
>NZ_DASXHW010000196.1:0-3225 GCF_036488105.1 Mycobacterium sp. | reverse complement strand
TCGCCGGAATCCACCGAGCGGGTCGCCGCGGCCTGTAACACCGTCGCCGTGCCGTAACACACCGAACAACCCAGCGCGAGCAGCAAGCCGATCAGCACGGGCCAGAGCCTATTTCGACGATTCCTTCGCCGAGTCGTCTGACGACTCGACGCCGTTGTGTTCAGGCAGCAGCCGCTCCAACGCGGCACCGGTGATCCGCCGGAATGCTCGCCGCGGCCGGCTGACGTCGAGGATGGCCACCTCCAGCGTCGTGACGTCCAGTGTGTCGTCGCCGTTGCCGCTGCCCGCCTTCAAAGCGTTGACCGCGATGTGCACCGCGTCGGCCAAATTAGCGTTCTCGGCGTAGGAGTCCTTGAGTGCGGTGGCGATCGGCTCGGTCGTGCCGCCCATCACCACAAAATGCGGCTCGTCGGCGATCGACCCGTCGTAGGTGATCCGGTACAGCTCAGGAGGTTTGGTCTCACCGTAGTGCGCAACTTCGGCGACGCACAACTCGACCTCGTACGGTTTGGCCTGTTCGGTGAAGATGGTGCCCAGCGTCTGCGCGTACACGTTGGCCAGCTGCCGTCCGGTCACATCGCGGCGATCGTAGGCGTAGCCGCGGGTGTCGGCGAACTGAATTCCGCCGCGGCGCAGATTGTCGAACTCGTTGAACTTTCCGGCGGCGGCGAAGCCGACTCGGTCGTAGAGTTCGCTGATCTTTTGCAGCGATCGCGACGGGTTCTCCGCAACGAACAGCACACCACCGGAGAAGACCAGCGCCACTACACTGCGGCCTCGCGCAATACCCTTGCGCGCGAGCTCGCTTCGCTCGCGCATAGCCTGCTCGGGCGAAATGAAGTACGGAAAACTCATGAATCACTTCCCGCACGGTCGGCGTCCGGGCCGAAAGTATCGGTGCGGGAACGTTGTTCGATGACCTCCCGCGCCAGCTCGGCGATGCGTGGCTCGGCCACGTTGGACGCACCGTCGGCGCCGATCGTGACCGCGGTCGGGTAGATCCCGCGGACCAGATCGGGCCCGCCAGTGGCCGAATCGTCGTCGGCCGCGTCGTAGAGTGCCTCGACGGCCACTCGCAGCGCCGAATCAGCATCCGTCACTTGCGAATACAACTTCTTGATCGACGATTTTGCGAATATCGACCCCGAACCGACCGACTGGTAGCCCTCTTCTTCCAGGTTCCAGCCGCCGGCCGCGTCGAAGGAGACGATGCGGCCCGCCTTCTGCGGGTCAGGATCGTGAATGTCGTAACCGGCCAGCAACGGCAGAGCCACCAGACCCTGCATCGCCGCAGCGAGGTTGCCGCGCACCATGATCGCCAGCCGGTTCACCTTGCCCGCGAAGGTGAGTGGCACCCCTTCGAGCTTCTCGTAGTGCTCGAGTTCGACGGCGTAGAGGCGGGCGAATTCGACGGCGATGGCCGCGGTGCCGGCGATTCCGGTCGCGGTGTAGTCGTCGGTGATGTACACCTTCTGCACATCGCGGCCCGCGATCATGTTGCCCTGCGTCGAACGCCGGTCGCCGGCAAGCAGAACGCCACCGGGGTACTTCAGCGCGACGATCGTCGTTCCGTGCGGCAGCTGAGAACTCGGCGTGATCGCATCTGCGCTACCGATGCCGGCGGGCAGCAGTTCGGGCGCCGCTCGGCGCAAATAATCAGTGAATGAGGAAAGGCCGCCAGAGGCGGTCCCGGGAAGTGCAGAGTTGGTGGCCAGGCGATCGCGGTTGGGCCAGGTCACTGTCCGCCCTTTTGGACGTATGCGCGGACAAAGTCTTCGGCGTTCTCTTCCAGAACATCGTCGATCTCATCCAGCAGGTCGTCGGTGTCCTCGGTCAGCTTCTCGCGACGCTCCTGGCCCGCGGCCGTGCTGGCAGTGGGGTCGTCGTCATCGCCGCCGCCACCACCGCGCTTGGTCTGCTCCTGGGCCATCGCTGCCTCCTGCGTAATCATCGGCCGTGAAACACGGCCGTCGTTTCTCCACCCTACCGGTCAATAGCGTGATTGCCCGGGGGAAAGCCCGGTGTCGTGGCGCTCAGGTGGTCAGCTGCTCCACCAGCTCGACCGCGCTGTTCACCGAATCCAGCAGCGCCCCGACGTGCGCTTTGCTGCCCCGCAGCGGCTCCAGCGTCGGAATTCGCACCAGCGAATCGCCGCCCAGGTCGAAGATCACCGAGTCCCAGCTGGCTGCTGCGATGTCGGCGCCGAAGCGGCGCAGGCATTCCCCGCGGAAGTAGGCCCGGGTGTCCGTCGGTGGGTTCTCGACCGCGTCGATCACTTGCTGCTCGGTGACCAGACGTTTCATCGAACCGCGCGCGACCAGCCGGTTGTAGAGACCTTTGTCCAGCCGGACGTCGGAGTACTGCAGGTCGACCAGGTGCAGCCGCGGCGCCGACCAACTCAGGTTCTCCCGGTGCCGGAAACCCTCCAAGAGTCGCAACTTGGCCGGCCAGTCCAGCAGCTCGGCGCACTCCATCGGGTCGCGCTCGAGCTGATCGAGCACGTGCGCCCAGGTCTCCACGACGTCGGCCGCGCGCGCGTCGTGGTCGCGGCCGTCGACCAGCTTCGCCGCCCGGTCCAGGTAAATCCGTTGCAGCGCAAGGGCAGTCAGCTCACGGCCATCGGCAAGGGCGACGGTGGCGCGCAGCGACGGGTCACGGCTGATGGCGTGCACCGCGTGCACCGGCCGGGCCAGCGCCAAGTCGCTGAGGTCGATGCCGTGCGCCGGACCGTCCTCGATCAGGTCGAGCACCAGCGCGGTGGTGCCGAGCTTGAGATAGGTCGACGTCTCAGACAGGTTGGCGTCGCCGATGATGACGTGCAACCGCCGGTAGCGGTCGGCGTCGGCATGCGGCTCGTCGCGGGTGTTGATGATGGGGCGGGAGCGGGTGGTGGCGGAGCTGACGCCCTCCCAGATGTGCTCGGCGCGCTGGCTGACGCAGAAGACCGCGCCGCGCGGGGTCTGCAGCACCTTGCCGGCGCCGCACAGCAGTTGCCGGGTGACGAGGAAGGGAATCAGGATGTCGGCCAGCCGGGAGAATTCCCCGTGCCGGGCCACCAGGTAATTCTCGTGGCATCCGTAGGAGTTGCCGGCCGAGTCGGTGTTGTTCTTGAACAGGTAGACCTCGCCGCTGATGCCCTCCTCGGTGAGCCGGCGCTGGGCGTCCGCGACCAGGCCCTCGAGGATCCGCTCCCCTGCCTTGTCGTGGATCACCAGCTGCCGGACG
>NZ_DASXHW010000165.1:0-11920 GCF_036488105.1 Mycobacterium sp. | reverse complement strand
CTGGAAGGGCGAAGAGGCGATCGAGCTGACCAGCTCCACCGAGGAGCGCGTCAAGGCTGCCGTCGACGTCTTCAAGGAAAAGCTGATCCGGCGCGACATCAGCCTCAAGGCCTTCGACGCCGGCGAGCCGCAGGCCTCCGGTAAGACCTACAAGGTCACCGGCGCTCTGAAAGAGGGCATCAGCAGCGAAAACGCCAAGAAGATCACCAAGCTGATCCGCGACGAGGGCCCCAAGACCGTCAAAACCCAGATCCAGGGCGACGAGGTGCGGGTCACCAGCAAGAAGCGCGACGATCTGCAGGAGGTCATCGCGATGCTCAAGAAGGCCGACCTCGACGTCGCGCTGCAGTTCGTCAACTACCGATAGGCCCTCAGCCCTCGCCCAATCAACCGGTCGGTGCCTAATCTGGTGACGTAGGCAACAGGCCGCCCCCGAAGTGAGGTGCATCGATGACCGTGACGCCATCCGAAGCGACAGACGTTGACGTCATCATCATCGGCGCGGGCTTCTCGGGCCTAGGCGCGGCTCACCGCTTCACCGAGCGCAATCCCGGGACCAGCTACGCCATCTTGGAGCGACGCGAGCAGATCGGCGGCACCTGGGACCTGTTCCGCTACCCGGGCGTGCGCTCGGACAGCAGCATCTTCACCCTGTGCTTCCCGTGGGAGCCGTGGACCGGCCCGGAACGGGTGGCCGACGGCGAGCACATCCGCGAGTACCTGAACGCCACCGCGCACAAGTACGGCATCGATCAGCACATCCGGTTCAACACCCACGTCCGTTCGGCGGACTGGAACTCCTCGGACGACACCTGGACCGTCACCGCCGAGCAGGACGGGGCCGAAAAGACCTACCGCGGCCGCTTCGTCTTCTTCGGGTCCGGCTACTACAACTACGACGAGGGCTACACCCCGGACTTCCCTGGCCTCAACGAGTTCGACGGCTCGATTGTTCATCCACAGCACTGGCCCGAGGATCTCGACTACCACGGAAAGAAGGTGGTGGTCATCGGCAGCGGCGCCACGGCAATGTCGCTGATCCCGTCGCTGGCCGAGAGGGCATCGAAGGTGACCATGCTGCAGCGTTCGCCCACCTATCTGTTCTCGGCGGCCAAAACCAGCGGGCCGATAAACTTGCTGCGAAACATATTGCCGCGCAAGATTTCCCACTCGATCGTCCGGCAGAGTAATGCGCTGCTGGAAGGCTTGATCTGGCTGTTGGCCCGCAAGACACCGGGCTTCGTGAAGTGGTGGATCCGCCAGATCGCGGTGCGCTACCTGCCCGAGGGCTACGACGTCGACACCCACTTCAAGCCGCGCTACAACCCATGGGACCAGCGGCTGTGCCTGATCCCCGACGCCGACCTCTACGTCGCGATCGGCGATGGCCGCGCCGAGGTGGTCACCGACCACATCGACCACTTCGATTCCACCGGAATCGCTTTGAAGTCGGGCGAGCATCTGGACGCCGACATCATCGTGACCGCCACCGGTCTGCAACTGCAGGCCCTGGGTGGGGTGGTGGTGTCCATGGACGGTGCGGAGATCAAGCCGCAGGACCGCTTCGTCTACAAGGCCCACATGTTGGAGGAAGTGCCGAATCTGTTCTGGTGCGTCGGATATACCAACGCCTCGTGGACGCTGCGTGCCGACATGACCGCCCGGGCGACGGCAAAGCTGTTGGCTCACATGAAGTCTCACGGCTACACCCACGCCTACCCGCATTTGGCCGGTGAGCCGATGCCGGAGAAGTCGGCGTGGGACATCCAGGCCGGCTACGTGCTGCGCGCGCCGCACGCGCTGCCGAAATCCGGGGTCAAGCGGCCCTGGAACGTTCGACAGAACTACTACGCCGACGCCATCGACTACCGGTTCGACCGGATCACCGAGGCCATGGTGTTCGGCCGCGTCGAGAAGACGGCGTTGGCTGGATAATCCACAACGGTGAAGTGACACCGCCGACACATCCGTGACAAGCTCCATCCCGTGACGGGTCTGTCGGTTGCGGACATCGACCGATGGCAACCGGGCGAGGTCCGCGAGGTGTTTCATGCCGCGCGCTGTCGCAACGAGGCCAACCAACTCGCGTCGCACGCACTTGCCACTTTGCCGGCTTTCCAGAGTTGGGGTGGGGCCGCGGCCGATGCGGCGAAGCACTCCGTCGAGCAGACCCGCAAAGACCTCGACCGGGATGGACGCGAAGCGCTCGCGGTGGCGATGGCAGCCGACCGCGCAGCGGACGGCATCGAATCGGTCAAGGCGCAGCTGCAAAGACTCCGCGACGCCCTCGGACCCGCCGGACTGACCATCGACCCGGTCGGCGACAAAATCGTGGCCAGTTCGACGTTCAAGGGCACCGCCGCCGAGTTGTCGGCCAAACAGGCCCAATTTCAGCCACAGCTCGACGCGATATTGGGTCAGGCGACGGTCGTGGACGAGGAACTGGCGCAGGCCATCGAGATGGCCGACGGCGATGTGCCGATTCCGCACGGCACGCCGACGATCGACCGGGTCGGCCCCGACGGATTGACCCCCGCCCAAGTCGCCATCGACGCCGGACAGGAGAAGAACCAGCAAGACGCGTTCCGCCAGGTATATGGCCGAGATCCGTTGTCCGCCAACGACTGGCGGATGGCCGAGGGCCTCGATCCGCACACCTACGACCCCAGATACGGCGGGCACGAATCCAACGTTGTGGTCGGAAGATTCACCCCCATACCCGGCGGCGGGGTCTATCGGCAGAACATGTACATACCCTCGGCCGAGGTCCAGAACTTCGAATTCAACGACCGGGTGAATCCGCACATGGTTGGCGACAATCGAGGACCGTCGCCATTCGCTCCCGCGGAAGCATCCCGGGTCAGCCTCTATGTGGACATGGAGCACGGCATCGTCGTCGCTCGCCAAAACCCGACGATGTCGACCGACGGGAAGGACGCCGGCACCGGGAAGCCGATCGTGAATGTACTTCAGGGTGATAATGGCGCCCTGATGATCTCCTACCAGGCCGCTGATCCCTTCGAGCCAGGAATTGCCAAGCCCATCGTCAACGTCAACGGCACGATGAATATTGTTCCCACCGGGGGTGG
Organism: Mycobacterium sp.; assembly: GCF_036488105.1. GTDB lineage: Bacteria > Actinomycetota > Actinomycetes > Mycobacteriales > Mycobacteriaceae > Mycobacterium. The sequence goes on along the minus strand of NZ_DASXHW010000165.1, from coordinate 8,831 downwards.
CAACGTCGCGGTCGGTGGTGACATCACGCCGTACCCGAGCACTGAGGCGTATCAATACAAACCAGACGGCAGCGTGACTCAGCTGTTCAACCAACAGGTGACCACGAATCAGCTTGGGCCGCTGACTCTCCCGCTGGGTCACAACCATGTCGGTGCTTCGTTGCCGGATCTGCCTCAGCCGTGGACCCCACCGTTGCCGGATGGGCTACCCCCCTCGGCGCCGCGGCTGATACCAACCCAACCGTTGCCGATGACCACCTTGGGGCCGGCGGCGAACCCGCCGCAGGTCTACACCGTCCCGGTGCCGCCTCCACTGGCACCATCGGTGGCGGCTCCGCCGTTGCCCGAGCCCACACCCCCGCCGTTGCCCGCTCCACGGTCCTGAGAGAAAGCGGTATTCACCATCAGATCGAGCAGCCTATCGCCCAGATACTGGGCGCTCGCAACGTTTCTCATCCCGATCGCGGGCGCGCTCGGATATGGGATTTGGCTGGTCATCAGCGCGGCCGGACTCGCGCAGTCCACCCGGTCCGAAGAGATTGTGCGAAGCGTTGCATTGCTGGTCATGTCCGCCGTCTTTCTGCCGATTGCGCGTCCCTGGTCACGCGCGCTCGGTATCGGGTTTTTGTGCGCGCTGATCTTCATGCTGATCGGCGTGCTCCAGTTCGAGGTGTTCCGCGGCCCATGACGGACCCCGTTGCCAGCCAATCAATGGCTCCAGCGCCCTTGTTTTCGGTTTGGTCACCTGTCGTCGCGATCCTCGGAGCCGTGGTCGCTTACTCGGCGCCCGGCTGGCTGGTCGCGGCGGCCTGGACTCTCGGAGTGCTGTGCGCCCTGCCGTTCGAAAGGTTCCGCGCGGTTGTCCCGCTGGCGCTGCTGACCTGGAGTGCCGGGTGGTTGGCGGCGCTCCTGCTGTCGTTCGCCGAGGCGGGGATCGTCGGCCTGTTCGTGGTGAAGTGACAGCTAGCCTCAGCCTTGGTAGGAAGTGGCCATGGCGCTCACGGTCAACCTCGAACACCTCGCCACATCGGCGGCACAGATCACCGGTAATGGCGAGGACCTGGCGACGTCGCACCTGTCGGTAGACAATCGGATTGCGGCCGCACAAGGCGGGTGGACCGGACGGTCAGCCGAAGCACTGGCTCGCCGCGCACCGCGATGGACCGCCAACTCGACGGCACTGGTGACGCAGATGGGCGATCATGCCGAACATTTCTCCACCTGCGGCCAGGCGTACGCGACGATGGAAACTCACCACGCCGGGCAGTTGGACTCCCAGGTTCGCCCTTAGGCACAACTTCTCTCCAACCGCCGGTAAAGATCAGGCGACGGCAATACGCTGATCGCCATGGCAGCTATGCGCGAACCGAACGTCGTCGTTTTGGGGGGCGGTTCTTGGGGCACCACCGTCGCGTCCATCTGTGCGCGCCGCGGGCCGACGCTGCAATGGGTGCGCTCCGAGGAGGCCGCCAAGGATATCAACGAGAATCACCGCAACACCAAATACCTTGGCGAGGACCACGTGTTGTCCGAAAGCCTGCGCGCCACAACCGACTTCGCCGAGGCCGCCCGTGCTGCCGACGTCGTCGTGATGGGCGTGCCGTCGCACGGGTTCCGCGGCGTGCTCACCGAGCTGGCATCGGAATTGCGGCCGTGGGTGCCGGTGGTGTCCTTGGTCAAGGGCCTCGAACAAGGCACCAACATGCGCATGTCGCAAATCGTCGACGAGGTATTGCCCGGCCACCCCGCCGGCATCCTGGCCGGGCCCAACATCGCCCGTGAGGTCGCCGAGGGCTACGCCGCAGCGGCGGTACTGGCGATGCCCGACCAGCATCTCGCCGCGCAGCTCGGACAGCTGTTCAGCACCAAGCGCTTCCGCGTCTACACGATCGACGATGTGCTCGGTGTTGAGATGGCGGGCGCCTTGAAGAACGTGTATGCGATCGCGGTCGGGATGGGCTATTCGCTGGGTATCGGCGAGAACACCAGGGCGATGGTGATCGCCCGCTCGGTGCGTGAGATGTCAAAGCTGGGCGAGGCGATGGGCGGACAGCGGGACACCTTCGCCGGGCTGGCCGGGATGGGCGATCTGATCGTCACCTGCACCAGCCAGCGCAGCCGCAACCGGCACGTCGGCGAGCAGCTCGGTTCGGGCAAAACCATCGACGAGATCATCTCGTCGATGAACCAGGTGGCCGAGGGCGTCAAGGCTGCCAGCGTGATCATGGAGTTCGCCGACAAGTACGGCCTGAACATGCCGATCGCTCGGGAGGTCGACGGCGTGATCAACCACGGCTGCACCGTCGAAGATGCCTACCGCGGGTTGGCGGCGGATACGCCGGGACACGAGGTGCACGGCGCCGGTTTCTGACCCCGGTAACCCCATCAACCACAGCGGCACCGGCAGCCTTGGGGCACACTAGGTTTGGAAACGAAACCGCATGCGATATCAGAGGTCGAACAGACCGATCGGCGGCCGATCCGCCAGCTTCTGCACCACCCACTGATTCAACGACACATTCTGCTCGGCGGCCTCGACCGTCAATCGGGCGTGCAGCGCCGGTGACGTCCTGACGAGGAACTTGCCGCGGAACTGCCGTTCGGTCATCGGCGGCGGCACGTCCTCGCCGCGTTCGACGAGATGCTCGTCGACGGCGCGCTCAACATCGGCAATGGCTTCTTGCATCGTCGGCGCCCACTGCGACAGCCACGGCAATTCGAGGCAGCGCCCGACGTATTCGCCGTGCTCAGAGGACCATTCGGCGCGGTACGTGTAATGGTTCACCCGCGGGTGATATCACATACGCGCTTAAACCAAAGAGTCACCTAATGGTCAGGCTGTGCACAAGACCTAGTGGCCGGCCATTTCCTCGAGGCGACGAATCCGGTCGGCCATCGGCGGATGTGTGGAGAACAGCGAACCGATCTTCTCGCCGGCACGGAACGGGCTGGCGATCATCAGGTGCGCCTGGGCGGCCAGCTTCGGTTCCGGCGGCAGCGGCGCGGACTGCACACCACTGGAGATCTTGCGCAGCGCGGAGGCCAGCGCCAACGGGTCGCCGGTCAGGATCGCACCGGACTCGTCGGCCTGGTACTCGCGCGATCGAGACACGGCCATCCGCACCACCGTCGCCGCAATCGGGCCCAGCATCGAAACTAGAAGCAGCGCAAAGGGATTGCCGCCTTCACGGTTGTTGCCGCCCATCATTCCGGCGAACATCGCGATGTTGGCCAGCGCGGTGATCACCGACGCGAGCGCGCCGGCCACACAAGAGATCAGGATGTCGCGGTTGTAGACGTGCGACAGCTCGTGTCCGAGTACCGCACGCAGCTCGCGCTCATCGAGGATGTTGAGAATCCCGGTGGTGCAGCACACCGCGGCGTTGCGCGGATTGCGACCGGTGGCGAACGCGTTGGGCGCGGCCGTGTCGCTGATGAACAGCCGCGGCATCGGCTGGTGAGCAGCGGTAGCCAGCTCGCGCACGATCCGGTAGATCACCGGCTCCTGCACCTCCGACACCGGCTGCGCGTGCATCGCCCGCAGCGCCAGCTTGTCGCTGTTGAAGTAGGTATAGATGTTCATGCCGACGGCGAACACGACGGCAAGGAACATCACACCCCTGCCGAACAAACTGCCCACCAGCACGATCAGCGTCGACATGCCAACCAGCAACGCGAACGTCTTGAACGTGTTGTGATGCGGATGCCAGGTCATTAAATCCCTCCTATGCCCTGCTGCGAGCAGCCGGGTTCTGCACATTTAACGCCGAGGAGCCGCGGCAGAGTTCCGCAAATCAGCCGTGTCGGTGGATCGTGTAGTCGACCAGCGTCGTCAACGCCTGGCGCCCGGGGCTGTCGGGCAGCGCGGCCATCTCCTCGTAGGCCTTCGCCGCATACTGCGCGACCGTGTCCTTGGCCTTGGCCATGCCCGCCGAGGCCCGCAGCAGGGTCAGCGCCTCGGTGACCGCCGCGTCGTTGTCGATCGGGCCGACCAGCAGCTCACGCAGCCGGTCAGCATCGGGTCCGGTGTCGTGCAAGGCGTAGAGCACCGGCAGCGTGTGCACACCTTCGCGCAGGTCGGTGCCGGGCAGCTTGCCGGACTCGTCGGGGTCGCTGTCGATGTCGATGATGTCGTCGGAGATCTGGAACGCCGTGCCGACCAGGTCACCCAGTCGGCTGAGCCGCTCGATCTGGTCCTCGTCGGCGCCGGAGAACATCGCGCCGAACCGGCCGGCCGCACCGATCAGGCAGGCTGTCTTCTCGTGCACCACCCTCAGGTAGTGCACGATCGGGTCGGCCTGCTCCGCGGCACCCTGGGTTTCGCGCATCTGGCCGGTGACCAGCTGGGCGAAGGTCTCGGCGATGATCCGCACCGCGTCGGGGCCCAGCCGCGACACCAACCGCGACGCGGTGGCGAACAGGTAGTCCCCGGCCAGGATTGCGACGTTGTTGCTCCACCGCAGGTTGGCGCTGGGTGCGCCGCGACGCACTTGCGCCTCGTCCATCACATCGTCGTGATAGAGCGTGGCCAGATGCACCAGCTCGATCACCGCACCGGCGATCGTCACCTCGTCGGAGTCCGGATGCGGCCCCAATTGCGCCGACAACACGGTGAACAGTGGCCGGAATCGTTTGCCGCCGGCCTCGAACAAGTGCAGCACGGCGTCTGTCATCAGGTCGTCTGACCCGCGCAGCTCGGTTTCGATCAGTTGCTCGATGCGGGCCACCCCGTCGCGCACGCCGGTGGCGAATTCGGCGTCACCGAAGTCCACGCCCGCTACCACTGTCGCCGGAGTCCTCACCCGACCAACATACTGGTGAGCATGGACTCCCATGCCGACGTGGTGGTCGTGGGCGCCGGCCCGGCCGGGTCGGCGGCCGCAGCCTGGGCGGCGCGGGCCGGCCGCGACGTGCTGGTGATCGACGCGGCGAACTTTCCCCGCGACAAGTCCTGCGGCGACGGGCTGACGCCGCGTGCGGTAGCCGAACTCGAACGACTGGGCCTGGGCGAATGGCTGGACGCCCGGATCCGGCATCGCGGCCTGCGGATGAGCGGATTCGGCGGCGAGGTCGAGGTCGAATGGCCCGGCCCGTCGTTCCCCTCGACCGGTAGTGCGGTGGCCCGCGTCGAGTTGGACGACCGGATTCGTAAAGTCGCCGAAGAATCCGGTGCACGCATGCGACTCGGCGTCAAAGCTGTTGGCGCTAACCATGATTCGTCGGCCCGAGTGACGTCGCTGACGCTGGCCGACGGGACACAGGTCGGCTGTCGCGAACTGATCGTCGCCGACGGCGCCCGTTCGACGCTGGGCCGCGGGCTGGGCCGACGATGGCATCAGGAAACGGTCTACGGGATCGCGGCCCGGGGATACCTGACCACGCCACGCAGCGATGACCCGTGGCTGACCTCACATCTGGAGCTGCGCTCGCCCGACGGCGCGGTGCTGCCCGGCTACGGCTGGATCTTCCCGCTGGGCAACGGCGAGGTGAACATCGGCGTGGGCGCACTGTCCACCTCGAAGCGGCCCGCCGAATTGGCGCTGCGACCGCTGATGTCGTACTACACCGACCTGCGCCGCGAGGAGTGGGGCTTCGAAGGCCCGCCGCGCGCGATGTCATCAGCGCTGCTGCCGATGGGCGGCGCGGTCTCGGGGGTGGCCGGCCGGAACTGGATGTTGATCGGCGACGCTGCGGCCTGCGTCAACCCGCTCAACGGCGAAGGCATTGACTACGGGCTGGAATCAGGCCGCATGGCCGCAGAAATGCTCGGCTCGGGCGATCTGTCCAAGGCCTGGCCGCACGTGCTGCAATCCCATTACGGCCGAGGGTTTTCGGTGGCCCGCCGTCTCGGGTTGTTGCTGACGTTCCCGCGGTTCCTGCCCGCGGCCGGCCCGATCGGTATGCGCTCGACTACGCTGATGGGCATCGCGGTGCGGGTGATGGGAAACCTGGTCACCGACGACGACGCCGACTGGGTTGCCAGGGCGTGGCGCGGCAGCGGGCGTGTCTCTCGGCTGATCGACCGACGAAAGCCTTTTAGCTGACCGGCTTTTCGTGCGCCTTGTAGGCGGCGTGTAGCGCGACGATGCCACCGGTCAGGTTGCGCCACCGCACCGCCGACCATCCAGCGCGCGATATCTGGTGGGCAAGCTCAGCCTGGTCGGGCCATGCCCTGATCGACTCGGCAAGGTAGACATAGGCATCCGGGTTGCTCGACACGGCCTGCGCCACCCGTGGCAGCGCCTGCATCAAGTACTCCTTGTAGGCCGTGGCGAACAACCGATTGGTGGGCGTGGAGAATTCGCACACCACTAACCGTCCACCGGGCCGCGTGACCCGGGCCATCTCGCGCAGAGCCGTGTCGCGCTCGGCGACGTTACGCAGCCCGAAGCTGATGGTGACCGCGTCGAACACGTTGTCGCCGAACGGCAATCGGGTCGCGTCACCGGCCACCTTCGGCACCATGCGGCCGTGCCCCGCACCGAGCATGCCGACGGAGAAATCCGCAGCCACGCACCACGCCCCGGACGTGGCCAGCTCGACCGTCGACACTGCGGTGCCGGCGGCCAAGTCGAGCACTTTCTCCCCTGCCCCGATGCCCAGCGCCAACCGCGTGGCGCGCCGCCAGTACCGATCCTGACCCAGCGACAGCACGGTGTTGGTGATGTCGTAGCGCCGCGCGACGCCGTCGAACATCGACGCCACCTCACGGGGGTCTTTGTCCAGCGTGGCGCGGTTCACATCGTCGAACCTACCGGCCATTCGGGAATGGGACGCCGACGGATGCGTTGCACCACGGCGTGACAGAAAAAGTTTGGTTTATTACCGGTACTTCACGTGGCTTCGGACGGGAATGGGCAATCGCCGCCCTGCAGCGCGGCGACAAGGTCGCGGCGACCGCGCGCGACACCGCGTCGCTGGCCGATCTGGTGGACACCTACGGCGACGCCATTCTGCCGATCCAGTTGGACGTGACCGATCGCGCGGCGGACTTCGCCGCGGTCAAGCAAGCCCACGGCCACTTCGGGCGCCTGGACGTCGTGGTCAACAATGCGGGCTACGGTCAGTTCGGGTTCGTCGAGGAGCTGTCCGAGCAGGATGCCCGCGACCAGATCGACACGAACGTGTTCGGGGCGCTGTGGGTCACCCAGGCGGCCCTGCCGTATCTGCGCGAGCAGCGCAGCGGCCACATCATCCAGGTGTCGTCGATCGGTGGCATCATCGCGTTCCCCAATGTCGGGATCTACCACGCGTCGAAGTGGGCGCTGGAAGGCTTCTCCCAGGCGCTGGCGCAGGAAGTCGCGCCGTTCGGTGTGCACGTGACGCTGATCGAGCCCGCGGGCTTCGATACCGACTGGGCCGGGTCGTCGTCGCGGCGCGCCGAGGAGCTGCCGGCCTACGCCGACGTGCACGCGGCGACCGATGCGGTTCGCAAGCAGCGATGGTCTGCGCCGGGTGATCCGAAAGCGTCCGCGGCGGCGGTGCTGAAAGTGGTCGACGCCGAGCAGCCACCGTTGCGGGTGTTCTTCGGCACGGCGCCGCTGGAGTTGGCCAAAGCCGATTACCAGGAGCGGCTACGCACGTGGGAGCAGTGGCAGTCGGTCGCCGAGCTGGCTCAGGGCTAGCTTACTGCCCCTGAGCGTGTTGGCGGCGCGTCATGCGTGCGCGGGCGATTGGCGACAGCACCGCCTCGTAATGGCCGAGCAGCTGGTCGCAGATGGCGGGCCAGCTGCGTTCCAGCACGCTCTTTCGTGCGGCCACCGAGTAACGCTGCCGTTCTTCCAGCAGGTGCGCGACGGCGTTGGGCAGCTGCGCTTCGAATTCCTTGACTCCCAACAGCAGTCCGGTGCGCCACGGCGTCACCAGGTCGCGAGGTCCACCGGCATCGGGAGCGATCACCGGCAGGCCCGACGCCAGCGCCTCCTGCACGACTTGGCAGAACGTCTCGTGCTCACCGGCATGGACGAAGACATCCATGCTCGCGTACGCCGTCGCGAGTTCCTCGCCGTAGAGCGCGCCGGTGAAGACTGCTGTGGGCATTGCCGATTGGAGCTTGGCGCGGTCGACGCCATCGCCGACGATCACCACCTGCACGTCACCGGCGGCGGCCAGCGACGTGAGCCGCTCGACATGCTTCTCCGGTGCCAGCCGGCCGACGAAGCCGACGATCGGCTTGCCGTCCGGCGACCAGTGTTGCCGCAGGGCCTCGTCGCGGGCCGACGGCGCGTAACCGATCATGTCAACGCCGCGCGCCCAGTGATGGACCCGCGGAATACCGTGAGCAACAAGCGATTCCATCGTTGCTGTGGACGGCGCCAGGGTGCGGTCGGCCAGGCGGTGCAGATGGCGGAACCACGCCCAGGCCGCCCGCTCGGTCATGCCGATCCCGTAGCTGGCCGCGAAGCCGGGGACGTCGGTCTGATACACCGCGACGGTCGGCACCCCGAGACGACGTGCCGCCCTCACCCCGCCCCAGCCGAGCAGGGCGGGCGACGCCAAGTGCACGACGTCGGGCTCGAATCCGCGCAGCACCCGCAAAATCCGTGGCATCGGGAGCCCCAACGGCAGGGTAGTTACCTTCGGGAACATCCAGGACGGCACCCGGTGCACCCGGATACCGTCATAGATACGGTCCGCGGGCTCCTCGCCACGCGGGGTGTCGGGTGCGATGACAAGTGCTTCGTGTCCGGTGCGGCGAAGATGCTCGAGTGTTCTGATCACCGAGTTGCTCACGCCGTTGACGTGCGGGAGAAAGGATTCCGCGACAATCGCTACTCGCACACCATCACGGTGGCAGCGTCGCCTGTCGATATGGTTACCGACTGGCGTAC
>NZ_DASXHW010000151.1:0-16900 GCF_036488105.1 Mycobacterium sp. | reverse complement strand
CGCCGGTGAAGTCGCGTCGCAGTTGGTGATTGCCGCGCTGGCCCACCTCGACGATGACGAGCCCGGCGGTGACCTGCTCGCCAAGCTCGACGCCGCCGTGCACTCCGGTAACTCGGCGATCGCCGCCCAGGTGGAGATGGAACCCGACCTCGAAGGTATGGGCACCACACTGACCGCAATCCTGTTTGCGGGCAATCGGATTGGAATGATCCACATCGGCGACTCGCGGGGCTATCTACTGCGCGACGGCGAACTCACACAGATCACCAAAGACGACACGTTCGTCCAGACCCTGGTCGACGAGGGGCGGATCACCAAGGAGGAAGCCCACAGCCACCCGCAGCGATCGTTGATCATGCGGGCGCTGACCGGCCATGAGGTTGAGCCGACCCTGACCATGCGCGAGGTCCGGCTCGGTGATCGCTATCTGCTTTGCTCAGACGGACTTTCCGATCCGGTGAGCGACGAGACCATCCTGGAAGCCCTGAAGATTCCCGACGTCACCGACAGCGCCGACCGGCTGATCGAACTGGCGTTGCGCGGTGGCGGCCCCGACAACGTGACGGTGGTGGTCGCCGACGTCGTCGACACCGACTACGGCCCGACGCAGCCGATTATCGCGGGCGCGGTGTCCGGTGAATCCGACGTCCACGACCAACTGACCCGGCCCAACACCTCAGCCGGCCGGGCCTCGGCCATCACACCACGCAAAGAGGTCGCCAAACGCGTTGTCCCGCAGATGGACACGGCTCCGCCGCCGCGCCAATCGCGGCGGCGGATATTGATCGGGCTCGTTCTGATGATCCTGCTGGTGCTCGCGGCGCTCGCCGTCGGCCGCACCGTGATCCGCAGTTACTACTACGTCACCGCCTACAACGGCGCCGTGTCAATCATGCAGGGCATCCAGATATCCATCCTGGGCATGCCGCTGCACCAGCCGTATCAGCAGGGTTGCCTGGACAGCCGTAGCCAGTTGTTGGTGGTCCGTTACGGGCAGGCAGCCGTGAACCGTGGCTGCCAGTTGATGAAGCCGTCCGATCTGGCCGAGTCGGCCCGCGCTCAAGTCGCGGCCGGCCTGCCGGTGGGCACCCTGGACCAGGCCAACGCGCAGCTGCGGCGATTGGCCACCGAGTCGCTGTTGCCGCTCTGCCCGCTCGCGCGCGCCCAGTCGCCACCCACTTCGACGCCGCCACCCCCGACGACCACCAGCCAGGTACCCCAGCCGGGCGCGGAAACGTCAGCGCCACAAGATGTTCCGGCAAATCCCTCGCCAACACCTGCCGCGCCGACCGTCACAGCGCTGTCCCCGCCGCCGCCCCAGCCGGGAACCAACTGCCGGACTCCGGAATGAGCACGCAGCCACAGCCGCCGGTCACCGTCACCCCGTCGTTGCCGAACCGGCGCAATGCCGAACTGCTGCTGCTGTGTTTCGCCACGCTGATCACCACGGCGGCGTTCGCGATCGTGCAGGCCAACCAGGAACGCGGGATCAGCTGGCAACTACTCACCTACGCCGCGGGCTTCTTGGCGGTGTTCGCCGTCGCGCACCTGGCCATCAGACGCTATGCGCCCTATGCCGATCCGTTGCTGTTGCCGATCGTGGCGTTGCTCAACGGATTGGGTCTGGTGATGATTCACCGGCTCGATCTCGACGAGCGGCTGGCCGAGGGGAGTGGCCGCGCTGTCACGAACCCGCAGATCCTGTGGACACTGGTCGGCGTGGGCGCCTTCGCGTTCGTTGTGATCTGGTTGAAGGACCATCGCCAGCTCGCTCGCTACGGCTACGTATGCGGGCTGACCGGACTGGTCATCCTCGCCATTCCGGCGCTGCTGCCGAAATCACTGTCCGAGCAGAACGGCGCCAAGATCTGGATTCGGTTGCCGGGCTTCTCGATCCAGCCCGCCGAATTCTCGAAGATCTTGTTGCTGATTTTCTTCTCGGCCGTGTTGGTGGCCAAGCGCGGGCTGTTCACCAGCGCGGGCAAGCATGTGCTGGGCATGGATCTGCCCCGGCCGCGTGACCTCGCCCCACTGCTCGGGGCGTGGGTTGCCTCGATCGCGGTGATGGTCTTCGAAAAGGACTTGGGCACTTCGCTTTTGCTATACGCGTCGTTTCTAGTGGTCGTCTACCTGGCCACCCAACGGTTCAGCTGGGTGGTCCTCGGCCTGGCCTTGTTCGCTCTGGGCAGCGTGGCCGCGTACTTCATGTTCGCTCACGTCCGGGTTCGCGTGCAGACCTGGCTGGACCCGTTCGGCGATCCGGACAACACCGGCTACCAGATCGTGCAGTCGCTGTTCAGTTTCGCCACCGGCGGGATCTTCGGCACCGGTCTGGGCAACGGGCAACCGGACACCGTGCCCGCTGCCGCAACCGATTTCATCACCGCGGCGTTCGGTGAAGAGCTCGGCCTGGTGGGATTGGCCGGCCTGCTGATGCTCTACACCATCGTGATCGTCCGCGGCATGCGGACCGCGATCGCGGTGCGGGACAGCTTCGGCAAGCTGCTGGCCGCCGGCCTGGCTTCCACGCTGGCCATCCAGTTGTTCATCGTCGTAGGTGGCGTCACCAATCTCATTCCGCTGACCGGGCTGACCACGCCGTGGATGTCATACGGCGGCTCGTCGCTGTTGGCGAACTACGTGCTGCTGGCGATCCTGGTGCGCATCTCGCATGCGGCGCGACGGCCGTTCCGGACCAAGCCGCGCAACACCTCGCCGATCGCCGGCGCGAACACCGAGGTGATCGAGCGGGTATGAACACCTCTCTGCGCCGAATTTCGATGACCGTGATGGCCCTGATCGTGCTGTTATTGTTCAACGCCACCCTCACCCAGGTCTTCACCGCCGACGGGCTGCGGTCTGACCCGCGCAACCAGCGCGTGCTGTTCGATGAGTACTCCCGGCAGCGGGGCCAGATCACCGCGAACGGCCAGCTGCTGGCGTACTCGGTGGCCACCGACAGCCGCTTCCGTTTCCTTCGGGTCTATCCCAATGCCGCGGTCTACGCCCCGGTGACGGGGTTCTATTCGCTGCGCTACTCCAGCACCGGTCTGGAGCGGGCCGAAGATGCCCTGCTGAACGGATCCGATCAGCGGTTGTTCGGCCGCCGGCTGGCCGACTTCTTCACCGGCCGCGACCCCCGCGGCGGCACGGTGGACACCACCATCAGCCCGCGCATCCAGCAAGCCGGCTGGGATGCGATGCAGCAGGGCTGCAACGGACCGTGCCGCGGCGCGGTCGTCGCGCTGGAGCCGTCCACCGGGAAGATTCTGGCGCTGGTGTCCTCGCCGTCCTACGACGTCAATCAGCTCGCCTCGCACGACCCCGAGCAGCAGGCGCATACCTGGCAGCAACTTCGCGACGACCCGCACTCACCACTGATCAATCGCGCGATGTCACAGACATATCCACCCGGTTCGACGTTCAAGGTGATCACCGCCGCGGCCGCGTTGCAACACGGCGCGACCGAGGACGACGAGCTCACGTCGGCGGCATCGATTCCGTTACCGGACAGCACCGCAACCCTGGAAAACTACGGTGGCGCGCCCTGCGTCAACGCCGAAACCGTCACGCTGCGTGAGGCATTCGCCCGGTCGTGCAATACCGCCTTCGTCCAGTTGGGGCTGCTCACTGGTGCTGACGCGCTGCGCAGCACCGCCCAATCCTTCGGCCTGGACGTCGTCCCGGAGCCGACCCCGCTGCAGGTCGCCGAATCGACCGTCGGACCGATACCCGACGCCGCTGCGCTGGGAATGTCGAGCATCGGCCAGAAGGATGTCGCGTTGACGCCGCTGGAGAATGCGGTCATTGCGGCTACCATCGCCAATGCCGGCATGACCATGCGGCCCTACCTGGTTGACGGCCTGCAGGGACCTGACCTGGCTAACATCAGCACGACCGCGCCGCACCAACAGCGCCGTGCGGTGTCCCCGCAGGTCGCGGCTAAGCTAACTGAGTTAATGGTCGGCGCCGAGAATGTCACTCAGCAGAAAGGGGCGATCCCCGGCGTGCAGATCGCATCCAAGACTGGCACCGCAGAGCACGGCACCGACCCGCGCCACACGCCACCGCACGCGTGGTACATCGCCTTTGCGCCCGCGAAGGCTCCGAAGGTGGCCGTCGCGGTGCTTGTAGAGGACGGCGCTGACCGGTTATCGGCAACCGGTGGCGCGCTTGCCGCACCGATCGGGCGCGCGGTCATCGAGGCCGCGCTGCAGGGAGGACCATGAGCCCGCGAGTTGGTGTGACGCTGTCTGGCCGCTACCGCCTGCAGCGACTGATTGCTACCGGCGGCATGGGCCAGGTGTGGGAAGCCATCGACAGCCGGCTGGGGCGTCGCGTCGCGGTCAAAGTGCTCAAGGCCGAGTTCTCCCAAGACTCCGAATTCATCGAGCGCTTCCGGGTTGAGGCGCGCACCACGGCGATGCTCAACCATCCCGGCATCGCCAGCGTTCACGACTACGGCGAGACACAGATGGAGGGCGAGGGGCGCACCGCCTATCTGGTGATGGAGCTGGTCAACGGCGAGCCGCTCAACTCGGTGCTCAAGCGGACCGGCCGGCTGTCGCTGCGGCACACGCTGGACATGCTCGAGCAGACCGGGCGGGCGCTGCAGGTCGCGCACGCCTCCGGTCTGGTGCACCGCGACGTCAAGCCGGGCAACATCCTGATCACCCCGACCGGCCAGGTGAAGATCACCGACTTCGGCATCGCCAAAGCGGTCGACGCCGCCCCGGTGACGCAGACCGGCATGGTGATGGGCACCGCCCAGTACATCGCGCCCGAGCAGGCATTGGGCCACGATGCAACCCCGTCGAGCGATGTGTATGCGCTGGGAGTGGTTGGCTACGAAGCGATTTCGGGTAAGCGGCCGTTTACCGGCGATGGCGCGTTGACCGTGGCGATGAAACACATCAAGGAGCCTCCGCCGCCGCTGCCATCCGACCTGCCGCCGAACGTGCGCGAGCTCATCGAGATCACCCTGGTCAAGAACCCCGGCATGCGCTACCGCAGTGGGGGACCGTTCGCCGACGCTGTCGCCGCCGTTCGCGCCGGCCGCCGCCCGCCACGGCCCAACCAAGCCCCGGGCGGGGCGCGCGCCACGCCGGCGGCCATTCCGTCCGGCACGCAAACCCGGGCGGCGGCCGCTGCCACAACCCGAGCGCCCGCCTCCCGTCGCGCACGGCCGACGACCGGTGGTCATCGCACCCCGGCCCCGCGCCGCACCTTCTCATCCGGTCAGCGAGCGCTGCTGTGGGCGGCCGGCGTCCTGGGCGGGCTGGCGATCATCATCGCGATTCTCATCGTGATGAACTCGCACAACAACAATTCGCAGCAGCAACCCTCCACACCCACCGTGACCGACACCGGAGCGCCACCCAGCAAGTCTGAATCGCCGCCTGCGCATCCAACTAATTGGACGTATCGGGGGGCGGCGGGTAATCCTGGAGGGCAATACCAGCTGCCCACACCCAGGCAGGCACCATCGCTGACCTTCTCTTGCGCGGTGGTGTCCCAACACGAGAAACCGCGATGACGACCCCGCAGCACCTGTCCGACCGCTACGAACTCGGCGAGATCCTCGGCTTCGGTGGCATGTCGGAGGTCCATCTGGCGCGGGATGTCCGGTTACACCGAGACGTCGCGGTCAAGGTGCTGCGCGCCGACCTGGCCCGCGACCCCAGCTTCTACCTGCGCTTCCGGCGGGAAGCGCAGAATGCGGCGGCGCTCAACCACCCGGCGATCGTCGCGGTGTACGACACCGGCGAGGCGGAGACGGCCGCCGGGCCGCTGCCCTACATCGTGATGGAGTACGTCAACGGACTGACGCTGCGCGACATCGTGCACACCGACGGACCGATGACGCCCACCCGGGCCATCGAGGTCATCGCCGATGCCTGCCAGGCACTGAATTTCTCCCACCAGCACGGCATCATCCACCGCGACGTGAAGCCGGCCAACATCATGATCAGCACCACCAATGCGGTCAAGGTGATGGACTTCGGCATCGCGCGGGCGCTGTCCGACAGCGGCAACAGCGTCACCCAGACAGCCGCGGTGATCGGTACCGCGCAATACCTTTCGCCCGAGCAGGCTCGCGGCGACACCGTCGACGCCCGCTCCGACGTGTACTCGCTGGGCTGCGTGCTCTACGAAATGCTCACCGGCGAACCACCTTTCGTCGGTGACTCGCCGGTCGCGGTGGCCTACCAGCACGTCCGCGAAGATCCGGTGCCGCCGTCGCGACGCTACGAGGGCATCTCCGCCGACCTCGACGCCGTCGTGCTCAAGGCGTTGGCCAAGAACCCCGAGAACCGCTACCAGACGGCCGCCGAGATGCGCTCCGACCTGGTGCGGGTGCACAACGGCGAGCCGCCGGAGGCGCCCAAGATCCTCACCGAGGCCGACCGATCGTCGCTGATGGCCGCGGCGCATTCGTCCGACTCCACGGGAGCGCAGACCAATCCGCTGCCCCGCCAGCAGCTCGACTTCACCCGCGAGCGCAGTCCCGGTTCGGTGAGCCGCTGGGTGATCGCCGTCGCCGCGCTGGCGGTGCTTACCGTCGTCGTCACCGTCCTGATCAACACGTTCGGCGGCGGCATGCGCAACGTGCAGGTGCCCGATGTCCGCAATCAAGCGTCGGCCGACGCGATCGCCGCGCTGCAGAACCACGGCTTCAAGACCCGCACCCAGCAGAAGCCGGATTCGACCGTGCTACCCGACCATGTGATCGGGACGGACCCGGGCGCCAACGTGAAAGTCGGTGCCGGCGAGCTGATCACGGTCGAGGTCTCCACCGGGCCCGAGCAGCGCGAGGTGCCGGATGTCTCGTCGCTGAGCTACGCCGCGGCGGTGAAGAAGCTGAAGGCCGCCGGCTTCACCCGGTTCAAACAAGTCAACTCGCCGTCGACGCCGGAAACGAAAGACAAAGTCATCGGCACCAACCCGCCGGCCAATCAGACGTCGGCGATCACCAACGAGATCACCGTGATCGTCGGCTCAGGCCCGTCGAGCAAGCAGGTTCCCGACGTCGCCGGGCAGACCGCCGACGAGGCGCAGAAGAATCTCGCGGTGTACGGCTTTTCCAAGTTCGCTCAGGCCCCGGTGGACAGCACCCGCCCGGCCGGCGCCGTGATCGGCACCAATCCGCCTGCGGGAGCGAATGTTCCGGTCGACACGGTGATCGAGTTGCAGGTGTCCAAAGGCAACCAATTCGTGATGCCCGACGTAACCGGAATGTTCTGGACCGACGCAGAACCGCGGTTACGCACGCTGGGCTGGACCGGGATCCTGGACAGGGGCCCCGACGTCGATGCCGGTGGCTCCCAACACAACCGGGTGGTGTACCAGAGCCCGTCGCCGGGTCAGGGCGCCAACAAGGACGGCAGCATCACGCTGAAGTTCGGTCAGTAGCCGCGTCGTAGCGCCGCACCGTGGCCAAGCTGTCCACCAGCTCACTTTCCAGTTTCCGGACCAAGCCCTCGTCGAGGACCTGGCCGCAGTCGGCCAGCCAGTTGGCCAGCATCCGGTGGCCGCCTTCGGTGAGGATCGACTCCGGGTGGAACTGCACGCCATGGATCGGCAGCTCGGCGTGCCGCACGCCCATGATCACGCCGCTGCAGGTGCGGGCGGTGACCTCCAGCTCGCTTGGCATTGTCTCGGGCATGATGGTCAGCGAGTGATACCGGGTCGCCGTGAAGGGATCTGGAAGGCCTTGCAGCACACCGGTATTCGTGTGGTACACACTGCTGGTCTTGCCGTGCAGCAATTCGGGGGCCCGGTCCACGGTGCCGCCGAAGGCCACCCCGATGGCTTGGTGGCCGAGGCACACGCCCAGCAGCGACGTGCGTGACGCGGCGCAGGCGCGCACAAGGTCGATCGAGGCGCCCGCCCGTTCCGGCGTGCCCGGGCCCGGGCTCAGCAGAATCCCGTCGACCGCAGCGGCGACCGCGACTGGGTCGGACAGCCGAGCGTCGTCGTTGCGCCACACCTGTGCCTCGACACCCAACTGGCCGAGGTATTGCACCAGGTTGAAGACGAAGCTGTCGTAGTTGTCGACGACCAAGATCTGCATCGTGCCAGGCTACCGATCGGATGCCGCCCTCGCGGAGTCGGCCAACCGGTCGACGATGCCGGCCAGCCCGGCGAAGCCGGGGGCCGCCGCCATTTCGGCCGCTATCCGGCAGCTGGCTTGGCGGTAACACGGGTCGCTCAGTACGGCCAGAATGTCGCGACGAAGCGCGCGCGGCGAGGGGTGCTCGCTTCTGATCCGCCGCCCGACGCCTGACCACGCCACGCGGGCGCCCACCTCGGGTTTGTCTTCCTTACCGCCGGTGGCGACGACGGGCACCCCGTAGCGCAATGCGTACTGCACGCCGCCGTAACCGGCGTTCGTCACGTAAACAGAAGTGCGCGGGAGTAATTCGTCATATGGCAGGAATGTTGCTGCACGGGCGTTAGGCGGAAGTGCAGGCAGCGTGTCCAGTGAGCGACCGCCGGTTGCGACCAAGACCAGGACGTCCTCATCCGCGAGCGCACGCAGCGTGGGCGCGATGGCTTGGCTGTAGTCCGTGTTGGCAACGGTGCCTTGGCTGACATGCACGACGGGACGGCTCCCGTCCAGATCGTTCCACCAGTCCGGGAGCGGCGCTTGCGAGCCGGTGGCCGACAGCGGCCCAGCGAAGTAGAGGTTCGAGGGCGCGTCGGACAGGGGATATTCGAACGACGGAACGCTGAATTGCACGAGAGCGTCGGCTCGACGACCCCAGTGGAGCAGGCCGCCCGGCATGTCATTGCCGTGCACCTGGCGGTGCAGGTCATCGAGGATCTGGTACGGCCGCCGCATCATCCGACGATTCAATACGGCCAGCGCAGCATTGCGCTCACGGTTCAGAATCCGGCTGGGGGCCAATCCCATGCCGAACGGAGCAGTATCGCGACTGTAAATGGGCAGCGGGATCACCGAGCACATCGCAATCGCGGGGCGTTCTGCCGGTGGGTGTCCGAGCAGGAATGCGGCACCGAGAAATAGCGGTTCGGCGAGCACAACGTCGGCGCGCTCCGCTGCGAGAGCAGCCGTGAGCGTCTCGTATTGGGCTTTGGCGGGACGGACAAACACATTTTCGAGATCGAAGGCAGCGGCTTTGACACCCTTCAACTTCGCGCGCTCCGGAAAGGTTGCGAGCAAATCAAGGTCGAAGTCCGCTTCGGTGGCGAGCGGTACGAAGGTGGCGCCGGTGGCCGCGACCTTGTCGGCGAAAAAAGTGCCGGTGATGAAACGAACGTCGTCGCCCCGCTTGACGAACTTTTCGGCGACCGAAAGCAGCGGCGTGATATGCCCGTGCGCAGGGATGCTGGTCAAGATGACGGATGACACTGGGCACCCCCGGGCTCGCTCTTAACTACGTGGTGGTAGTATTCATTACTGTGGCACCGGAGTCAATATCCGCACAGGCGCGAAAGTACCGATCACAGCTACGTCAGCAGCAGGCGGAGCAAACCCGGTCCCGGGTGGTCGCGGCCGCTGCGGAGCTGTTCGCCGCCGAGGGCTACGCCCGCACCACGCTGGCGAAGATTGCTGCTGCGGCCGGCGTTTCGGTGGAGACAGTGCAGGGCCAAGGCCCGAAGGCTGCCCTTTTAATAGCGGCCGCCGAGCTCGCCGGCGTCGGCGTGAGTGGGGAAGAAGACATCTTCAATCTGGAAGTCGGCCGCCAAATGATCGCCAGTCGCGATCCCTCGCAGGCACTCGACTTCATCGCCACAGCCGTCACGGACATACATACGGCGTCGGCAAAACTGGCACCGGCACTTTTCGGGGGTGCTAATTCCGACCCCGTGTTGGAGCGGTACCTGAGCGAGTTCATCGCCGGGATCAACCGGCAAATCCGACGAGTGCTTAACGTGTTCCGCGACCGCGGATGGCTTCGGGGCGACGTCCCGTTTGACGAACTCGTCGAGACGGCAGCCGTCGTCTGCAGCGTCGAGACGTACCTGCGAATCACCCAGCGCGACGGGTGGAGCACAGCTGCCTACCGGGCCTGGTGTCGGCGCATGCTGGCCGAGACGGTATTTGATGGCGCCGCGGATTAGTAACTGACCGGGCCGAGGGGCTGCGCGGAGTGCATCCGCAACGGCTCGGTGTGACCCACGATGCGGACGTCGGGCGACACCTGCTCGGTGTAGCCCAGCCCGAACCGCACCACGTACTGCTTGAAGAGAACCACCAGCGGAGCGGCCGCCAGTGCGGCCTGCATGGCTGCGGCGTCGCCGATCGCGGTGACCCGGTACGGCGGACTGTATGTGCGCCCGTTGAGCAGCAAGGTGTTGCCCACGCAGCGGGGCACAGAGGTCGCGATGATGCGCTGGTCCTGCATCTGGATCGCCTCGGCGCCGGCGCTCCACAATGCGTTGAGGACGGCCTGGATGTCCTGCTGATGCACGACGAGGTCGTCCGGCGATGCATCGCGGGGAAAGCGGCCGTTGGCGTCGCGCTGCGCGTCGTTGAGCGTGACGGTCAGACCCGACCCGTGCACGGGTTCCAGCCCGGCGTCGCCGGCCAGCTCGGCGGACCGACGCTGCATCGCTGCCAGCGCCGCGTCGGGGGACCGGCCGTGCGTCGAGTCGATGGTGTTGGCCAGCCGGTCCCGTTCGGCGGTCAGCTGCTCGACGGCGGACCGCTCGCTGCGCACCAGATCGACCAGCCGTGGTGCATCGCTGCGCCTGATCTCCCCGCCGCGGGACACCCCGTGGGTAGCCCCGAGCAGCAGCCCGGCCAATAAACACACCACCGGAACGCCGACCCGCCACGGCGACGGGCTCGATCCTGCGTGCCCGCCGTCGCGCGCGGAAAGTAGCCGGCGGATGCGCATGGCCATCGGCTCTCCGTCCGCTGCTGGTGAGTGCGTTACGCTCGTCGTTGCACTGGTTCTCCCTACCGTAGCTCCGAGGTTTCCCGAGGTAGAAATGCCCAAGTCCAAAGTCCGCAAGAAGAGTGACTTCACCGTTAGCGCGGTGAGCCGCACCCCGGTCAAGGTCAAGGCCGGCCCGTCCAGCATGTGGTTTGTGGTGTTGTTCTGCGGCTTGATGCTGGTCGGCCTGGTCTGGCTGATGGTGTTCCAGTTGGCCGCGACGGGCGCCGACGCGCCGTCAGCGCTCAATTGGATGGCCGGGCTGGGCCCGTGGAATTACGCCATCGCGTTTGCTTTCATGATCAGTGGGTTGTTGCTCACCATGCGGTGGCGATAGGCCCAGCAGACCTCGTAAGACGGGCGTAGTCGGCCGACAGCGTTGCTGAGCCAGCAACGGGTGAGGGACCAGATCACACGCGTGTTATTCATCCCCATTGTGGATAGCGCTTGTGGATAACCGCGTCGGCAGTGGTAGAGACCCCTAGGAGCCTGGTGCAGCAAACACGGTGGGCGCCTTCTACGGCCGGAATCGCAGCTTGCGGACTTGCCGGAATTGTGATGGCTATCACATGTGTGACCGCCGTCACAGACCCGCCGGGGCGGCTTTTGCTCGGTATCGCAGCGGTCGGACTGATCTTGTTTGCCGGCGGAACGTGGCGCGCGAGGCCAAAGCTGGCAATCACCGCCGACGGTCTGCAGGTCGGCGGCTGGATACGGCCGGCCCATCTGCGACGACCCGACATCAAGCGCATCCGGATCACCGAATTCCGGCGGATCGGGCGCAAGATGCGGCTACTCGAGATCGACGCCAACGACGGCCGGCTGTTCGTCTTCTCGCGCTGGGACCTCGGCACCGACCCGCTGGACGTGCTCGACGTGCTGACCGCGCGCGGTTACGCGGGATCGTGACTCGCAGGCGTCAGGGCTACGCGCGGATGTGAACTCAGGGTCGTGGATCGGGCTAAAGCACAGCCCTCACGTCTGTTTCGCGGTGGGCACGGCGCGGCAGCCGTCAGGAGATCGTGATCGACTCGATGACGACGGGCTCGGACGGACGGTCGCCGGGGCCGGTGGCGGTGGTGGCGATGGCGTCGACGACCTGCTGTGAGTCCCCGTCCACGACTTCGCCGAAGATCGTGTGCTTGCGGTTCAGGTGGGGGGTCTGGCCCACGGTGATGAAGAACTGCGAGCCGTTGGTTCCCGGGCCCGCATTGGCCATCGCCAACAGATAGGGCTTGTCGAACTGCAACTCGGGGTGGAACTCGTCGGCGAACTTGTAGCCCGGGCCGCCGCGGCCGGTGCCGGTCGGGTCGCCGCCCTGGATCATGAAGCCGTTGATGACCCGGTGGAAGACCGCGCCGTCGTAGAACGGACCGGAGCTACCGCCGGACGCATTCTCGGTCGAGTAATCCTTGGTGCCTTGAGCCAGGCCCACGAAGTTGGCGACCGTCTTGGGCGCGTGGTTTCCGAACAACGCGATCTTGATGTCGCCGCGGTTGGTGTGCAGAGTGGCAGTGGCGGTCTGAATCGGGCTGGTAGTCACGGGATCACAGTCTGCCATCACGGTCCGCGCCGTCGGACATCCGGTGCCGGTACCCGTGTGGCAGGCTGAACGTATCCCCAGGCGGTCCTGCGAAAGGGCGAGAGATGCGCGCTAAGAACCACACCCGGTTGACCCCGCGGGAGCGGCTGAGCCGCGGCCTGGCCAGCACGGCGGTCGGCCCGGTGGACGTGACCCGCGGACTGGTCGGGCTTGGTGTTCACTCCGCGCAGGCCGGCGCCTCCAGCCTGCGCCGCCGTTATCACGAGGGCCGGCTGGCCCACGATTTGCGTAGCGCCCAAGAGGCTTTGGCGCAGGAGCTGGCGGCCGCCCAGGATGTGGTTACCGGCCTACCGGAAGCGCTGCAGCAGGCCCGGCGGGCCCAGCGGCATAGGCCGCGGCCATGGGTGTTGGCCGGCGCTGCGGTCGTGGTGCTCGCCGCCGGCGCGGCCGCGTTCTCGATCGTCCGTCGCTCGACGCGACCGAAGCCGTCAGCGCTGCCGCCGAGCGTCGAGGTGGAACCGCGGATCTAACTCGCTTCCGCTGCTCTAATATCGCCGGGCGTGACGGAGGGGCTTGAATGTCGCCTGTATCGCCAGTTTGTCGCAGCAACTCGAAGCATGAACGACGGGGCCATGAGGCTGGCAGCCGGTTTGGAAAACCCGGCGACTTTGAGGAAACGCGTTGCGATGACGGTGTCGGTCTCGGCGGCAGCCTGCACTCGATCAACATATGTGTTGGTCAGCCGCATCGACAGCGGCCGGGGGCCTTGGACTTCGGGCAGGTTGAGGTCGCCGCCCACCGCGAGTTGCCAAGCCACCCCGATGGGTTTGGCGGCAGCGGAGAAATACCGGGCCGCCAAGCGCTCTGCACCGCCGCGTAAACAACGATCGAGGGCCATGGCCTGTAGCGCAGCCACCGTCATGCCTTGGCCGTAGATCGGGTTGAAACTGCATATCGCGTCGCCGAATACCAGCAGACCGGCCGGAAACTGACGCATCTTGTCATAGCGACGCCACCGACTGGATGGTGTGCGATGCCGAACCACGTCCCCCAGCGGCTCGGCGCACCGCAGCGCCGACATAACCTGGGGCGGCGTGCAATCCTCGATGAACTGCAGCATGCCCGCCCGGTCGGCCGGTGGCTCGCGTCCCACCAACCCGACCGCGGTTAGCATCCACGTGGTGTTCTCATAGGTAAATAACCCCATTCCGGTCGGTCGTCCCGGGACAGGCCCCACCAGCACCATTATCTCGTTATGCATGCCGGCTGGAATCCGCAGCAACTGGCTAGCGTAGGCGAGTCGCATCACCACCTCGTCCTCGATTGGCCGGTCATAGCCGAGGCTTTCCAGAAATGCTGGAGTTCTGGACCCGCGGCCGGTGGCATCCACAACCAAATCCGCGGTGAGAGCCCGCTTTTCGTTTCCTTCATGCGATGTGATCGTGACTCCGGTGACCCGGCTTCGGTCGGCATTCGATGTCAACTCGACAACGTCGTAGCCCTCCATCAGCGTGACGTTTCGAATTGCGCGTACGCGTTGACGGACATGATCCTCTACAAACGGGCGGCTAGGGCAATAGGCTGTATCGCGCGGTTGAAAACCACGCATGGTTCCCGAGCGGACAAACTGGTGCCCACCAAATGACAAACAGTACTTAGAGAAATCGCCGTCGTCCCAGACCGTGCACCCGTCGGCGACCAGTTCGGTCAGGAAACCGGGAAACAACTCATCTAAGATCTGCGACCCACGCGGCCACAGTGCGTGAACGTGCCGGCCCTGAGGCACACCGCGTCGCTGTGCGCTACCGGGCGGCAGTACATCGCGCTCGATCACTGTGACAGTTCGATAGAAATCGGAAAGCACTCTGGCAGCAAGTAGGCCGCTCATGCTTGCCCCTAGAACGACCGCATGCCCACTAATCTTCGCCACGGCGAAACCTCCCGATAGATCCAAAGAAATCTCGGACACGGCGGGCTTGGCCGGTCTGGGGAGTCGCAGCAGCGAGCTCCTCGATCAGTCACACCTTTGCCGCCGCGCTGACGGTAAGCCTGGGCAGGGCAACGGGAATAAGTAGTGAGCTACTGAACTCGCCTCGGCAGCGAGGCATGGTTCTAGGCGGAAGCCCCCAAACACGAGCAGACGGGGTGCTGAAGCTACAGGCGGATGATGCCTGAGCTGCGAGTTTCACTGTGGAGCCTAGGAGATTCGAACTCCTGACATCTGCCTTGCAAAGGCAGCGCTCTACCAACTGAGCTAAGGCCCCTCGTGCCGACCACCGGTCTGGTCGGCTGCCACGTGCCAGACCTCGACACCGCGCTGCGACCGGATCACCACCGCCAGCACCGCGATCGCAACCAGCGGCAACACCAGTCTCACGAAACGTCTTGGCGAACACATGGTTGTGGGCCTAGGAGGACTCGAACCTCCGACCTCTTCGTTATCAGCGAAGCGCTCTAACCGCCTGAGCTATAGGCCCGCACACGTACACGGACGAGCGACGAGATTACCGCACCGGAGCGTCCCCGCCCAAAACGCTAGTCCCGGTCGGCCAGCGTCACCTCGACGCCGCCGATCAAGTCGGTGGTCAGGTTGTAGATGAACGCGCCGATGGTGGCCGCGGCGGTGAGCAGCACGATGTTCACCAGGCCGATCAGCACCGCCCCGCCGAAGATGGTGCCGCTGGAGACCAGCTCCGCGCTGCCGCCGGTGTTGTTCAGCAAATCCCCGACGTTGCTGTTGAGCTTGCTCCATACGCCCATCCCGCCGAGCACCAGATACAGGAACGCGACGGCGATCATCCAGACGAAGAACAATGCCACCGACAGCACCGCCGATACCTTCAAGGTGCTCCACGGATCGATGCGCCGGATCTGCATGCTGGCCCGAACCGGGCCGACCGACCGCGACGACACCTGGATACGGCCTTCTGATCGAACCGGCGCCGTCATCGGTTCGTCCGGTCGGTCATCGGCTGGCTTACGTTGTCCCGCACGGGGAATCGGGCCGGACAGGTCGGGTATCTCGCTGGCGTAGGCATCGCTTTGCCGACTCTCGTTCTGGGTGGGAGCCGGTGCCGGCTCAGCCTCAGGTGGTGGTGTTCTGATCGCGCCCGGCGCCGCCGTGCCCGAAATGAACCGGTTCAGGCGAGCCTCGGCGTTGGGGCTCGCGGTGCCCCGACCGGACTGGCGCTGTTGGGCCGGCGACGGCCGGGCAGCGGGCCGCTTGCGCGGCGTCGCGGGCGCGTCCGAGACGGCGCCGTTGCCGTTCGGGCTGTCGCCCCGACCGGTGTGGCCCGGCTCGTTCGGTGAAGTCACCCACAGCTCCTAACTGTGCCTCCCGACCGCTAGCGCGGTCGGCGATCGCTTACGCCTCGGCGTCCGATTCCTCGCCGTCGATGCCGGGTTCGTCGGCCTCTTCGGCATTACGGGCGATGGCTAACAGTGTGTCGCCTTCACCCAAGTTCATCAATCGAACACCTTTGGTCTGCCGTCCGGCCTTACGGACCTGACGGGCCGCCGTCCGGATCACCCCGCCGCCGGACGTGATCGCGTACACCTCGCTGTCGTCGTCGACGATCAGCGCACCTACGAGCTTGCCACGACGGGGGTCGTACTGGATCGTCAAGATGCCCTTACCGCCGCGGCCCTGCGCGGTGTACTCCTCGATCGCGGTCCGCTTGGAATACCCGCCGGATGTCGCGACCAGCAAGAATGTGCCCTCACGGACCACATTCAGCGACAGCAGGTAGTCATCGGTGTTGAACCGCATGCCCTGCACACCCGAGGTCGCACGGCCCATCGGACGCAGGGCGTCGTCGGTCGCCGCGAACCGGATCGACTGACCGTTGGCCGAGACCAGCAGCAGATCCTCCTCGGAGGAGCACAGCACGGCGCCGACCAGTTCGTCGTCGCCGCGCAGATTGATCGCCACGATCCCGCCGGACCGGTTCGAGTCGAAGTCGGTCAGCTTGGTCTTCTTGACCAGACCGTTGCGGGTGGCCAGCACCAGGTAGGGCGCGTCCTCGTAGCTCTTGATCTGGATGACCTGAGCGATTCGCTCCTCGGGCTGGAAGGCCAGCAGGTTGGCGACGTGTTGTCCGCGCGCCGTGCGGGACGCTTCGGGCAGGTCGTACGCCTTGGCCCGATACACCCGGCCCTGGGTAGTGAAGAACAGGATCCAGTCGTGCGTCGAGCACACAAAGAAGTGCCGCACGATGTCGTCCTGTTTCAGGCCGGCGCCCTGCACTCCCTTACCGCCACGCTTCTGGCTGCGGTACAGGTCGGTCTTGGTGCGCTTGGCGTAGCCGGTTTCGGTGATGGTGACGACGACGTCCTCGCGGGCGATCAGGTCCTCATCGTTGACGTCGCCGTCGGCGGCGATGATCCGGGTGCGACGGTCGTCGCCGTGCTTGTCGGCGATCTCGGCGAGTTCGTCGTGCACGATCGCGCG
>NZ_DASXHW010000139.1:0-4987 GCF_036488105.1 Mycobacterium sp. | reverse complement strand
CGACTGCGAGAGCACGATGAAGATCCCGGAACCGACGGTTTCGCCGACACCGAACATCGTCAGCAGGAAAACGCCAAGGCTGCGTTGCAACTGGTCTGAGGCGCCGTCGGCGACCGGGGCCCCGCTCACCGGGCGGCGCCGCAGCATCTGCCGTTGCAGGCTTAGCGCCGGCGTTGGCATGGTGCCTCCTCAGGAGCTCTGTGGTCGCCACGCCGGGACGGTGGACTGCTTTTGAGTTAGCCAGGTTGGATCAAGATATACCAGCGCAGGGCCCCGATACGGCTTCAAACGCAGACCTACGGGGTCACCAGTATCTTGCAGTGCCGTTCTGGGTCGGCGAGGTCATCGAACGCCGCGCCGACGTCCTCGAGGCCGACGTCGCCGGTGATCATCGGAGTGACATCGATGTCGCCTTCGGCGATCGTCCGCAACGACTCGCCAAACTCGTTCGGGTCGTAGGTGAGAACGAACTGAACGTTGATCTCCTTGGCGATCCCGAAGAACGGGTGCACGGTGTCGGCTTGCATGCAGACGCCGACGACGACCAGCCGCGTGCCGCGCCGGGCACGGCGCATCACGTCGTCGATGATGCCGGGCACGCCGACGGCGTCGAAGACCACCACCGGGCGGACGCTGTCGAACGGCGAATTCTGCGCGGGATCGATGGTCTGGTGCGCGCCCATTGTGATAGCGAGTTCGCGACGCTTCGGTGAAAAGTCGGCTGCCGCAATCGACTCGACTCCCCGGGCCCGCAGCGCAGCGATGACGGCGATGCCGATAGGTCCGCAGCCCAGCACCAGCGCGGCCTCGCCGGGCTGGACGGCGGATTTGTTGACGGCATGTAGCCCGACCGCCATCGGCTCGGTGAGCGCGGCGTGCTGGGGGCTGAGCCCGTTGGGAATAGGCAGCAGCAGCGGCGCCGAAAGCAGCATCCGCTCCGCGTAGCCGCCCAGCGTTTTGTTGCTGTAGACGATCGGTTCGACGCTCTTGCCCGACAGCAGCACCGGGATCGACGTGACAAGGGTTCCGGCCGAATGGGTTTCGGTGTCGGGTCCTGCCTCGAGTACCTCCGCGCTGAACTCGTGGCCCATGAAGACGTCGTGGTCCAGGTCGACGTCCATATCGCCGCCGGCTGCACTTGACATCTGACCGCTCAACGACAGCATCTCGGCGCCGTGGGCGGCGAAATGCAGGTCCGAACCGCAGATTCCACACGACCGCACCGCCACCAGAACCTGACCGGGACCGGGCACGGGATCGGGCACGTCGTCGCGGTACACCATGCGGCCCTCCCGCAGTACCGACGCGCGCATCAGCCGCTCCTGTTCTCCGTCGCGCGTTCGCCGACGTGCTCGGTGATCGCCTTCACGACAGCTTGTCCCGCACGGCCGATCAACTCCTCGCGTTTGTCCTTGGCCCACTCATGAGATGACCGCGCCGCTTGGAGTTGCCCCTTGAAGTGCGGAATGACCTTGCGGGCCATCAGTTCATAGCAGTGGTAGGTCGCTGCAGGCGAGGCCCAGTCGTGACCGAGCATCAGCAATGTCCCGAATCCACCGGACTGCTCCAGCAGGTCTTCGATGTGTTCGATCGCGTCGTCGGGACTGCCGATGCAGCAATTACCCTTGGCCGCATAGTCTTCGACGAACTCATAGGGCGTCTGCGATCCTTCGACCTCGTTGGCCAGCGGGACGAACCCGGCCGCGCCGAAGTAGTTGGCGAATTCCTGCAGTCCGTAGGTGCAGTCCTCGATCGCCTTTTCGCGGGTGTCGGCGAGGTGCATGATCGACAGCACGCGCCAGTCGGAGCGGCTGGGCTCGTCGCGGCCGACCTTGGCGGCCTGCTCCTGCACTACCTCCCAGGTGTTGTCCAGCGCCGCGTAGCCGCCGGGAACGGACATCGACAGCGAAAGCAGCGACGTGCCCATAGCTCCGGCCAGTCGCGGTCCAGACGGTGAAATCATTGCTGCCGTTGATATTTCGGGATATGGCCAGGTGTAGGGCCGGATATGCAACTGCGCGTCACGCAAAGTGAACCAGTCCGAGTGACGACTGATCCGCTCGCTCGGTCCGGCGCGAAACAGCGCCAGTATTGCCTCCAGCGACTCCTGCATCATCCGGCGCTGCTCGATCGGGTCGATACCCATCATGTAGGCGTCCGATGGCAGGGCGCCCGGTCCGGCGCCGAACATCACCCGTCCGCGGGTCAGGTGATCCAGCAGCACCCAACGGTCGGCCACCATCAGCGGATGGTGATAGGGCAACGACACCACACCGGTGCCCAACCGGATATGCCTGGTCCGTTCGGCCGCCGCGGCGATGAACACCTCGGGGCAAGCGATCAGCTCGTAGCCACCGGAGTGGTGTTCGCCGAACCACGCCTCGTCGAAGCCGAGGCGGTCCAGCGCGACAACGCGCTCCATGTCGTATTCCAGTGCCACCGTGGGCGATTGGCCGGTCGGGTGGAACGGTGTGATGAAGACGCCAAAGTTCAGCGGACGATTCATGACGACTCCACGCCGGCCTTCAGGCTGGACAGGAATTCGAGCAGCAATTCGTTGACCCGGTCCGGTCGTTCCTGCTGCAGCCAGTGTCCGGCGCCGTCGATCAGCACCTCGCGGTAGCGGCCCGTCACCACCTCGGTTGCGCGGTCGGAGCGCATGAAACTCAGCACCGGGTCGGCGGTACCGCCGATGAACATGGCGGGCACGTCGATGGTGGCGACCGGCGGGTCGGCCATGATCTCCCAGTTGCGGTCCAGATTCCGATACCAGTTCAGCCCGCCGGTGAACCCGGTGCGGGTGAACTCGGCGACGTAGTGGTCGACCTCGTGCGCGCTGATCCAGGCGGGCAGGCCGTCCTGCTCGGGTAGCCGCTCGATGAAGCCGGCCGGCCCCGGCCGGATCATGCGCAGCCCGGCCTCCGGGTCATCGGACCGCGTCAGGCCGCCCAGCATCCGGGTGATGGTCCTGGCCGGGTCGGCGGCCAGCTCGGCGTCGGCCACCCCGGGCTCCTGGAAATACAGCATGTAGAAGAAGTTGTCGCCGAAGATCGCCCGGAACGCCTGAGTCGGCGGAATCTGCGCGCGCGGTACCGGCGGAACGCTCAAGCCGACGACCGCCGCCACCCGGTCGGGGTGCAGCTGCGCAGAACCCCACACCACCGGGGCACCCCAGTCGTGACCGATGAACACCGCCTTGTCGGCGCCGACGTCATCGAGCAGACCGATCAGGTCGGCGGACAGGTCGGCGACGCTGTAAGCGGCGATCTCCGCCGGGCGGGTGGTGCGGCCGTAGCCGCGCTGATCAGGTGCCAGGACGTGGTAACCGGCGGCGGCCAGCACCGGGATCTGGTGGCGCCAGGAGTAGGCCAGCTCGGGAAAGCCGTGCGCCAGCACCACGACCGGTGCGCCGGGCTCACCCGCTTCGACGGTGTGCAACTGCACGCCGTTGGTCTCGATTACACGTTCGGTGATGGGGAGGCTGTCCGACACAAGTTCACCAAAGCACACGCCCGCCTCCGCCCGATAGGTGTTAGGCGGGTGGGTGTGTTGCCGACGATGCGGGGAACCACTGTTCGTTGTTCGGTTGGTGACGATCCAAGGCGTGACCCGCTGTGCCCGGCTGCGCCCGAGCTGGCGATCAGCACTGGCGGTAGCCTGGACTATTCCAGCTGCGTGTATCGGGAAGGACCTGGCCGACGACGGCCGATGATTGATGAACCGAAAAAACGTACTCCGCACGCTCACGGCCATCGCGGTCGTGCTGCTGCTTGGCTGGTCTTTCTTCTACTTCAGCGACGACACCCGCGGCTTCAAGCCGGTCGACACGTCGGTGGCGATGGCCCAGATCAAGGGCGGCAACGTCAAGAGCGCCCAGATCGACGATCGAGAGCAACAGGTCCGGATGACGCTAAAAAGCGCCGCCACCGGCACCGAGGGCTCCGACAAGATCATCACCCACTTCCCGTCCGGCTATGCCGTCCCGCTGTTCGACCAACTGAACGGTAAGGACACCCAGGTCAGCACCGTCGTCAACCAGGGCAGCATCATCGGTTCGCTGGTGATCTACGTGCTGCCGCTGTTGCTGCTGGTCGGCTTGTTCATGATGTTCTCCCGCATGCAGGGCGGCGCCCGGATGGGCTTCGGCTTCGGCAAATCACGGGCCAAGATGCTGAACAAGGACATGCCCAAGACCACCTTCGCCGACGTCGCCGGCGCCGACGAAGCGGTCGAGGAACTCTATGAGATCAAGGACTTCCTGCAGAACCCGTCGCGGTATCAAGCGCTGGGCGCCAAGATCCCCAAGGGTGTTCTGCTCTACGGCCCGCCCGGAACGGGTAAGACCCTGCTGGCGCGGGCCGTCGCCGGTGAAGCCGGCGTTCCCTTTTTCACCATCTCGGGCTCCGACTTCGTCGAGATGTTCGTCGGCGTCGGCGCATCCCGGGTGCGCGATCTGTTCGAGCAGGCCAAACAGAACAGCCCATGCATCATCTTCGTCGACGAGATCGACGCGGTCGGCCGCCAGCGCGGCGCCGGTCTGGGTGGCGGTCACGACGAACGCGAGCAGACGCTGAACCAGTTGCTGGTCGAGATGGACGGCTTCGGCGAGCGCCAGGGTGTGATCTTGATCGCAGCCACCAACCGTCCCGACATCCTTGACCCGGCGCTGCTTAGGCCCGGACGCTTCGATCGCCAGATTCCGGTGTCCAGCCCCGACCTGGCCGGCCGGCGTGCCGTACTGAGGGTGCACTCGAAGGGCAAGCCGTTCGGTCCCGACGTCGAATTCGACGGGCTGGCCAAGCGGACCGTCGGCATGACCGGCGCCGACCTGGAGAACGTCATCAACGAGGCGGCGCTGCTGACCGCCCGCGAGAACGGCACGGTGATCACCGGCGCTGCTCTGGAAGAGGCAGTGGACCGGGTGGTCGGCGGGCCGCGGCGCAAGAGCCGGATCATCAGCGAGCAAGAGAAGAAGATCACCGCCTAC
>NZ_DASXHW010000080.1:0-4728 GCF_036488105.1 Mycobacterium sp. | reverse complement strand
GCCAGGATCGTGATGCCCTCGAGGTAGCTGCGGGCGTGCTGACGCGGGCCGGTGATCACGGCCCAGCCGGACCGGAACCCGGCGACCCGGTAGCACTTCGACAGGCCACCGAAGGTGATCGTCAGGACGTCCGGGGCCACGATCGCCATCGGCACGTGGACGGCGTCGTCGTAGAGGATCCGGTCGTAGATCTCGTCGGAGAACAGCACCAGGTTGTGCCGGCGGGCCAGCGCGGCCAGCGCCTCGAGCATCTCCCGTGAGTACACCGCGCCGGTCGGATTGTTCGGGTTGATCACGACCAACGCCTTGGTGCGCGCGGTGATCTTGGCCTCGACGTCGGCCAGGTCCGGCATCCAGTCCGAGCCTTCGTCGCACAGGTAGTGCACCGCGCGGCCACCGGCCAGGGTCGCGACCGCGGTCCACAGCGGGTAGTCCGGGGCCGGGATCAGGATCTCGTCGCCGGTGTTCAGCAACGCCTGCAGGGACATCGCGATCAACTCGGAGACGCCGTTGCCCAGGTAGATGCTGTCGACGTCGACGTCGTCGACCCCGAGGGTCGTGTAGTACTGGGCGACCGCGGTGCGGGCCGAGAACAGGCCCTTGGAGTCGCTGTAACCGGCTGCGTTCGGCAGATTCCGGACGATCGCGGCGACGATGTCGTCGGGAGCGTCGAAGCCGAACGGGGCCGGGTTGCCGATGTTCAGCTTGAGGATGCGGTGGCCCTCAGCCTCCAGTCGCGCGGCGTGATCGTGTACCGGCCCGCGGATCTCATAGAGCACGTCCTGCAGCTTCGAGGACTGCGCGAACGTACGCTGCCGCGGCTGATGCCCCGCGTTCTGCCATGGCAGCTGATGAGTGGTCACATCAACTATGGTGCCACGGCTGTCCATCTATTTTCTAATTCAACAACCAGCCTGATCAGCGCTTACCCGGCGGGCGGGCACCCCGAGCGATGCCCAGGCCCTTGACCGGTGCTGCCGACGGAGCCTGGCCACCGTCCTCGCCATCGCTTGCGGCGGGCGTGGATTGCGGTTCTTCCTTCGCCTGAGGTTCGGGCTTGGCCTCCGGTTGCGACGCCGGCTCCGGCGCCGCGGATGGAGCCGCAGCAGCAGCAGCAGCGGTCTTCTTGGCTCCCGGGCGCTTGGCCCCAGCCGCTATCCCCAGTCCCTTGACCGGTGCGGCCGGTGCCTTGGCCTCCGGGGCGGCCGCGGGCTCGCTCTTTGCTTCAGGTTGTTGAGCCGGCGCGGATTGTGCTGCGGCTTCTGGCTTTGCCGCAGTCTTTTTCGCGCCCGGTCGCTTGGCCCCGGCAGCCAGGCCCAGCCCCTTGGCGGGCGCCGCAGGTGCCTTGGCCTCGGGAGCTTTCTCCTCGGTGGTCGATGGAGCTTGCGCGGCTTCAGCTTTGGGTGCTGCCTTGTTGGCGCCGGGTCGCTTGGCGCCACCGGCGATGCCCAAGCCTGTGACTGCCTTGGTGGCTTTGTCCTCGGCAGGCGCGGCCGCTTCCGGTGCGGCAGCTTCTTCCTTGGCCGGGGCGGTCGCGGTGGCAGCAGGAGCGGCCTCGGCTTTGGAAGCCGTCTTCTCCGCATGCTCGGCGGCCCGCTTTGCGGCAGTACCCTTCTCCGGCAACGTGATCGAACCGCGGTCGAGCGACTCGAGCAGCAGCTGCGCTACGTCGCGGACGTCGACGCCTTCGCGTCCGGCGGCCTCCTGACGGTCGTTGACACCGTCGGTGACCATCACCCGGCAGAACGGACACGCCGTCGCCACGGTGGTTGCGCCGGTGGCCAGCGCCTCGTCGACACGCTCGTGGTTGATCCGCTTGCCGATGTGTTCTTCCATCCACATCCGCGCACCACCGGCGCCGCAGCAGAAGCTGCGGTCGGCGTGACGCGGCATCTCGGCGAGCTTTGCGCCCGAGGCGCTGATCAGCTCACGCGGTGCCTCGTAGACCTTGTTATGCCGGCCCAGGAAGCACGGGTCGTGATAGGTGATGTCCTCGGAGACCGGGCTGACCGGGACCAGCTTCTTGTCGCGCACCAGCCGGTTGAGCAGCTGGGTGTGGTGCAGCACAGAGTAATTGGCGCCTAGCTGCTTGTATTCGCGGCCGAGGGTGTTGAAGCAGTGCGGGCAGGTGACCACGATCTTGCGGTCGACCGTCTCGACACCTTCGAACAGGCCGTCCAGGGTCTCGACGGCTTGCTGCGCGAGCTGCTGGAACAGGAATTCGTTTCCGGAGCGCCGGGCCGAGTCGCCGTTGCAGGTTTCGCCGGTGCCCAGCACCAGGTACTTCACTCCGGCGATGGCCAGCAGTTCGGCGACGGCTTTGGTGGTTTTCTTGGCCTTGTCGTCGTACGCGCCCGCACAGCCCACCCAGAACAGGTATTCGTAACCGTCGAAGCTGTCGACGTCCTCGCCGTAGACCGGGACGTCGAAGTCGACCTCGCTGATCCAGTTGGTGCGGTCGCCGGCGTTCTGGCCCCACGGATTGGCTTTGGTCTCAAGGTTTTTGAAGAGAACCGAGAGTTCGGACGGGAACTCCGACTCCATCATGACCTGGTAGCGGCGCATATCGACGATGTGGTCGATGTGCTCGATGTCCACCGGGCACTGCTCGACGCAGGCTCCGCAGTTCACGCATGACCACAGCACGTCGGGGTCGATCACCCCGCCCTGTTCGGCGGTGCCGACCAGCGGACGGGCCGCCTGCGCGGGTCCCGAGCCGGTTATCCGGCCGAAGCCGGACTCTGGCACATGGTGTTGGTCTGCTTCCTTCTCCCCGACCAGATCCTCGCTGAGGCCACCCTCGGGCGTGCTTTGCAGCGCGCTCTCTTTCTCGCCAAGTATGTACGGAGCCTTGGCCATCCAGTGGTCCCGCAGGTCCATGATGACGAGCTTGGGGGACAGCGGCTTGCCGGTGTTCCAGGCCGGGCACTGCGACTGACAGCGCCCACACTCGGTACAGGTGGCGAAGTCGAGGTTGCCCTTCCAGGTGAAGTCCTCGATCTTGCCGCGCCCGAAAATCGCGTCTTCCGGCGGGTTTTCGAAGTCGACGGGCTTGCCGTCGGCCTCGATCGGCAGCAGCGGACCCAGGCCGTCGGGCAGCCGCTTGAAGGTGACGTTGATCGGTGCCAAGAAGATGTGTAGGTGCTTGGAGTGCAGCACGATCAACAGGAAGATCAGCGCCACAGCGATGTGGGCGAGCAGCGCGAACGTCTCGATCCATTCGTTGGCGCTTGCGCCCAGCGGGTGCATCAGCGCGCCCATGGCGTGGGAGAAGAAAGCACCGTCGCCGTACGGCAGTGTTCCGGTGTTCGCCGACGCACCGCGGAAGATCGCGAAGCTGACGATGACCATGAAGATCATGAACAGGATCAGCCAGGCGCCGCCGGTGTGGGAGCCGTAGAACCGTGATGAACGGCCGTACTCCTTCGGTTCTGAGCGTAACCGGATGATCGAGAACGTTGCGATGCCGGCTACGACGCTCAGGGCGATGAAGTCCTGCAGGAAGCCCAGCGCGTCCCACCGGCCGACGATCGGGATGTGGAAATTGTTCTGGAACAGGGTGCCGTAGGCCTCGACATAGACCGTGCCGAGAATGAAGAAGCCCCACATGGTGAAGAAGTGCGCGAGCCCCGGGATAGACCATTTCAGCAGCCTGCGCTGACCGAACACCTCGCTGATCTGCGTCCAGACCCGCGTGCCGACGTCGTCGGTGCGACCGCTGACCGGCTGACCGGAAAGCGTGAGTTTGGCCAGCCACAGCACCCGGCGGACGGCGAGCAAAGCGATGATCGCCGTCATCCCCAAGCCGACAACCAGTCTGATCAGCATCTGCGTGTGCACGGAGCAACTCCCCAAGACTCGTGTTACTGGCCAGTAACTAACTGTATGTTACTGGTCGGTAACTTACCTACTGCACCTGCTCAAGCCGTGTAAGCCTGCTCATAGTGACATCTCCGGAGGCGTCACCGCGACGAAGGATGCCCTAACTTGGCTGCGGTCAACCACGAAGTGCGTTGCGTATGCAGGCGCAGGCTCAGAAGTGCGGTACGGGCGGTAACGGGGGCAAATTGCTTCGCCACCGATGTCGCCGAGGCTCTTGCGGCGTCCAGGTTGCGGTGTCCTGCGGCGGCGCGGGTTCGATCGTCTCGGTCGAGGTGTCCGTCGTGGTTGGAGTCGTCGACGACGGGCTGGTTGTGTGCGAGGACGTCGTGGTCGACGAGTGCGTCGTGGCCGGCGTTGGTGCGCCGCCCCCGCCGCCCCTGGCCAGGATGGCCAGGCCGTAGATGATGATCGCGACCAGTATCACCACCGCGAGGCCCCACAGGGCCAGAACCCATCGTTTGAGGTACCAGGGCGATGGGCTTTCCGTGATGCTGAAGCGTTCTGTCTCGTCGATGTTCGCGTTGCCCCTTGAAAAACCGTCGACGTCATACGTCGGTCGATCGCCGCCCACCGCTAAGGCGTCCCGCCGTCGTGGTGATGGTGGTGGTGGCCCTCGTCGATGCTGGTGCTGGTCGGCGGTGCCGTGGTGGTCGGCTCCGTGGTTGTCGGCGGGAAGGTCATGGTGGTCGTTGAAGCCGGAGCGAGGGGTTCGGTACTCGTCGGTGCCTCGGTCGTGGTGGGCGTCGTGACCCCGGTGGATGTCGTTGGCGATGTGGGGGTTTGCGTCGTCCCGCCGCTTCCGCGGGTCTGGTCGGCGAGATAGTAGAGAACCAGTCCGAGCAGGAT
>NZ_DASXHW010000054.1:0-2002 GCF_036488105.1 Mycobacterium sp. | reverse complement strand
CCAGCTGGGACCTAATGGCTGGTCGGCGCTAGTCGACGATCTGAATCTGGTGATCGCCCGAGCGAAATCAGACCATCCTCATGTGCCGGTTGTGATTGTTGCCCATAGCATGGGTTCGTTTGCGACTCAACAATTTCTGCTGGATCATGGCGCCGATGTCGCCGCGGTCGCATTGACCGGGACCACTGCGCTCGACCTTCTTGAGCCGGCGTTGGACCTTTCCAACGATCTGGACCTCTCTGCCTTCAATGCTCCGTTCCAGCCGGCCCGAACCGATTTCGACTGGCTTTCGCGCGACGAGTCCGTCGTCGACGCGTATCTCGCCGATCCGCTGTGCGGATTCGGTATCGACGCCGCGTCGGCGGAAGACATGTTTGTCGGTGCCCGAAGACTCGCCGACCCCGCCGAAGTGGCGCGCATGCCACGCGACCTGCCGATGTACGTGGCAGTGGGATCGAAGGACCCCGTCAACGGCGGTCTCACTCTGCTGTGGACGCTGGTAGACCGTTACCGCGCCGCGGGTCTGACTGATGTCACTGTCCGCGTCTACAACGACGGTCGTCATGAGATCCTCAACGAGATCAACCGGGCAGAGGTGATCGATGACCTTCTGCAGTGGCTACAGCGTGTATCGGAGCTTCCTATGGCGAGGACGAACGCATGACTGAGACCAGGGCGGATCTGCCGGCACCCAAAGACCTTGACGCATCAACGGCATTAATCGTTGGCGGCACGGCCGGCATCGGGCTGGCCTCGGCCCGGGCGCTCGCCGCGGCCGGCGTGTCTCGGATCGTGATCGCCGGTCGCAACGCCGAACGCGGCGAGCTGGCCGCGAAGTCGATCGGCGAACTCGGGGCTGCCGCACACTTTGTCGTCGGCGACGCAACGGATCCTGGTGCCGCTGCAGCTATTGCGGCAGAGGCAGACCGGATCCTGTCTGGTATCGACATCCTGATGTGCAGCACCGCGGCCGACGTGCGGCCTGAGCTGTTCATCAACATTCCCGGTGCCGACATCGGTCGGATGCTTACCCAACTGGCGCTGCCGTCGATGCATATGGCCAGCGCGGTGCTGCCGGGCATGCGCAATCGCCGAAGCGGTGTCGTCGTGAATGTTGCATCCGATGCGGCCAAGACTGCCACGCCAGGTGAAGCAATTATCGGCGCGGCAAAGGCGGCCATCGTCATGTTCACCCGAACGATTGCGATCGAGGAGAAGCGCTACGGCATCCGCGCCAACGCGCTCACGCCGTCCCTGGTTTACGGCACCGCCTCCACCGAGCGCATCATGGCTGACGGCTTCAGCGGCAAACTCTTCGCCCGAGCGGCACAGCAAGCCCAGCTCGGTGTGCCAACGGCCGACGACATCGCCGCTTTGACAGTGTTTCTGTGCAGCCCGGCGGCGGCGCGGTTGACCGGGCAGGCGATCAGCGTCAACGGCGGCATCTCCGCGGCGTAGACCTGCCGGGACACATTGTTTTGCTCGGTACGGCGCAGGTGCGCCCAACCCCTGCCTTGATCAAGGAGACCACACGCGTGACGGATGAATCCGACGACATTGTGAGCCGTGTCGAGGGCGGCGTCGGTTTTGTGACGCTGAACCGGCCCAAGGCGATCAACTCGCTGAATCAGGGCATGGTCTCTGGTTTGCGCGCGGTCTTGACGGCGTGGGAGCGCGACGATGCGATCAGCGCGGTGGTGCTGGCCGGGGCCGGCGAGCGTGGGCTGTGCGCCGGCGGGGATGTGGTGGCGATCTATCACAGCGCCCGCGCCGACGGCGTCGAGGCCCGCCGGTTCTGGCACGACGAATACCTGCTGAACGGTCAGATCGGTCGCTACCCGAAGAAATACGTGGCGCTGATGGACGGCATCGTGATGGGCGGCGGAGTCGGGGTCGGCGCGCACGCCAACACCCGGGTGGTGACCGAGACGTCGAAAGTGGCCATGCCCGAGGTCGGTATCGGCTTTATCCCCGACGTCGGTGGGGCGTACCTGCTGTCGCG
>NZ_DASXHW010000044.1:0-5982 GCF_036488105.1 Mycobacterium sp. | reverse complement strand
GCGGTCTGTGCGGTTGACGGAGTAGCCGCCTGCGCGGTCGTCGGGGTGTCCGACGACCGGTGGGGCGAAGCGGTCTGCGCGGTTGTGGTGCCGCGCAAGGGTGCGTCGGTGACGCTGGACATGGTGCAGGAGGGCGTGCGGCAACGGCTGGCGCGCTACAAGGTGCCTCGCCGACTGGTGCTGGTGGCCGGACTGCCTGTGCTGGCCAGCGGCAAAGTCGACAAGAAGCAACTGCGCGCCGACCTCAAGAGCGCAAAAGCGCACGGCGCAACAGTTTGACCATCAATACTGCGGCCCGCTCGTCGCTGTGCGATGCGCTTGCTCCCGTCGGCTCCGACATCCGTCCCAGGACCGCCACGAACACCGCGCTCGCCACATCGGCGTCGACGCCGGGCGGCAGGTCGACGGTAGACAGTAACGCGGTAACCGATTGGAAAATCGCGCCGATGCCGTGATCGACATCCGCATCGGAGAGTTGTTCTGCCACCGTGCCGTCGAACCATGCCCGGATCACGCCGCGGTAGGTGCGATGGAATCGGACGTAGCCACGCATCCACTCGGTCAGCGAATCGGCGGCCATGGCCGGCAGGGCGGCGGCGTGCTCCTCGATCTCGACGACCGCTCGACGGGTCAGCTCGGCGAGGATTTTGTCCTTGGTGCTGAAGTACCGGTACAAGGTCGCGCGGCTGACATCGGCGGCCGCTGCGATCTCCTCCATGCCGATGGCGTAGTAGCCGCGTTCGGCGAACAACGCCGAGCTGACCGACAACACGTCCTGCGGAATTGGCGAGGCCGCCGCCCCCGTGGCCGCGGGTGTCGCCGCGGCACCGTCGAGGACCGGCGGCGGTGTTTGCCCGCGCCCGGTTGTCACCTCCGGTGCCACCGCCCGCAGCACGTCGGCCGGTGTCTCGGGAAACAGCATCAACTGCAATGCGACGGTCAACGACCACGTCACCGTCCCGTGGGCGGGCAGCGGGAACATCGCCCGGTACCGGTAGAGATGAACCATGTGGGGAATCCGCCCCAGTGCTGCGGCCGCATCGTGGGCGTCCAAATCCCGCAAGCGCATCCTCCGCAGCCGATCGGTAACCGTTTCATGGAACTGGTCGGCAGCTGTGCCCGCATCGATGACAGCCAGCCCGGTGGCTGTGCCGATGCCCGGAAATTCGGCGAACACCGCGGCGTGGGCGTCGTAGATGACGGACCATTCCACCAGCCAGTGGTGCAGCGCCTTCATTCCGTCGCTCGTCGGGGCGAGTTGACCGAGTTGTTCGCCGTGTGCCAGCACATCGCGTTCGGCCAATGCACTCAGTTCGCGGAAGATCTCCTCCTTGCCGGCGAAGTATTGATACACGGTCGCGCGCGAGGCGTGCGCCGCCTTGGCAATGGCGTCAAGCGAGGTGGCGTGAAATCCGTTGGCCAGGAACACCTCCGCGGCGCATCCGAGTATGCGGTCGCGGGTGTGCAGGCCGCGGCGCCCCACACCGGCATTGGCGGCAGGGGCATAGCCGGAGCGCCGCAACTTGTCGGGAGTCCGGGTCATGCCAGAAGTATCTGACACGCTCATCGGGCCGACGGCGCCCCGGGTAGGTTGCGCTTGGCCTTGCCGGGATAGCCGAAGAACTTCTCGAAGTTGGCGTCATTGATGGGCTGTGCGCTGTTGCGGGCCGCAGCCGACCGCAGCGCATCGAGGCGGGCTTGGGCCTTCTCGAGCGCCTTGACCGTCCCGGATTGCTGCAGCCCTTGCACCTCTCGCGCAGCCGCGGCGATCTCGAGGCGGAGCCGTTCGCCCGCTTCGCCGAAGGTCAACAGGTCGTGGTCGTCTTCATCGACCTTGTCCCGGTCTGCGTCGTCGGTGGGTCGGTCCGTGCGTTTCATGTCGCGCCTCTCAACGTCTAGACGAATGTGGCGTACGTCATATAGTCTGTGAGACGAACCGTCAGAAAACAAGACGACATGTCAGAAAATTACGACAGCTCGTCAGATGCGAAGGAGCATCATGCCGCTTCAGGACGACCACCAGATCGTGTCCGTTGACGACCACTTGGTCGAGCACCCGCGGGTGTGGCAGGACCGGTTGCCGAAGAAGTACCTCGAACAGGGCCCGCGCATCGTCGACGAAAACGGTATGCATCTGTGGCACTACGACGGGCAGGTCTTCCCGACCATCGGCCTGAACGCGGTCGCCGGCAAACCGCCGGAGGAGTGGGGCATGGATCCCGTCCGCTACGAAGACATGATTCCGGGCTGCTACGACCCGGTCGCCCGGGTCGCCGACATGGACCTCGATGGTGTGCAGTCGGCGTTGTGCTTCCCGTCGTTCCCCGGATTCGGCGGCGGCACGTTCCAGCGCGCCGAGGACAAGGACCTGGCGCTGCTGTGCGTCCAGGCGTGGAACGACTTCTACATCGACGAGTGGTGCGCGGTGGCGCCCGAGCGCTACGTCCCGCTGGCGATCCTGCCGACATGGGACATAGACGCATGTGTGGCCGAGGCAGAGCGCGTCGCCGCTAAGGGTGCGCGCACGATCTCGTTCCCGGACAGCCCGGTGCCGCTGGGTCTGCCGTCGTTCCACTCCGATCACTGGGACGGCTTGTGGCGGGTCTGCTCGGACACCAAGATGCCGGTGTCGCTGCACTTCGGGTCCGGCTCCTTCGTGCCGGGTTTCTCGTTCTCCACGATCAAGCCGGTCCCGGGTCAGATGGCGGTGCCCGACGCGCCCTTCGCGGTCGCAACGGCACTGTTCTCCACGAACCTGATGTGGTCCACGGTCGACCTGCTGTTCTCCGGCAAGTTGCAGCAGTTCCCGGATCTCCAGATCTCGCTCGCTGAGGGCGGCATCGGTTGGGTGCCTTACATCCTGGAGCGAACCGACTACGTGTGGGAGCGGCACCGCTACTACCAGAAGATCGATTTCGACACCCGTCCATCCGATCTGTTCCGCAAGCACTTCTGGGGCTGTTTCATCGACGACGAGCATGGCCTGAAGAACAGGCACAGCATCGGCATCGACCGGATCATGCTCGAGATCGACTTCCCACATAGCGATTCCAACTGGCCGAACTCACGCAAGCGCGCCGCCGAAGTGCTTGCCGACGTGCCCGACGATGAGTGCGCGTTGATCGTCGAGGAGAACGCTCGCCGAATGCTCAACTTCCCGCGGGTCAGAGCGGAAGATCGGCAACTCGCTGGCGTCTAGAGCTTGCCCCGCGAGACCAACTGCGCGGCAATGACATTGCGCTGTATCTCGTTGGTTCCTTCGCCGACGATCATGAGAGGGGCGTCGCGGAAGTAGCGCTCGACATCGTATTCGGTGGAATAGCCGTAGCCGCCGTGGATTCGGACGGCGTTGAGCGCGATCTCCATGGCCACCTCCGATGCGAACAGCTTGGCCATGCCGGCCTCCATGTCGCACCGCTCGCCGCTGTCGTACATCTCCGCGGCGTAGCGGGTGAGTTGGCGCGCCGCGGTGAGTTTGGTGGCCATGTCGGCCAGGTAGTTGCCTATTGACTGGTGCTTCCAGATCGGTTGGCCGAAGCTCTCCCGCTCCTGCGCGTATTTCAGCGCGTCTTCAAGTGCTGCGCTCGCCACGCCCAGCGCCCGCGACGCCACCTGAATACGGCCCGTTTCAAGGCCTTTCATCATCTGCGCGAATCCTCTGCCCGGCACATCGCCGAGGATCGCCGAGGCCGGTACGCGGCAGTCGTCGAAGGACAGCTCGCAACTCTCGACGCCCTTGTAGCCCAGCTTGGGCAGGTCGCGTGAGACGGTGAGACCCTGACCGTGTTCGACCAGGACGATCGAGATGCCCTTATGGCGTGGCACGGCTTGTGGATCGGTCTTGCACAGCAGCGCGATCAGTCCGGACTTGCGGGCGTTACTGATCCAGGTCTTCGCCCCGTTGATCACCAGCTCGTTGCCCTCGGCTCGTGCGGTGGTCGTCATCGCCTGCAGGTCCGAACCGCCGCCAGGTTCGGTGAGCGCCATCGTGGCGCGCATCTCCCCGCTCGCCATCCGGGGCAGATATTTCTGTCGCTGCTCTTCGTTGCCGTACAACGAGATCAGCTTTGCGACCACGGTGTGGCCGCCCATCGCGCCGGCCAGGCTCATCCAGCCGCGGGCCAACTCCTCGGTCACTTCTACGTAGCAGGGCATCGACACCGGCGAACCGCCGTATTCCTCTGGCACGGCAAGCCCGAAGATCCCGATGCGTTTCATCTGCTCGATCCACGCTTCCGGGTACTCGTTCCTATGCTCGACTTCGCGGACCGTGGGCTTGACGTCGCGGTCGATGAACGTTCGCACCGTATCGACCAACATGGTTTCTTCGTCGTTGAGGGCGAGTGTCATTTGCAGCTTCCTCGTAAGGGACGTAACCGTCAGAATCGGTGACCCGAGCGGGGTCGATCGTCACCAATATGCACCAAAAACAGCATATCCTCCAGCCTCGCCTATTGACATCAGTGTCAGAAGAGGTGCGGAGTACAAGACTCTGCAATTAGCTAAAGCTTTAGCCTTATGCTGACAGCTTGACCAGACCGTGCGCCACCGAAACGGTCGAGAGAAGGAGGTCGTATGAAGATTCGGCTCGAGCAGTCGAAGTGCGTGGGCCACGCCCAGTGCTACGCCGTCGACCCGGAGTTGTTCCCGATCGACGAGTCCGGCTACTCCATCCTCGAGGAGCACGAGGTGCGACCAGAAGATGAGCAACTCACCCGGGACGGGGTAGCCGCCTGCCCCGAAATCGCCCTGATTCTCGAAGACGGCTGACAGGCGTGCTTGCCAACTGGCCGCCGTAACCGGCACACTGCTTACATAGTTAACCAAGTTGACTTTGTGGAGTGACATGCAGACAGCTGATTGGCGTGGCCGCCTCGAGTTGCTCCTCGCCGAATTCCGCCGCCGCCAGGCGGATGCCGCTCGATCGGGTGACAAGCCCGACCGCATCGAGGCGGCCCGGGCCTGGCACGCCGAACTCGTCGATCACAAGCTGGCCGCACCAGGATGGCCGCGCGAGGTCGGCGGACTGGACCTGCCGTTGGCGGATCAGCTGGACTACTACCGGATGACCACGGACGCGGGCGTGCCACCACACCCGTGTCCGCTGTCGTTCATCCTCGCCCCGACGCTGATCGCGCATGGCACCCAGGAGCAGAAGGATCGATTCCTGACGCCGTTGCTACGCGCGGACGAGTTCTGGTGCCAAGGGTTTTCCGAACCTGGGGCGGGCAGCGACCTGTCCTCGCTGTCCACCCGCGCCGTCCGCGACGGCGACGTGTACCGGGTGACGGGTCAGAAGGTGTGGACCACGATGGCCGACCGCGCCGACTGGATGTTCGCGCTGGTGCGGACAGGGTCAGGTGACAAACCATCTGACGGCATCACCTATCTGCTGATCCCGATGAAAAGCCCGGGTATCACCGTGCGTCCGCTGCGCGACATCAGTGGTGCGGCGCACTTCGCGGAGGTCTTCCTCGACGACGTGGCGGTGCCGGTCGAAAACGTGGTCGGCGATGAGGGCGCAGGCTGGTCGATCATGCGTACATCGCTGGGCCACGAACGGGCCACCGCTTTTCTGGCCGACGAGTTCAAGTACCGGCGGACGGTCGACCGGGTGATCGATCTCGTTGCCTCCCAAGGGCTCGATGACCACCCGCTGGTCCGCCAGGACGTCGCACGGCTGGAATCGGGGGTTCGCACCATCGCCGCCAACAGTGCCCGCGCCTTGGCCGCGGTGCTGCGCGGCGAGGATCCCGGCGGGGTGGCATCGGTGAACCGACTGGTGAAGTCTGAGTTCGAGCAGCACATGCAGGCGCTCGCCCTGCGCGCGGCGGGTCCCTATGCGGCACTGGGCAGCCGCGCACCCAACGCCGTCGATAATGGGCGCTGGACGTTCGGCTACCTGATGAGCCGGGCGACCACGATCGGCGCGGGAACCGCGGAGATTCAACGCAACACCATCGCCGAGAGTGTGCTCGGCCT
>NZ_DASXHW010000005.1:0-3560 GCF_036488105.1 Mycobacterium sp. | reverse complement strand
GATGAACTGGCCTGCCTCAGGGACGTTTTCGGCCTGACCGATGGCATCGTCAACCGTGGTGTGCAGCCGCGCGTTGGCGATCGGCGTCGCGGCGTCCCGCGCGATCACGTCACGCGGAGTGCAGGAGGCAAGTGCGCGGCGGGCCACGACGTCCACGAGTGGTCCGCGCGGCGCGAAAATCAGCTGCTCGATGCCGTCCGACGGCGCATCGGTGCGGCGGTAATTGTCGGGTGTGGCCAGCGCCCCTGAGGAGCCGGCCGCGACGTCGACGACATCTGCGCTCTTGGCGTTGACCCGGTCCTGGATGTCGGCTTTCAGCGGCCACACCGTGACGCGCTTGGTCATCGGTTTGGCGCCCCACCAGCGCTCGTTGGCGACCAGAACCACCGCGCCGCCGTCCAGCACCGATTCGATCTTGTACGGTCCGGACGACGGGAAGTGCTTGGCGATCGCGGCCGAATCCGTGCCCGCCTTGAGGTTCCAGGTGGTGTTCCACAGCTGCGCGATGCGCGCGATGACCGGTTGGTTGTTGCCCAGCAGCGCGCCGGTCACGTCGACGCCCAGTTCCTCGCCGATGACGTGCGACGGCAGAATCGCGGTCGCGGTGAACAGCTGGTTGTAGTCGACGATGTTGCGGTCGGGCGCGAACGACACCCGCGCCTTCTTCTGCCCCGGTTGGCAGTCGATCGAGGTGATGTCGACGTACCCAGCCTGGCTGGCGGCGTCGAAGCCGGGAAACCGGCCGGACTGCGCCGCCCACGTCAACACCAGGTCGTCGCAGGTGGCCGGCTTGCCG
Source organism: Mycobacterium sp. (assembly GCF_036488105.1). Lineage (GTDB taxonomy): Bacteria > Actinomycetota > Actinomycetes > Mycobacteriales > Mycobacteriaceae > Mycobacterium. The sequence goes on along the minus strand of NZ_DASXHW010000005.1, from coordinate 2,764 downwards.
TCGGAGTAGACCGCGTTGTCGGCGATCTGGTAATCCAGCACCAGCGGCGAACCGCCGACTATCGAGATCGTGCCGAAGTCGTGGTCGGTGACGACCTGGCCGTCGGGGCCGTGGTAGCCGAATCCGGTCAACGTGCGCGCGAAGGCCTGCGCTCCCGCCGACGCGGCGCCGCCGACCGTGTTGGTGTTGTAGGTGTCCAGCGCGCCGTCGACGACGTAGTCGATCTGCCCTGCGGCGCTTCCGGAGCACGCCGTCAACGCGCCTGGCACGGCTGCGGTAAGCACGACGACCAGCCAGCCGACCGCCGCCCGCCGGCGCCAGGCAATCATCGGGCTAGCGTTTGTTCTTGCCGGTCGGACGCGTGTGGCGGCCGGCGGACTGCCGTGCGGGTCGCGCGCCCGGGGCGGGCTTGCTCGGCGCGGCTTCGCCGGTGGCAGCGAGCGACGCGCTCGCCCGCTCGGTGGGTCCGTCCTCGTCGGCCGACTCGGCGCGTGTCCGACCCTTGTCCGGCGCCTTTCCTGCTTCCGGACCGCGGCGCCTGATCACCCGGCGGGTGTGCGTTCGCACCAGCTCGGTGCGCTCACGCAGCGTAACCAGCAGCGGGGTGGCGAAAAAGATCGACGAGTAGGTACCGACGACGATGCCGACAAGCTGCACCAGCGCCAGATCCTTCAGCGTGCCCACGCCCAGCAGCCACACGGCCACCACCATCAACGCCATGACCGGCAGCGTCGAGATCAGGCTGGTGTTGATCGACCGCATGAATGTCTGGTTGACCGCGAGGTTGGCCTCTTCGGCGAAGGTGCGCCGGGCGGTGTGCTGGAAGGCGTGGGTGTTCTCCTCGACCTTGTCGAAGACGATCACGGTGTCGTACAGCGAGAAACCCAGAATTGTCAGCAGGCCGATGACGGTGGCCGGGGTGACCTCGAAACCCACCAGCGAGTAGATCCCGGCGGTGACGGTCAGGTCGAAGACCATCGTGGTGAGCGCGGAGATCGCCATATAACGCTCATAGCGGACGGTGATGTACAGGCTGACCAGCACCAGGAACACCGCCAGGGCGATGACCGCCTTCTTGGTGATCTGGCCGCCCCATGTCGAGGAAACCGCGGAGTCCGAAATGGCCAGCTTGCTGGGCTGACCGTCGGCGCCCTTGGGGTGGTACTTGTCGAACAGCGCGTTGCGAAGCTTCTCGGTCTTGTCGTTGGACAACGCCTCCGACCGAATCTGCACGGTTGCCGACGAGCCGCTACCGACGATGACCACGGATTCCGGGTCGTGGCCCAGCGTCTCCCGGAAGACCTGCTCGACCTGGCTGACGGTCGCATCGCCGCGCTGGAACGACATCGTGGTGCCGCCCTTGAAGTCGATGCCGAAGGTGAATCCGCGGATCAGGATGCTGGCGATCGCGATCCCGACGATCACGCCGCTGATGCCGTACCACAGCCGGCGACGACCGATGACCTCGAACGCGCCAGTACCGGTGTAGAGGCGCGATAAGAAGCTGTGGTGCGGCAACGAGCCGGTGTCATCTCCGCTCGGGCGGACCACTTTTGCGGTACCCGTGCTTATTTCGACGGCAGTTGTGTCGTCGGTGCCGGTCGTATCCGCCATCTCGCTACCCCCGTCCCGTCGAGTAGGCCCCCGCGGTCGCGGCCCGCCGCTCGCGCGCGACCTGCTGGACCGCGCCCAGACCGTTGTATGCCGGTTTTGCCAACGTCTTCGAGTTGCTCGCCAGGTATAGCAGCGGCCAGGTCACCAGGAACACCACGACGGTGTCCAGCGCCGTCGTGAGCCCCAGCGTGAACGCAAACCCCTTCACCTGGCCGATCGCCAGGAAGTACAGCACGGCGGCGGCCAGGAACGTGACGGCGTTACCCGACAGGATCGTCCTGCGGGCGCGCCCCCACCCGCGGGGAATCGCCGAACGGAACGATTTGCCTTCGCGGATCTCGTCTTTGATGCGCTCGAAGAACACCACGAACGAGTCGGCGGTCGTGCCGATACCGATGATCAGACCTGCGATGCCGGCCAGGTCCAGGGTGTAGTTGATATATCGCCCAAGCAGCACCAGGATCGCGAAAACCATTGCGCCAGAAGCGCCCAACGATAAAGCCGTCAGCAGTCCCAGTGCGCGGTAGTACAGCAGCGAGTACAGCAGGACCAGCCCCAGCCCGATCGCGCCGGCGATCAGGCCCGCGTGCAGCGACGTCAATCCCAGTGTCGCCGAGACGGTTTGGGCTTCCGATGACTCGAACGACAGCGGCAGCGAGCCGTATTTCAGAACGTTGGCAAGCTCACGCGCCGAGCTCGCCGTGAACGGTGGGTCTCCACCGGTGATCTGGGTGCGGCCGCCTGGGATGGCCTCCCGGATCTGCGGCGCGCTCACCACCTTCGAGTCCAGCGTGAACGCGGTCTGGGTGCCGATGTGGGCGGCGGTGAAGTCCGCCCAGGTGTTGGCCGCTCCGCTCTTGAACTGCACGTCGACGATGTAGCCACCGCTGTGCTGGTCCATCCCCGAGCTGGCGTTCTCGATCTGGTCACCACTGATAATCGACGGCGCCAGCAGATAGGCCTGCTTGTGTTGGGTATCGCAGGTGACCAGTGGCAGGTCGGGATCGTCGTTGCCGGCCAGGATGTCTTCCTGGAAGCACCGCGTGGCTTCGTACTGCAGGGCCAGGAATTGCACGCCCTTGTTGGTGCTCTGCCGCCACTCGCGCTCTTTGGCGATGCGCTCGGCGAGGTCTCGCCGAGGATCCGGCGG
>NZ_DASXHW010000558.1:0-2172 GCF_036488105.1 Mycobacterium sp. | reverse complement strand
CGGGCCAGCCCGAGAACGAGCAGACCGGCTTTACCGCGATACGACGCCAGCTCCTGGGCGAGCACGCGACCGGCTTCGCGACGGTCGCGGAAGGTGCGCCGCGGCCGGCGCAGAAATCCGCTGGGTCGGTCCATGGGTCATGCTCGCCGTTGTGTGTCGTAGGTACTGAATCGCAGCTTACGACCGGTGCCGTCGCACCGAGCCCGCGTGGCGCGATTGCTCACTGCGACTCCCCGCCCAGATGCCTGAGGAAGCCGCGAGCGTGCAGTGCGACTTGAGTTGTTCAGCTACTGCGGGTAGTGGCGTCCTGCAACTTGGCCATCACCTGCTCCAGGCTGAAGCTCGCGGATTTCTGCCGCTGCGGGAACTCGACCAACGTCTGCAGCATCTGCGCGACGTAAGCCTGAGCCGGAACGAAAAGGAAGATGTGGTCCAACATCCAGTCGTAGTAGGTGTTCGACGTGATGTCGGCTCGCTCGTACGGATCGGTCCGCAGGTTGAACAGCTTGGGCACGCGCAGTTCAACGTAAGGCTCCGCCCAGATCTGCAGGGTGCCCACGCAACGCTGCTCGAGGAAGACGAACTTCCAGTTGTCGAACCGCAGTGCGGTGAGATCGCCGTCGTCGGAGACATAGAAGAAGTGCTTGCGTGGGCTCCCGTCGGTCTCGCCGGTGATGTACGCCAACTGGTCGTGCCCGTCGAGATGCACCTTGTAGGTCGTGCCGTTGAGGTCTGTGCCCGCGCGGAGCCGCTCGGCGATGTCGCGCACACCTGCCGCCGACAAGAGCGTGACGAACCAGTCGGCATGACTGACAATGCCGTTGAGCACAGAGCCGGCCGGGATGTGCCCCGGCCAGCGCACTAGCGCCGGGACGCGGTAGGCGCCCTCCCAGTTGGAGTTCTTCTCGTTGCGGAACGGGGTCATGCCGGCGTCGGGCCAGCTGTTCATGTGGGGACCGTTGTCGGTGGAGTACATGACGATGGTGTTCTCGGCGATGGCCAGGTCGTCGAGCAGATCCAGCAGGCTGCCAACTGTGTCGTCGTTATCCAACATCGTGTCGTGGTAGCGGGACTGCCAGCGCCCTGCGCGGCCCACGCTCTCGGGCTCGGTGTGGGTGCGGAAATGCATGTGAGTGGTGTTGAACCACACGAAGAACGGAGTTTCGCCTTCGTGCTGGCGCTTGATGAAATCGACTGCGGCGTCGCAGAATTCACTGTCGCAGGTTTCCATCCGCTTCTTGGTGAGCGGGCCGGTGTCCTCGATGCGCTGGGTGCCGTCGCCGTTGGCCCAAGTATGCAGCACGCCGCGGGGCCCGAACTTCTTGCGGAACTCGGGATCCTTTGGGTAGTCCGGCAGCTCGGGTTCCTCCTCGGCGTTGAGGTGATACAGGTTGCCGAAGAACTCGTCGAAGCCGTGCATCGTGGGCAGGTGCTCGTCGCGGTCGCCGAGGTGGTTCTTGCCGAACTGGCCCGTGGCGTAGCCCTGCGCCTTGAGCGCCGTCGCGATCGTGGGGTCCTGTGCCTGCAGGCCCAGCGGCGCCCCGGGCAGGCCCACCTTTGTTAGGCCGGTGCGGTACGGGTTCTGGCCGGTGATGAACGCCGCCCGTCCGGCGGTGCAACTCTGCTCCGCGTAGTAGTCGGTGAACAGCACCCCTTCGGCGGCAACGCGGTCGATGTTGGGGGTCCGGTATCCCATCAGACCGTTGCTGTAGCAACTGAGATTGCTCTGGCCGATGTCGTCGCCTCAGATAATCAGGACATTCGGCTTGTCAGTCATCAGCTGGTGGCCTCTCGTCAGAGCGCCCTCTGCTCGACGCCTGTTGAACGACGCTAGACCTTCTTCCCTGCGAAGCCGTGGCTTAAGTCCGTGAACACTCGATTTCGGTTTGGTGCCTATGTGGTTCAATCGGGCGGTCGCGCGCCGGTGCAGAAGATCACGCCTCACGATTTGCGGCACATTTGCGCGAGTCATGCTGTCAGTTCCGGCGCGAATGTCCTTGCGGTGTCACGGACGGTCGGCCACAAAGATCCGAGCGTCACGTTGAGGATCTATGTCGCTCTTTTCGACAGTGACCTTGATGCGGTTGCCGTCAATCTCGACGTGAAGATCGCAAGTAGTGTCCAGAGCGCCCGTCGACCGGCGGCGCAAGCGTCGGCAAACCGCTATTTAAC
>NZ_DASXHW010000475.1:0-15068 GCF_036488105.1 Mycobacterium sp. | reverse complement strand
GTTCGGCGAGCACCTGTTCATTGACCTCGGCAACAGTCGACGCCGTCGTCTCCATCAATCTGGTGGCGACGCGGGTGACCAGGTTGCGTGGCAAGGTCTCCTCCGATGTAAGGCGTAGGTCGGGGTGCCGCGTCAGGGTCTGGTCTGGCGTATTAAGCGTATGTTTAATCTAGGTTCGAATTCAGGGCGCAGCAGTCCGCGAAGTATATGCCGATCATGCGCAACGCCGGTGTTAAAGACGCACTCGGGTCGACGGTGCTCGTGCAGGCGATCAGCGGTATCAACCGCTGCCTGCCCGATCTGCCGAAGCGCGTTCGCTTCGAGCGGATGGTGATGGCCCGAAACCTGTTGATGCACACGTGTGCTGAGCATGAAAGTGAGCTCGCCGAACACGGGCCGCGGTCGCGGTCCAGCTGGCCGATCGCGGTCGAAGGGCTGATCGACGCGGTCGTCGGCCTGTGGCAGGCGCCGGTTCACCGCGTCCAGGCCTCGCTACCGCATTGATCTGAGTTCGCCGTGGGAGAAGGAGCCTATGAACATTCCGGACTATCCGATGGCCCGCGCGGCAGTTGCCCTTTGGCCCCCGCTCCGGTCACGTTGGAGCTCAACGCCGTCAACCCCCTTAGCCGAGTGCGGATTTGGGATGGCAGCACGCCATGGCTGATCACCGGCTACGACGCGATCCGCTCGTTGTTCGCCGGCTCCCGGGCCAGTGTCGACGATCGCAAACCGGGTTACCCGCACTGGAACAAAGGCATGTTGGCTACCGTCCACAAGCGTTGCCGGTCACATCGTGAATGGCGACGGTCTCACCGGTGCAGGGCGCGCATTTTGACGCGGGCGTTGAGAAATCTCGACTCTCGATACCGCACGTGTCCAAAGAGTTAATCTGCAGATACCTGACGGATCTGAAACTGATTGGTGCGCTGGAAAAATGACCCAAGCCAATGTGCTCTACCCACCCGGCGGCTTCGGCGCGCCGAAGAACCGGCACGGCCAGGCTCACGGAAACGTCGGCCTTCCCGCAGGCACCGAAGTGTTCTCCGCCGACACGCACATCTCGTTGGCGGCCGACATCTTCTACGAGCGCCTTCCCGACGACCTCAAAGACGGTGCGCCGCGGATTTGGTACGAGGACGGTGCCTACCAGATCGGTCACCAGGGGCAGTCGTTCCTGCCCGATGTGTTCAGCGCGGTGCTGATGCAGTACGACGATCTGGCCGGGGCGGCCACCAACAACATCGAAGCGCGGATCCGCGAACTGCGTGAGGACGGCGTGGACCGGGAACTCGCCTTCCCCAATGCGCTACTGGCCATGTTCGGCTTTCCGGACAAGCCACTGCGCGAGCGCGTTTTCCGGATCTACAACGAGTACCTCGCTGATCTACAGGAGCGCTCGGACGGCCACTTCTTCGGCGTGGGCCTGATCAACTGGTGGGATCGAAAAGGTGCCCATCGGACCCTGGCCGAGCTGAAATCGCTTGGGCTCAAGACATTTCTATTGCCGCTCAACCCGGGCAACGGCGACGACGGCGTCATGATGGACTATGCGTGCGGCGCGATGGACCCGGTCTGGGATGCGATCGAGGAATCCGGCCTGCCGGTGACGCACCACATCGGCGAAACTCCGCCGAAGGCACCTTGCGAGGTCAACAACGTCGCCGTCGCGATGATGGTGAATATCGACGGATTCCGGGAAATGTTCTCCAAGTACATCTTTGGTGGCATCCTCGACCGTCATCCGGGCCTGCGAATCGGCTGGTTCGAAGGCGGCATCGCCTGGATTCCACCGGCGCTGCAAGACGCCGAGCATGTGCTGGCGTCCTATCAGCACATGCTGGATCACCCGCTGGAGCACGACATCCAGTACTACTGGGACACCCACATGAGTGCCTCATTCATCGTCGACCCGCTCGGCTTGAAGCTGATTGAGCAAATCGGCATCGACAAGGTGATGTGGTCGTCCGACTACCCGCACAACGAGAGCAGCTTCGGCTATTCGGAGAAGTCGCTGGCCGCCGTCGTCGAAGCCGTCGGCCCGGACAACGCCGCCCGCATCGTCAGCGGCAATATCAAGAAGTTCCTCGGTATCTGAGATGACGGCTTCTTCCAGCGTGCAGAGCTTCGTCATCCCCGAGGAGCCCGACCGGGCGCGGATGCACCGCGAGACCAGCTCGCGGCTTCGGTCCGCGATGGCCGACCAGGGCGTCGACGCGTTGATCCTGTTGATGAACGACAACGTGGTGTATGCCACCGGTGCCAGCTGGCCGGTGCTGGACGCCGGCCTGTCGCACGTCGAGCGTCCGGTGGCGATCGTCCTGGTCGACGACGAGCACCCACATTTGTTCATCCCGTTCCGGGAAGGCGCCGCATCCGAATCCCAGGTGCCCGCGGACCATCTGCACGGTCCGCTGTATCTCGAATTAGACGAGGGCGTCGAGCAATTCGCCCGGGTGATCGCCGATTTGATTCCGCGTGGTGCCAGTGTCGCGGTCGACGAGATGACCGGCGCGATGCGCCGCGCCGCCGATCGGATCTTCCCGGGCGGGCCACCCTCGGAGGCCGCGGCGGTGGTCGGCGCGGCGAACCTGGTCAAGACACCGGACCAGATTGCGTGTCTGCGCAAGGCCAGTCGGATCACCGAACGCGCGATGGTCGATGTGCAGCAACAGTTGGCTCCCGGTGTGCGGCAGACCGATCTGTCGGCCAAGCTGGTGCGCCGCGCCTTCGAATTGGGCGCCACGGCCAACATGCTGGAGGCCATCTGGCAGGTGATGCCGCCGTCCCGCGCCGAGGGGGTGTGGACGACACACGGCGACCTGGCGTTGCCGCTGCTGACCAACGAACGTGAACTCGCCACGGGCGATGTGCTGTGGACCGACGTCAGCATCAGCTACGCCGGATACTGCTCGGACTTCGGGCGCACCTGGCTGGTCGGCGACACACCATCCGCACGCCAGCAGGCTCAGTACGAGCAGTGGCAGCACATCCTCGACGCGGTGCTCACGGTGACCAAAGCCGGTGCGACGTCAGGTGATCTCGCACGCGCGGCGATCGCCGCCAACGGTGGAAGCAAGCCGTGGCTTCCACACTTCTACCTCGGACACGGCATCGGCCTCTATCCCGCCGAGCCACCCATGATCGGCACCGATCTGGGGGAGGAGTTCGACGACAACTTCGTCTTCCCCGTTGGGATGACGCTGGTGCTGGAGCCGGTGGTGTGGGAAGACGGCACCGGCGGCTACCGCAGTGAGGAGATCGTGGTGATCACCGAAGACGGCTGTGTCCGGATTACCGACTACCCCTACACGCCTTATGGCAATTGAGGTTTCGCCCGACGGCCGGGACCTTCGGTTCGGCCGTCGGCAACGGGCGCTGGCGCAGATGGAAGCTCACGACATCGACGTGCTGGTACTCGGCCGGCAGGCCAATGTCCGCTACGTGACCGGGGCGCCGCAGTTGTGGATCGGCGGAACCCGGCCGTTCGGTCCGGTCTGTGTCATGCTGCGCGGCACCGGCGAGATCTACCTGATGAGCACGGATGACGAGGGAGTCCCCGACGAGATCGGCCGCGACCGGCTCTACGGTCTGGCCTGGAATCCGATGACGCTGATCGAAGTTCTGCGCAACATCGATGGGGCATCGACCGCCCGCCGCGTCGGAACCGATGCGATCACACCGACTTTCGCCAAGCTGCTGCCGATGGCATTTCCGAACGCGGAATTCGTCGACGGCGAACTGCCGATGCGAACCGCACGGCGGATCAAGACGGCCGACGAGGTTGCGGCGATGTCCTCCGCGGTGCGGGTTGCCGAAGCCGGGATCGCCGCGGCCGTCGCGGAGTTGCGGCCCGGGCTGACCGAGCAGACGCTGGCGGGTGCGGTTCTGGAGGCGATGGCCGCGGGCGGCGTGAGTACACCGGCCACCCAGGACGCCGCGTGGGTGACCTCGCGGGAGCATCCGTGGCGGCGCGCACACGGGGACGGTGAGGTGCGCTCCGGCGACCTGATCGTGTTCGGCGCGGGCGCACTGGCCGACGGGTACGTCGCGGAGGTCAGCCGTACCTGGCCGGTGGGAGACGCCGCCAACGAGGTGACCGGCAAGCTGTATCAGCGTTCGAATGAGCTGTGGGACAGGCTGATTGCGGCTTGCCGGCCCGGAGCTCGCGGCGCCGACCTGCTTGCCGCCTACGACGAGGCCGGCGAGCCGGCTCCGCCGATGGCGGTCGCGCACGGCCTGGGGCTCGGCTTTGATCCGCCGGTGATCTCGCAGCAGCTTCCGGTCACCGCCGACGCCGAACGGCTGGATCCGGGGATGGTGCTTGCGCTGACCGGCTACGTGTGGCAGGAAGGCCTCGGCGGCGTGCTTCGCCGCGACACCGTCGTCATCAACGACGAGGGGCCCGAGGTGCTGACCGCCAGCCCTTCATGGCAATAGCCAGCGGGCTCAGGCGAGCATCGTGCGCTACCTCGAGACGTCAGGGCTTGGCGCGCCCCGAGCGGCTCAGGCGCCACTCCGGCGGGAAGTTGAGGTCGTTGTCCTTAACGACGTTGTTGAGCCCCTTCTCGAACGTGCCACCGGTGAGGTCGACCTCTTCTGCGTCGTTCTTGATCATCGGCAGCATGCCCTCGACCATGCCGGTGAGCAGGCTGCCGAAGTACTCGCCCTTGTGCTGCTTGTACAGCTCGAGGAAGGTCTTCTGCACCGCGACGGTGTCGGTCGGGCGGGACCGCGAGCACGCCAGCGCGTACTTCTCGGTCTCGGCCTCCAGCTTGTCGCGCGGCACCACGCTGTTGACGAAGCCGCAGTTGTACATCTCCTTCGCGCTGAAAGGCCGTCCAGTGAAGAGCATTTCGGAGAACTTGCGCAGCCCCATCGTCTCGGCCCACCACCACAGCCGTGGTCCCCAGCCGACGTAGCGGAAAGCCGGGTGCCCGAACAGGGCGTCGTCGGAGGCGATCACCAGGTCGGCGTCGCCGGCCTGGTAGAAGTGCCAGCCGTAGCAGTAGCCCTTGGCCTCGATGATGCTGATCTTCCGAAGCTCCTGCAGCGGGCGGTTTCCGGCGCGGGCTTTGGCGTAGAAGTCGGTGACAGTGGACAGGTAGCGGTAGGAACCACCTGGCGGGTACTTGACGTCGTCGTCATTGATCGCGAGCTCGTGATGCAGCGGCATGCCCGGGTTCTCGAGCATCGCGCGCTGCTCGGGCAGGTCGCCGCCGCTTCCGAAATCATCACCCTCGCCCCGGATCACCACGACCTTGACGTCGTCGTCGACGTTGCACTTGTGGATGAGGTCGGCATAGTTCTGCCGCATACCCAGGCTGGTGGCGTTCTGGGCTTCCGGGCGATCGAAGGTGATGTAGGCGATGCGGTTCTTTTTGTCCTTCTCGAACTTGATGTACTGCTCGGCTTCCTTCTTCATTTCCTCGTAGTCGAACTCAGGCATTAGTTTTTCTCCCGACTTGATTGTTGATCATTTGCGTAAGCTGCCCGCGTCGACGGGAAGCGAAACGCCTGTGATGTAACGAGATTCATCAGCGGCGAGGAACAATACGGCGTTGCTGATGTCGATCGGGCGCGACTTTGCCCTCGACGCGACCGGTCATGGTATCGAGGCCGGCATCGACTCCCATCCCCGCACCGTCGATGTCGGGCTGAGTTTGGCGTTCGACACGTCGACCTCCCATTCCGGGAAGCGTTTGAGGATCTCTTCGATGGCGATTCGCCCTTCGAGCCGGGCCAGCGCCGAGCCCAGGCAGAAGTGGGTGCCGACGCTGAAGGCCAGGTGCTGCCGGGGCGTCCGGTGGATATTGAATTCCTCACTGTCCGAGCCGAATTGACGCGGATCGCGGCAAGCGGCTCCGATCAGCATCATCATCACAGCGCCCGCGGGCACGGTTTGGCCGTGGAAGCTGATGTCACGGGTCACGTAGCGGGCCGCGTGCGGGGCCGGCGGTTCGAAGCGCAAGAGCTCCTCGATGGCCTGCGGTATCAGTTGAGGGTCCTCAGCCAGTTCGCGGCGCTGGCCGGGGTGTTCGGCGAGAACCTTTCCGGCCCAACCGATCAGCCGGGTGGTGGTCTCGTTGCCCGCGCCCGCGACGACGTTGAGATAGATCAGCAGTTCGTCGCGGGTCAGGCGACGGGTAGTCCCGGTCTCGTCGACGAACTCGACGTTGAGCAGCTCGGTCATGATGTCGTCGGAGGGATGGTTGGCGCGCCAATCGATGTATGCGGCAAAGATTTCTCCGGTGGCCAGGCCGTGGTCGGCGTTCATCGGCTTGCCGGCTTCGGTGCGCATCTGCGCGTTGGTCTGGTCGCGGATGAATTCCTGGTCGTCCTCGGGGATGCCGAGCAGCATGCTGATGACCTTCATCGGCATCTGCGCGCCGAGGTCGGCGACGAAGTCGATGTGCCCCGTGCCGACCAGCGGGTCGAGCGCTTGGGCGCAGAAGTCGCGGATCTGCGACTCGAGCGCCGCGATCTTGCGTGGGGTGAACATCCGGGCCAGCAGCTTGCGATGAATGTCGTGGATCGGCGGGTCCTCCATGATGAGCAGGCCGGGCGGGATATCGATGTTGGCCTTGATCAACTCGAGGATGATGCCGCGCGCCGAACTGAATGTGCCGTGATCGACCAGCCCCTTGTCGACATCGGCGAACCGGCTCAACGCGTAGAAGTCGTGCTGGGTGTTGTAGTAGAGCGGCGCCTCTTCGCGTAACCGCGCGAATGTCGGGTAAGGGTCGGCGTTGACGACGACATCGTAGGGGTCGTAGTGGACGTCGTTGTCGGTGCTGATCGTCACGAAATCTTGCCTTTCGCCACAACTTCGGCGATCCGGATGGGCCGCATGCCGGATCGTTGTCGCCAGTGTGTCAGCGTCGGGGGCGGTTCGGGCGATTTGTACCTTTCGCTTAACAGCACCGCGCTCGCGCGCTTACCGCGACGGGCTAACTCTATTGCCGTAGAGAACCATATGAGCCCGCATCGGGCAAGAGCTGACGGCCTATTTCGAACGCGATTGCGCCGCAGCGCCGGCCTGGGTGAGTCGCCCCTGCTGGTCGCTGCCCAGGACGCCGGCGACGATGGCCGACAGGACGTCGTCGAGCTGCTCGGGGCTGTCGATGACCCGGTCGCCGTGGACGAACCGCAGCATGAGCCCGTTGATGAAGGTCAGCGTGATGTTGCTGAGGTCGTCGACCACGTCGGGATCCAGGTCGGAGCCGTGTGGCAACAGCTGAACCAGGATGTCGTGGTGCAGCTTGGTGAAGGCGTCGGTGGCGCGTTGCAGGGTTGCGGCGATCGCCGGATCCCTGGTGGCCTGAATCGTCATCTCGTAGCGCGCTCGGGTGCGACTCAGCTGCGGTGCTTCGCCGGACTGGATGACCACCTTGGCCAGCGCGGACGGCGACGCCGCATCCTCGGCGCCGGCGCTGTCGGCGACCGTCTGCAACGTCGCCAGGTCGAGTTCGACCATCCGCTCGGCCACCGCGTGCAGCAACGCCGAACGGGTGCGGAAGTAGAACGAGGTGGTGCCATCGGGGACACCGGCGCGACCGTCGACCTTCAGATGGCTCAGGCCCTTTGCGCCGTCGTCGGCGAGCAGCTGTATCGCCGCATCGCAAAGTTCGCGCCGGCGCTGGTCGGGATTGGGCTTGCGTCTGTTTGGTATCCCGGCAGTGTAGCGGCGGTTCAGCCGTGGTTTTGGAGTCAAAGCAGATCCTGGCGACGACCTAGGTTTTGGTGCGGTTCCGGGTTACTCTATATTCGTAGTGTAAGCCGAAAATTGTGCAATACGTCGAACGGACAACACGTGGCCGCTCCCGCCAGCCCGCTCCAGCAACTGCACCGCCCGATTCCACTGTCGCGGGCATCGTCGCCGCGGCCGGACCTGGACGATTTCGGCCGCTACCGATTTCAGGTGGTGGCTGCGAACATCACCGATGCGGTGATGTCGATCGGCGGGCTGATCTTCGATCGGGCGATGGCGGGATGGGATGTCAGCGTCGTGGTCGACGGCGGCACCGATCGCGTCATCGACGACCGGCCGATCCGGATCCTGGGCGGCAGAGTCGCCAGACGGTTGGAGAACCAGGTCGGGCTGCTGGCCCGCCCGCACCTGCTTGCGGTCGCGACGGACGTGATGGTCAAAAGCGAAGCAGTCCGCCGGCAGGTGCTTGCCGCCGGCAACGACAACGCGGCCGAGGTGCTGCTCTGGGGCCGCCATCACCCGACCAATTTGAACTGCAGGTTCGTCGCCGCCCGGCACCGGCCGAGCGCGGCTGCCCAGGTGTTCAAATCGCAGGCGCTGGCCGCTGGCGGCGCGCTGGTCAGCCAGCGGGCCGACGAGGTCTTTTACTCGCTGGCCTGACCGTCAGCCGGGTTTACCGGCGGTGACGAACTGCAACGTGCGCTGGGTCTGCTGCTCGATATCGACCAGGCCGGACGACCTGAACAGGTCGACGAACTCGTGCCGATCGAACAAGCGCAGCCCGATCATCCGGGCGCCCGCGGTCATCGCGTGCCGGACGGGCGGTTTCTGGCCCGCGTAGCTGGTCAATATCGCCACCCGACCGCCGGGTCGCAGCACCCGCACCATTTCGCGGGCGACCTGAAACGGCTCCGGCATCAGATAGAGCGCGCCGAAACAGCAGACCGCGTCGAAGGATTCATCGCCGAAGGGCAGCGTCCCTGCGTCACCGCGGACATAGCAGGTACGCGGCCCGCTGTTGTCCAGCACGGCGCGGGTCAGCATCGGCACGGAGATATCCAACCCGACCGCCAGGCCGTCCGCCGGCAGCTGCTGCGCCAGCTTTCCAGTGAAATTGCCCGGGCCGCAAGCGATATCAAGCAACCTGTGGGTGCCCGACAAGTCCAACGCGTCAGCCGCGCGACGTTGCTCGCTGCGCGTGGTGACGCCGCTGGCGACGTAGAATGCCACCGGACGCCACAGCCGTTCGTACACCGTGGCGACCAACGGGCTGTTCATCGCTTGCTGCGCAACCGTAGGGGTTTCGCTGGCAACCGACTCACCAAGCACGTCGAGGAAGCCGTGCCGCAGACTCGCTTCGCGATCGAGCAAACGGCGGGTCGTCTCCAGCGGATTCTCGGTGCTGCCCATCTGAGTCAGTCTGCCGGGGCGGATGTCCTTGCTGCAACACGCTCAAAGCCCCTAGCCTTGGCATTATCTCGGACACGGCGACAGGGGCCGGCATGGTGACCGAACTGACCGCGCTGCGCGCCGATGAACTCACTGCACTGGACATCTTCAAGGGGTGTCCCGCCGAGGACTTGATGCCACTGGCGGCCAGCCTGCAGCCCCTGCAGGCCGCTGCGGGTCAGATCCTGATGAAGCAGGGCGAGCGGGCGGTGTCTTTCCTGCTCATCGCGTCGGGTACGGCGGAGATCAAGCACGTCGCCGATGACGATGTGGTGACCGTGGAGCATGTGTCTGGCGGCACGATCGTCGGCGAGATCGCGCTGCTGCGCCACATCCCGCGGACGGCGACGGTGACCACCACCGAGTTGCTGACCGGCTGGATCGGCGACAGCGACGCGTTCGCACGACTGGTGCACATTCCCGGGATCATGAGCCGGTTGGTGCGCACCGTGCGCCAGCGGCTCGCGGCCTTTCTCACGCCCATCCCGGTCCGCACTCGCGACGGGACGGAACTGCTACTGCGTCCGGTGCTGCCCGGCGACAGTGAGCGGACGCTGCAGGGCCGCGTCTGGTTTTCCAGCGAGACGTTGTACCGGCGATTCATGTCGGCGCGGGTGCCCAGCCCGGCGCTGATGGACTATCTGGCCGAGGTCGATTACGTCGACCACTTCGTCTGGGTGATGACCGATCTTGACGGCAATCCGGTGGCAGACGCGCGCTTCGTGCGCGACGACCACCATCCGGAGATGGCCGAGATCGCGTTCACCGTCGCGGATGCCTATCAGGGCCGCGGGATCGGGTCCTTTTTGATCGCCGCGCTCTCGGTTGCCGCACGGGTCGCCGGAGTCGACAAGTTCTCCGGCCGCATGCTCGCCGACAACGTGGCGATGCGCACGCTCATGGATCACTACGGCGCGCTCTGGGAGCGCGACGACGTCGGAGTGGTCACCACGGTCATCGACGTGCCCGATCTGGACGATCTATCGCTGAGCCGCGACATGGTGGCTGAAATCAAACACACTGCGCGTCAAGTGATTCGAGCCGTCAGTTAGCACGCGGTTCTGCGCAGCCGCGATGGTCTTCCCGCTGCTGGCCGGCTGCGCCCACCCGAGCCAACACGCGCCGGCGCCCTCGGCCGGCGCGGCGGCACGCCACGTCGACCCCGCCAACATCAGGCGGGTGCGGCGCGACATACCGCCCGGCTACGAGGTGACCACGGTGTCGGATGTGACCGCGCCGCCGGGCATTTGGGGTCTCGGCGGAGCACGCACCGCGACCCCGCCGCGCTGTGCGGCGCTGGCCGACCCCGCCGGCGGCCACGGGCAATCCCCGCAAGGCATTTCGGGATCGGGTGCCGGCGGCACCGTGTACGCCGTGGTGGTGGCAGCGCCTACGGGCCCGATGGCGCTGGATCAGTCCCTGGTCGCTCAGTGCCGGCAATGGAGCATGACCGGGCGGCGCGCCCGCGCGCGGGTCCATCTGGTTGATGCGCCCCGCATCGATGGCGCTGAAACCCTGGGCATGGCCGCCGAAATCGCGACATCGGTCGAAGGCGGCAATGAAATCAGTTCGCGGGCAAGCACCTTCACCGTCTATTTGGGCGACTACTATGCGTTCACCACGCTGATCAGTGACCCCGGGTCGCCAGGTGCCGCGCTAACGCCCCAGTTCGCGGCCGACTTGCTGGTGAAAACCGTGTCTGCCTTACGTGGCTAAGGGTGGTGCGTTAGATTGGCGCGAATGATGCGGATTGCGGTAGCGATCGGATGCGTCTGCCTGTTGGCGGCCTGCTCCCACCCCTCTGAGGCGCCGCCCTCAGCCGATATCACGAAGATCGCGCAGGTGAAGTCCGACTTCGGGCCGGGTTATAAAGTCAAGGAGACGGCGAAAACCGGCATCGACCCCAAGGTGCTTTCGACGCACAAACTTCCGCCGGGTCTGACCTTCCATCCGCCCGATTGCGCGTCGTTCGTGGTCGGCGAGGACATGCCGGCTGGCCTGCAGGGAAATATGGCCGCGGTGGCCGCCGAAGGGGATGGCGGCCGCTTCATCACGATGGCCGTGCAGACGTCTCAGCCGGTGCCGTTCAAGGAGCCCGGACGCAACTGCCAGAAGGTGGCATTCCAGGGCGGTCGGGTGCGCGGTCTCATCGAGGTCGTCGACGTGCCGCAGATCGACGGCACGCAGACACTCGGCGTGCACCGCGTGCTGCAGACGGTCGTGCAGGGCAAGCCGCGCAGCGGCGAGCTGTACAACTACACCGCACATTTCGGCGACTATCAGGTGATCGTCACCGTCAACCCGATCGTGGTGCAGGGCCAGCCCGCCAAGCCCGTTGACACCAAGCAGGCCCGCGACCTGCTCGTCAAATCGGTCGCCGCGATCCGCAGCTGAGGTCTACCGGACGTCTCTGGGCCGGAACTGGATACTGATCCGCGGCCCAGTACAGGCGGACGTTTTCGGTACCGAGTGCTCCCAGGTTCGCTGGCACGAGCCACCCATCACCAACAGATCACCGTGCGCCTGTGGCAACCGCAACGACGGGCCGCCGCCGCGGGGCCGCAGTGCAAAGGTGCGGGTGGCGCCGAGGCTGACGATCGCCACCATGGTGTCCTGCGTGCTGCTGCGCCCGATGGTGTCGCCGTGCCACGCCACGCTGTCGGATCCGTCGCGATACCAGCACAAGCCGATCGAGGTGAACGGCTCGCCGAGCTCGCCGGCGTAGATGTCGTTGAGCCGCCGCCGAATCCGGGCCAGCTGTGGATGCGGTGCGTCCTCGACGATGAGGTCGTGGAAGCTCACCAGGCGGGGCACATCGACCACCCGGTCATACATCTGGCGGCGCTCGGCCCGCCACGGAATCGTCTCCGGCAGTTCGCTCAGCAATTCGTCGACACCGGTCAACCATCCTGAGCGGATATCCACCCATGCTCCGCTGCCCAGCGATCGGCGTTCGTTGCACTCGAACAACGACTCCTGAACCGTGATCCCCACGGCTGAGATTCTATCGCACAATTGTTCGAACTACAGGCGCACGGCTCCCGGTCCCTGCGCGCTGAGCACGTCATCGGGATTGAACAGCGCGCAGGCGCGCAGGCTCAGACAGCCGCAGCCGATGCAGTCGGCGAGGTTGTCGCGCAGCCGCTGCAGATGCACAATCCGATCGTCGAGATCGGAGCGCCAACCGGCGGAAAGCCGCGCCCAGTCGCGACTGTTCGGTACGCGGCCGGCGGGCAGCGTGGCGAGCGCGTCGCGGACGCGGGCCAGCGGAATGCCCAGCCGCTGAGACATTTTGATGAACGCGACCCGCCGCAGCGTGTCGCGGCTGTAGCGGCGTTGGTTTCCCGACGTCCGCCTGCTGGTGATCAGGCCCTGGCGCTCATAGAAATGCAGGGCCGAGATCGCCACGCCGGCCCGACTGGCGAGCTCCCCGGGGAGCAACTCCTGGGTGTCCACAACCTGAACCATACTTCAGGTGGGGCTCGGCGTTGACGTGCTGCGGCGCTCCGCTAGGTCACCGACACGCCCAGAGTAGGGCACCAAACCATAACGATGCGGCAACCAACCTGTCGTCGCGGCGCGGATCCTGTCACTGTCGTGGGTGTGACTAGTGATGTTGACGACGTTGTTGCACACGCCGCCGAGCTGTATACGGACAAACGGCCTTACCGCTGCGCGCGAGGGCACTGGCTGCTGCCGGGACACATGATCGTCAGAGTCGTGCCCTGCGCCTGCAGACGAAGCCGCCACACCTCGTGGGAATGCGAATGCGGCGACCTGACCTATGCGCCGGCGCTCAAGGAGTCGTGCACCCTGTCCTAGGCCATTGTCAACACGAGACGGTTAGCGCCAACTGGGCAGCCAGATCTCCATGTTCCAGGTGTTCTGCGAAACCGGCTGACCGGTGAGCACCGGGAACAGCCAGGCGAAGTTCGTCAAAACCAGTGCGACGTAACAGGAAACCGCGATGAGCCCGAGGGTGCGACGCTCGGCGCTCTGACCGGGTTTGTAGAGGATGTCGCCGAGGATCAACGCAATCGCCATCGCCAAAAACGGTGACATGGTGGCCGCATAGAAGAAGTACATCTGGCGGTCGATGTCGGCGAACCACGGAAGCCAGCCTGCGCAATAGCCGACCAGCACCGCGGCGTAGCGCCAGTCGCGCCGCACGACCATCCGCCAGCAGGCGTAGAACAGCACCGGCACCGAAATCCACCACATCGCCGGCGTGCCAACCAACATCACCGCTTTGACACACGATTGCGCGCCGCAGCCGGGAACGTTCTGCTGATCGATGGCATAGAGCACCGGCCGCAGCGACATCGGCCAGGCCCACGGTTTGGATTCCCACGGATGGTAGTTGCCCGCCGAATTCGTCAGACTGGCGTGGAATTCGTAGGCTTTAGCGGTGTAATGCCAGAGCGAGCGGATCGCATCGGGCAGTGGGAATTTCGTCTGCGTCCCGATCGACTGGCCGACCTCGTGCCGGTCGATGGCGGTCTCGGACGCGAACCACGGCGCGTAGCTGGCCAGGTAGACCCCGAACGGAATGAGCAACAGCGCGTAGGCCGTTGGGATCAGATCGCGGCGGACAACTCCCAGCCACGGTCGCAGCACCCGGTACTGCCGGCGCGCCGTCACGTCGAACGCGAGCGACATCAGCCCGAAGAAGGCCACGAAATACAGCCCGGACCACTTTGTCCCACAAGCTAATCCGAGCAGCACCCCGGCGCCGAACCGCCACCACCGCACACCCAGCCGCGGTCCCCACACCGTCTCGGCGATGCGGCCTTCGGTGAACGCGACATGCATGCGCTCGCGCACCTGGTCCCGGTCGACGATCAGCGCGCCAAACGCAGCGAGCACCAGGAACGCCAGGAAACCGTCGAGCAGCGCGGTGCGTGCCACCACAAAGCTGACCCCGTCTGCGATCAGCAGCATTCCGGCGATCCCACCGACCAGCGTCGACCGGCTGATGCGACGCACGATCCGGACGACCAGCGCCACCATCAGCACGCCGAGGACCGCGCCGGTGAAACGCCACCCCAGCCCGTTGTAGCCGAAGATGGCCTCGCCGATCGCGATCAGCTGCTTGCCGACCGGCGGATGGACGACCAGTCCGTAGCCGGGGTTGTCCTCCACCCCGTGGTTGTGCAGCATCTGCCAGGCCTGCGGCACGTAGTGCTTTTCGTCGAAAATCGGGGTGCCGGCGTCGGTGGGCGAGCCCAGGTTCACCGTTCTCGTCACCGCCGCCAACGCGGTGACGACGCCGGTCACCACCCAGCCCTCGAGCCGGTCGACGGGCCCGAAGTCGGGCGCAGGTTCCAGCGGCCCCGGGCTGATCACCGGTACCGCCTCCGCATCGGCGACGAGTTCATCGGGCGCGGTGATGGTCATCGGGTCGATCGTAGGCTGCGGGCCATGGCGTCCCGGTAGATAGCCCGTCATGGAGGGCGGCCAGGGTCGGCGGGATTTGGCGTTCAGTTTTACTGGATCTTGACCGGGTGTTGAATCGTCTCACCGACGATCGGTCATATGAGTACGCTTCAAGCCGTGGAGCTGGGGGTTTTGGGACCTCTCCAGGTCCGGCGGGACGGCGCGCCGGTCGTGATTCCGGGCGCGAAACCGCGCGCCATCCTCACGATGCTCGGCCTGCACAGCGGTTCGGTCGTATCGGCCGAAACTCTGATTGAGCTGCTCTGGGGCGATGGCCCTCCGCGTACCGCCGCGAAGGCCCTGCAGACCCACATCTCCTCCTTGCGGCGCACCCTGGGCGACGGCTTTGTTTTGACGGCGGGAACGGGTTGGACTCTCGCCGAGAGCGGGGTCGATGCCTCGCGTTATAAATCGGCCGCTCGGCTCGGACGCGATGCCGCTGCCGCTGGCGACACCAGCCAAGCGGTGTCCCGCT
>NZ_DASXHW010000420.1:0-3027 GCF_036488105.1 Mycobacterium sp. | reverse complement strand
CCGCAGCTCAAGCTGCACCAGTGTGGTCTGCCCAAGCTGATGGCGCTCGAGCTGTTCAAGCCGTTCGTGATGAAGCGACTCGTGGACCTCAACCACGCGCAGAACATCAAGAGCGCCAAGCGCATGGTCGAGCGTCAGCGTCCGCAGGTGTGGGACGTGCTCGAAGAGGTCATCGCCGAGCACCCGGTGCTGCTGAACCGCGCACCGACTCTGCACCGCCTCGGCATCCAGGCCTTCGAGCCACAGCTGGTGGAGGGCAAGGCTATTCAGCTGCACCCGTTGGTGTGTGAGGCGTTCAACGCCGACTTCGACGGTGACCAGATGGCCGTGCACCTGCCGCTGAGCGCCGAGGCGCAGGCCGAGGCCCGCATCTTGATGCTGTCGAGCAACAACATCCTCTCGCCGGCTTCGGGTCGCCCGCTGGCCATGCCGCGACTGGACATGGTGACCGGGTTGTACTTCCTGACCACCGAGATCGCCGGTGACAAGGGCGAATACCAGCCGGCCGCCAAGGACCGTCCGGAGTCGGGTGTGTACGCCTCACCGTCCGAGGCCATCATGGCGATGGACCGCGGCGCGTTGAGCGTGCGTGCCAAGATCAAGGTGCGGCTGACCCAGCTGCGTCCGCCTGTCGAGATCGAAACCGAACGCTTCGGTCAAAACGGTTGGCGTCCAGGCGATTCCTGGCTCGCCGAAACCACGCTGGGCCGGGTGCTCTTCAACGAGTTGCTCCCGGTGGCGTACCCGTTCGTGGACAAGCAGATGCACAAGAAGGTGCAGGCTGCCATCATCAACGACCTGGCCGAGCGCTACCCGATGATCGTGGTCGCTCAGACCGTCGACAAGCTCAAGGACGCCGGCTTCCACTGGGCCACCCGATCGGGTGTCACCGTCTCGATGGCCGACGTGCTTGTGCCGCCGAACAAGGCCGAGATCCTCGACGCCTACGAAGAGCGCGCCGACAAGGTCGAAAAGCAGTTCCAGCGTGGTGCTTTGAACCACGACGAACGCAACGAGGCCTTGGTGGAGATCTGGAAGGAAGCCACCGACGAGGTTGGTGAGGCGCTGCGGGAGCACTACCCGGCCGACAACCCGATCATCACGATCGTCGACTCGGGTGCCACCGGTAACTTCACCCAGACGCGGACGCTGGCCGGCATGAAGGGTCTGGTGACCAACCCGAAGGGTGAGTTCATCCCGCGGCCGATCAAGTCGTCGTTCCGTGAAGGCCTGACGGTGTTGGAGTACTTCATCAACACCCACGGCGCGCGGAAGGGTCTGGCGGACACCGCATTGCGCACCGCAGACTCGGGTTACCTGACCCGTCGTCTGGTCGACGTGAGCCAGGATGTCATCGTCCGCGAGACCGACTGCGGTACCGAGCGTGGCATCCTCGTCGAGCTGGCCGAGCGTCAGCCCGACGGCACGCTGATCCGTGACCCGCACATCGAAACCTCGGCCTACGCACGGACTTTGGGTACCGACGCGGTCGACGAGAAGGGCAACGTTGTTGTCGCTCGTGGCGAGGATCTGGGTGACCCGCAGATCGAGGCGCTGCTGGCGGCCGGCATCACGCAGGTCAAGGTCCGCTCCGTGCTGACCTGCACCACCGGTACCGGTGTGTGTGCGACCTGCTACGGACGCTCGATGGCCACCGGCAAGCTGGTCGACATCGGTGAAGCCGTGGGTATCGTTGCGGCCCAATCGATTGGTGAGCCCGGCACGCAGCTGACCATGCGTACCTTCCACCAGGGTGGTGTCGGTGAGGACATCACCGGCGGTCTGCCCCGGGTGCAGGAGCTGTTCGAGGCCCGCGTGCCGCGCGGTAAGGCACCGATCGCCGACGTCACCGGACGGGTGCACCTGGAGGACGGCGAGCGCTTCTACAAGATCACCATCGTTCCTGACGATGGTGGCGAGGAAGTGGTCTACGACAAGCTGTCCAAGCGTCAGCGCCTGCGGGTGTTCAAGCACGAGGACGGCTCCGAGCGGCTGCTTTCCGACGGCGACCATGTCGAGGTGGGCCAGCAGCTGATGGAAGGCTCGGCCGACCCGCACGAGGTGCTGCGCGTGCAGGGCCCCCGCGAGGTGCAGATCCACCTGACCAACGAGGTCCAGGAGGTCTACCGCGCCCAGGGTGTGTCGATCCACGACAAGCACATCGAGGTGATCGTCCGGCAGATGCTGCGCCGGGTGACCATCATCGACTCGGGCTCGACGGAGTTCCTGCCCGGCTCGCTGATCGACCGTGCCGAGTTCGAGGCGTCCAACCGCCGGGTTGTGGCCGAGGGCACCGAGCCCGCCGCCGGCCGTCCGGTGCTGATGGGTATCACCAAGGCGTCGCTGGCCACCGACTCGTGGCTGAGCGCGGCGTCGTTCCAGGAGACCACACGCGTGCTGACCGATGCGGCGATCAACTGCCGCAGCGACAAGCTGCAGGGTCTGAAGGAGAACGTGATCATCGGAAAGCTGATCCCGGCCGGTACCGGTATCAACCGGTACCGCAACATCCAGGTGCAGCCGACCGAGGAAGCCCGCGCCGCCGCGTACACGATCCCGTCCTACGAGGATCAGTACTACAGCCCGGACTTCGGCCAGGCGACCGGAGCCGCGGTTCCGCTGGACGACTACGGCTACTCCGACTACCGCTAGTCAACAAAACGAAAAAGCCCCGGGTTCACGCCCGGGGCTTTTTCGTGAGCCTGTCTCCTGCCCTCACTAGACTGGCCGACGTGCTTATCGGTTCACATATCAGCCCGCAGGATCCGCTGGCCACCGCCGCGGCCGAGAATGCCGATGTCGTGCAGATCTGTCTCGGCAACCCGCAGAGCTGGAAGGCGCCCAAACCGCGTGACGACGCCGCGGAACTCAAGGCCGCGGCGCTGCCGATCTACGTGCACGCTCCGTACCTGATCAACGTCGCCTCGGCGAACAACCGAGTGCGGATCCCGTCGCGCAAGATCCTGCAGCAGACCTGTGACGCGGCAGCCGACATCGGCGCCGCTGCGGTCATCGTGCACGGCGGCC
>NZ_DASXHW010000410.1:0-5249 GCF_036488105.1 Mycobacterium sp. | reverse complement strand
ATGCGCCGATACAGGATCAGACCCGAGCTGCGGTGCTCGATCTCTTCGACGAAATGCCACATCATCAGCGAGGCGATCCGCTGATCCCCCGCGCCGAACAGCGAATCACGGTTGTCCAGAATCACTTTGAACAGCGGGGTGAACGTTGCCTCCAGGTTGGCGATGTACGCGACGTGGAATTCGATCGGCTGCTCGTCGAGCAGTCGGTCGTAAGAGCGGCAGGCGTCGTCGTAGCACTGCTCGAGCTCGGGATACTTCTGTACCAGCGCCAACATGTGCTTGCGGTGCGCGGACGCGTGCTGCGCCTCTTGCCGCAGGAACGCCTCGGCCACGGCGGCGACCTCCGGATCCTGCTGCAGCTTGTCCTGCGCCCGGCGGACCACGTTGACGATGTAACGCTCGAACGGGACGGCGATGAACGTGAACGCATTGCAGAACAGCCCGAAATTCGGGTTGTCGGGCTGCCACATGAACGGCACGCTCGCATCGAACTCCCACGGGATCTTGCGGATCACGAGGTTGGTCACCGTCGCAACCTTTCCATCGACCAGGGCCAGCGGTAGGCTCAGTGTGACATTTGACCCCATAGATGTAAAGGACACGATGGCCGCTTCCGGGCGTACTGTCGACGCCGAGCAGTCGACGCGACGACGGATTCTTGCCGCCACCTTCGTCGTGCTGGCGCGCGATGGCCGCCGGCGGTTGCAGCTGTCCGATGTGGCCGCGCAGGCCAAGGTGTCACGCCCGACGCTGTATCGCTACTTCGGCTCCAAAGAGGGTCTGCTCGAGGCGTTCGGCCTCTACGAGCAGGACAACTTCGACGCCGGCATCGCCACGGCGATCGCCGGACTGAGCGGGGCCGATCGGCTCGATGCCGCGTTGAGGTTCATCGTCGACTTTCAGAGCAGCTATTCGCTGAGCTCACTGGCCGAGACCGAGCCCGAACACATTCTGCATCAGATGAAACGTGTGTTGCCGATCATGCGTGATCGGATCGCGCGGATCATCGGCGGCCAGCATGCCGAGGTTGCGGCATCCACCGTGGTACGAGTCGCTGTGTGCCACTACGTGATCGGTGACGACACCCCGGACCGGTTCCTTGCCGAGCTACGTCATGCGGCCGGGTTGGGGGCGAGTCACAACCGTCACGCCTGCACCTCACGCTGACCATTGCATGTGCTTTTGAAAAGGTGCCACATGCGATATCAACTCCGGAATTAGTCGTCCAGCCAGTTGTTGATCTTCGCCGCGACCAGGTCCGGCTTTTCGAGATGCAGGAAGTGACCGACGCCGTCGACGATCTCGAAAGCGGATCCGTCAGCCGGAAAGTGCGGGCTGAGGTCGCCGAGCAGCTCAGCTCCGATCGCTCCGTCGTCGGCGCCGTGCAGATATAGCGTCGGCACCGGCGGCGTTTGCATGGTGGCTGCCGTTTCGGCTTCGGCGTCGGGGTCAGCGAATTGCGGATTGAACGAGGCTCGATACGGCGCAACGACATTCGCGATGTTATCGGCAGTCACATAGCGCCGCAGTTCGGCGATGTCGTCGCCGGCGTCGTAACCCGGCGACCAGTCGGCCCACAGCGACTCCCAGAACCCGGGCGCCACCAACACGGCCTCCGCCATACCGACCTGCTGGATGAAATAGATGTAGAAGGATCGCTTGAGTTGGGCGTGGCTGAACAACCCGGCGGCCAATGCAGCGACCGGCGGAACAGCAAGCGCAACAAAGCATTCGAATGCTTTCGGTTCGACGGCTACGGCTCCGTATCCGGCTTGCGCTCCCCAATCGTGGCCGACCAGCAGCGCGCGGTCATCCGCGTCGTAGTGGCGACGTACGTCGAGCAGGTGGCGAACGTAGGTTCCGACGCTGATCGGCTGATCGGTCGGCGCGTCGTACCCGGGCAGCCACGGCGCCACCACCCGATAGCCGCGACGCGCCAACGCGGGCCCGAGGTGACGCCAGGTGAACGGCGTATCCGGAAAGCCATGGGCCAGCACCGCCAGCGGCAACGACGCGTCCTCGATCGCTCCGAAGGTGAGCGGCTGCGGCGAAGTCACCCCGCGAGCGTATTACAGCCTGGGGCTCATACGTAAAGGATCGATCATTTACATCTGACCCTTCGTATGTAAATCTGGGTGGCATGGCAGGAATCGCGCTCATTCAACGCGATCTGGCCGACACCAGGGCCCGGCTCGAGGCGTGGTTCAGCCACCGATTCGGCGGCGAGGCAGCGGTGTCGGAGCTGAAAGCGGCGAACCGCGCGGCCGGGTGGTCGAGTGAGAGCCTGGTGTTCGCCGCCGACGTGGCGGGCCAGTCCAGCGAGTACGTGCTGCGGATTCCTCCCGCGGGCGGCGGCATCTACCCGGAGTACGACCTGGACGCGCAGACGCGTACCCAGGAGTTGCTGCATCTGCACGGGATCGCGACGCCGTCACCGATCGTCTACGAACCCGACGAGTCGTGGATCGGGTCCCGGTTCTTGGTGATGCCGCGCATCGTCGGGCACACCCCGTCGGACACCACGTATGCGACGCGGGGATGGCTGCATGATGCGGGGCCGCAGGTGCAGCGTCGCGCCCACGATTCGTTCCTGAAGACGCTTGCGGGTCTGCAGCGCGTTCCGGTCGGCGAGGCGACCTGGCTGCACCGGCCAACCGGCACAGGCGTTTCCGCGGAGCTGGCGTGGTGGCAGGAGTATGCGGCCTGGGGCACCGACAATCAGATTCCGGACGTGATGACCGAGGCGTTCGGGTGGCTGCGGCGCCACCAGCCGGAGCAGACCGGTGACGCCGCGGTGTGCTGGAACGACGCTCGGCTATCCAACGCCATCTTCGGCGACGACGGGCAGATCGTCGGCGTTCTGGACTGGGAGCAGGCCTGCCTGTGCCCGGCCGAGACGGATTTCGCGTGGTGGCTGGCCACCCGGCGACAAATGTTGGAAGTCAACGGCATTGACGCCGATCCCGAGTTGCCCGGCTTCGACAGCCGCGAGCAGGTCATCCACCGCTTCGAAGAGATGATCGGTCGCCCGCTGGTCGCCCTCGAGTGGTACGAGATTTTCGCGATGACGCGAATGGGCTGTTGCATCATGCGCACCCGGGCTCTGCTGCGCAGCATCGGTCAAGGCGATCATTTCCTCACCCGGGCACCGATCCTGCCGGCGTGGACCATCTCGGCAGTGCGCGGCTAGACGTCGTGCGTCATTAATTCGTGTTTTGGCAGTCGAGATCGACGCTAGCGTGCTGGTCACTCGTACTTCTTCGCGCCAACGTCAATTTCGATGAAATGTCGTCGCAACCGAGGAGCAGATCGGGCTGGCTACAGCCACGACGGAACGATCCACTCGCCGTAGGGAGCGACCGCGAGCAGGTCGAGGATTCCGGACTCGTCGAAGGCGCCGCCGAATTCGCCGACTCCTTCGCTGAAGTGCGCCCAGCCGTCGACGTGGGCGGGGATGACCAGCCGGGCGTCCAGTATTTCGGCGGCTGCCGCGGCCCGCTGCCCCGTCATGGTCAGCGGACGGCCGCGCTCCTTCGCCGGCACCCTGGCCGCACCGGCAAAGATGATCGCCACGTCGACGTTGCCCACCCGGTCGGCGATCTCCTTGACCGCACTGATCGAAGCGTTGTCGCCGCTGAGATACACCGTTGGCAAGCCCGGACCCGAGAGCACGAAACCGGTGACCTCGCAGTTGACATGGCCACCGGCATCGCGCTGCCCGTCAGCAGGGCCGTGCACAGCCGGAACCGCTTGTACCGTCACCGCTTTGGTGCCGTCGACAGCCGGAAGCTCGAAGCTTTCGTATGGCTTGAGACCCACCGCCGGCGAGCCGAGCCGCTCCGCGCCGCCCGGGTGCGTCAGCACCAGCGGCGCGGCGAGCGCCACCTGCCGGCCCTCGTTGTCGAAATTGTCCGGATGCTGGTCGTGGCTGACCAGCACCACGTCGATGGCTCCCAGCGCGGCGGCGGGTACCGCCGGCCCGATCGTCTTGGTCAGGTAGTCGTGTTTACCGGGCTCGTCGAACGTCGGGTCCATCAGCATCCGACGGCCGCCGTAGTCGACAACGGTGGTCGGGCCGCCCAGCACGCTGAACGCGACGTCGCGCCGCCGGGCGTCCACTCGATTGCTCATGTCATGGACTCTAGAGGCCCGGACACACCACTATGGACTCGTGGACCTATACGACGTCATGCGCACCACGGCCGCAGTGCGCGACTACACCGGTGACCCCCTGCCCGACGACGTACTCGAGCGGATTCTCGACAATGCGCGGTTCGCGCCCAGTGGCGGCAACCGCCAGGGTGCCCGGGTGATCGTCATCCGCGACCGCGGGATTCGGGAAGCGTTGGCGGAGTTGTCCATTCCGAGCGCGCGACGGTATATCGCGCAGCTGCAGAACGGTGAGAGCCCCTGGAACCCGCTGCACCCGCCGAAGGTGACCGCCGAACAGATCGCGGCGATCGAGCCGCCGTCGCAGATGACCGCGCCAATGCTCGATGCCGCGGTGGTGCTGGCGGTCTTCGTCGATCTCGAAGTCGTTGCCGCGGTCGATCAAGACCTCGACCGGATCGGGGTGGTCAGCGGCGCATCGGTCTACCCGCTGGTATGGAACATTCTGCTGGCCGCGCGCAATGAGGGGTATGGCGGGACCATCACCACCAGCGCCATCAGCGAGGAGCCCAGGGTCCGAGAATTATTGGGCGTGCCCGAGTCGTTCGCTCTCGCCGCACTGTTGCCGCTGGGCAAGCCGCGCAAACAGCTGACGAAGCTCAGGCGCGCCAGCGTCGCCGAACTCGCCACCCGCGAGCGGTTCGACGGCGCGCCGTTCGGTTAGTCGGCGGTCACCGCGTCGCCGGGCTGGCGCTGGCCGAGCAGTTCGTCCTGCCCGACCTCGGCAGGACCCGAATCGTGGCCATTGCCACCACGCTTGGCCGGCTTCTTCTTCGTCGCCTTCGACGAGGTCTCAGCCTCGATGTGGTGTCTGTTGGGCGGCAAACCCGCTGCGGCGCCCACCATCTCGATCGCCTTCTCGGTGTACACCCGGTAGCCGAAGTTCGGCTCGTAGCCGTGGATCTCCTTGGTGTCCAAATCCCGCATGAACTGCAGGATCTCGCGGCTGAACACCTGGCCGGGCACCAGCACCGGGAAGCCCGGAGGGTAGGGCGTCACATACGTCGCGGACACGACATCGATTCCGGCATCCAGCTTTTCGTCGATTTGATCACCCATGAGGTATTCGCAGTTCGTGT
>NZ_DASXHW010000339.1:0-21047 GCF_036488105.1 Mycobacterium sp. | reverse complement strand
CGCGACCCGATGGCCACGACCGATCAAGTGCATCCCGAGCGCCTCGATGGTGGTCGACTTGCCGGCTCCTGGCACCCCGGTGATTCCGACATGTAAGGCATTGCCCGCAGCGGGCATCAGCTGCAGCAGCAACTGCTGTGCGCGGTCGCGGTGATCGGCGCGGGTCGACTCCACGAGCGTAATCGCCCGCGGTAGTGCTGAGCGATCACCGTCGCGCACCGCCGCGGCGAGTTTGTCTATGCTGTCGCCGTTTTCAGTTGCCATCTGGCTAGAGGGTGTACCCGTGTCGTTCGGCCAGCTTGTGCAGCAGGTCGATCGCGGCATCCGCGATCACCGTGCCGGGCGGGAAGATCGCCGTCGCGCCCGCCGCGTACAGCGCGTCGAAGTCAGCCGGTGGGATGACACCGCCGACCACCACCATGATGTCGGAGCGACCCACTTCGGCCAGCGCGTCGCGGAGCGCGGGCACCAACGTGAGGTGACCGGCCGCCAGGGAGGACACCCCGACCACGTGGACGTCGTTGTCCGCGGCCTGACGGGCGACCTCGTCCGGCGTGGAGAACAGTGCACCGACGTCGACGTCGAATCCGATGTCGGCGAACGCCGTTGCGATCACCTTCTGTCCACGGTCATGGCCGTCCTGCCCCATTTTGGCCACCAGGATCCGTGGCCGCCGACCGTCGGCCTCGGCGAACTTCTCGACGAGTTCGGTGGCGGATGCCATGTTCTCGGCCTTTCCAGCTTCGTCGCGGTAGACCCCGGCGATGGTACGGATCTCGGCTTGGTGACGCCCATAGACCTTTTCGAGTGCGTCGGAGATTTCGCCGACTGTGGCCTTGTGGCGGGCCGCGTCGACGGCGAGCGCCAAGAGATTGTTGCCGAGTCCATCCTCGCCGGCCCGACCATGGGCTGCGGCGGCACGCGACAACTCGGCAAGTGCGGCTTCAACTGCCGACTGGTCCCGATGTGCCCGCAGGTCTTCGAGTTTGGCCAGTTGTTCGGCACGCACCCGGCTGTTCTCGACCTTGAGGACCTCGACCTCTTGATCTTCTTCCACCTGGTACTTGTTGATCCCGATCACGGGCTGGGTGCCGGCGTCGATGCGGGCCTGCGTCCGCGCGGCCGCTTCTTCGATGCGCAGCTTCGGAATACCGTCGTTGATGGCCTGGGCCATGCCGCCCGCCTCGGCGACCTCGGCGATGTGCGCGCGCGCCCGCTGCGCGAGTTGGTAGGTCAACCATTCCACGTAGTACGAGCCGGCCCAGGGGTCGATCGGCCGGGTGGTGCCGGATTCTTGTTGCAGGACAAGCTGGGTGTTGCGCGCGATGCGGGCCGAGAAGTCGGTGGGCAGCGCCAGCGCTTCGTCCAGGGCGTTGGTGTGCAGCGACTGGGTGTGACCCTGGGTCGCGGCCATCGCCTCGATGCAGGTGCGCGCGACGTTGTTGAACGCATCCTGAGCGGTCAGCGACCAGCCGGAAGTCTGCGAATGTGTGCGCAGCGAAAGCGATTTCGCGCTCTTGGGGTTGAACTGCGCGACCAGCTCGCTCCACAGCAGCCGCCCGGCCCGCAACTTGGCCACCTCCATGAAGAAGTTCATGCCGATGCCCCAGAAGAAGGACAGTCGGGGAGCGAACTTGTCGATGTCGAGGTCGGCGTCCAGGCCCGCCTTGATGTAGTCGACACCGTCGGCGAGCGTGTAGGCGAGCTCCAAATCGGCTGTGGCACCGGCTTCTTGAATGTGATAGCCGGAGATGGAGATGGAGTTGAATTTCGGCATCTTGGCGCTGGTGTAGGCGAAGATGTCGGAGATGATCCGCATCGACGGCTTCGGTGGATAGATGTAGGTGTTGCGCACCATGAATTCTTTGAGGATGTCGTTCTGGATGGTGCCGGCCAGCTTCTCCGGCGGCACCCCCTGCTCCTCCGCGGCCACCACGTACAGCGCCAGGATCGGCAGCACGGCGCCGTTCATCGTCATCGACACCGACACCGTCGACAGGTCGATTCCGTCGAACAGCTGGCGCATGTCAAGGATGGAATCGATTGCTACCCCGGCCATTCCGACGTCACCCTGCACGCGCGGATGATCCGAGTCATACCCACGGTGGGTGGCGAGGTCGAAGGCCACCGACAGACCTTTTTGTCCGGCGGCAAGGTTGCGCCGATAGAACGCGTTGGACTCCGCGGCCGTGGAGAACCCGGCGTACTGCCGGATCGTCCAGGGCTGGTTGACATACATCGTCGGATAGGGGCCGCGGACAAAGGGTGGCTCGCCCGGGAAGGTGTTCAGCGGATATCCGCCGGACTCGACGGCGGCGCGGTCGGCGGCGATGTACACCGGTTTGACGTCGATGTCTTCGGGTGTGTGCCACACCAGTTGGTCGGGTGTGTACCAGTGCGCGGCCGCGGCCGCCGCAATGTGCTGTTCCACTGCATCTTCGGTCGGCTGCGCGACGCTGCGGTCGCTGTGCAGCGGTACATCGGCGAAACTGCCTACTACGGGCGTGGTGGTAGTCATCGTCGCTAAGCCCCCAACCGGTCGAGCAGTTGTGAAAGAGCCTCCACCGCATTGATTTCCGCGGTCAGAAGTTCATCGGGTTGGTGATCTGCGTCGGCCACCGCTTTCTGCGGCCCGGCCAGACAGACATGGGACACCCCCGCACTGTGGGCTGCCTCGACGACCGCGGACGCCTCGGCGCCGTACCGAGCGTCGGTGCCGCAGAGCACCGCCACAGCAGGTGACCCGGCATCGGTGACCGCCTTGGCGACACTGTCGCCATCAACGATCCCCGGGTTGACCGCCTCGATGCCGCCGCAGGCAAGCAGGTTTGACGCGAATGTCGTGCGGATGTTGTGTTCGGCCAACGGACCCAGTGGCAACAGCAGGGCCTGCGGACGCGACCCGGTACGGGACAGGTAGGCATCGGAACGGTCGCGCAGCGCCTCGAACTGCGCGGCGTATCGAATGAGTTTGCCTGCAGCAAGGGGCGAATACGACGAATCACTCTGCGGCAGCGCCGGTTCAGTGAGGTTTGGGTATTCGTTGACGCCGGTGATCGCCGTCTTGCGGTGGGCGATGTCGTCGGTACGCCGGGCGGCAATCTCAGCGATCTGGCCCGCGATGTGGTCATGCGCGTCGACGAAGCCGCCCTGCCGCTCGATGGTTTGAAACGTCTGCCAGGCTTGGTTGGCCAGTTGGTCGGTGAGGTCCTCGACGAACCACGACCCACCCGCCGGGTCCAGGATCCGGCCGACGTGGGACTCCTCGAGCAGCAGCAGCTGGATGTTGCGAGCCATCCGCCGCGCGAAACTGGCGGCCATACCGGGAAATCCGCCTTCGATCGCGACGTCGAAGGGGAACACCAGCACGGTGTCCGCGCCGCCGACACCGGCGCCGAAGGCGGCCAACGTGGTGCGCAGCATGTTCACCCAGGGGTCGCGCTGCGTCATCATCGGCAGCGACGTTTCGGCGTGGACGACGGCCGCACCGTGGTCAGGCTCCCCGACAACGTCCGCGACGCGTGCCCACAGCCGTCGCAGCGCCCTGATCTTGGCGGTCGTCAGGAATTGATCGTCGTCGGCGGCCAGCCGGAAACTGATCTGCGACAAGGCCTTGGCCACCGGCAGGCCGGACTCGGTGAGCACCCGCAGGTATGCCACCGCGGCGGCAACGCTGCCGGCGAGCTCCCACGTCGCGTTGGCGCCGAGATTGTGGAACGCGGGCCCGTCGACGGTGATCGCCCGCACACCCTGATCGTCGCCCAGCCGCGTGGCCATTCTGACCACTTCCCGGAGTTCGGCTGTGGGACGCTCGCTGAGCGCCGCCGTGAGTGGATCGGCTCCCAGGTCGATCGACAAGAGTGCGCGCTGATCGGGCTCGACGCGAGTCACCAATTCGAGCAAGGCGTCGCCGGCGGCCTGGTAATCGGCGCCGGCATCGAGAATCACCGGCGCCATGCTCAGATAAACGCCTTCGAACACCTTCTCCAGCTGTGCGGGCAGTACACCGGACTCCCCCACCCGGACCAGCAGCGCACTGACGCCCTCCCTGAGCCCGGCGAGCACCGCGGAGTTGACGTCCTCGGCCGCCACCCCGGCCACCCGATTGGCCGGAATAGCCTCGGCGACCCTCCAACCGGACTTGACGTCGCGCAACGCGTCGGCGCCACGCAGGTAGGGCCACTCGCCCGGCAGCGGCGGCTCGGGTAGCTCGTCGAGCGCGGTGTACAGCGCCCGGATCGCGACAGCCTCGTAGGTCGGGGTTTCCAGCAGCTGCTCGGGCTCCGGCCCGAGTTCGTCGGCGTCGCGCCGTGTGCTCTTGGCCAGGACCCCGGCCACCGCAGTGCGCCATCTGGCGCGGCCCTGCTCGAGATCGGCAGGTTCAGCGGACACATCGACTGACACCGGCGGCTCCTTGTCCCAGTACGTGACAACCCGACACTGGTCTGTCACCCGACCACCAGGCTAAATGATGCTCTGTGGCGTGACCGCACAACCCGCGGCGACCGGGGCTGACGAGCCACATCGACCCCGCCCAAGTGAGGAGTACCTTACTAAGGTAGACCGGCTAACGTTAGGGCATCATGCGTACTCGACCGCAGGGCGCAGGCGATCAAACCGGCTCGGTGATCGCGCTTGCTCAGCTGACACCCGGAACCCGGGCGACAGTGGTGGGCACGGTCGCCCAGGCCGACCCGATGGTGGCGAATCGGTTGGGGCAGTTAGGCTTTCGCGCAAAGGCCCGTGTCGACGTGATCCGTCGGGCGCCGCTTGGTGACCCGACCATCTATCGCGTGCAGGACACTGAGCTGTGTCTGCGCCGCCGCGAGGCGCAGCTCATCGAAGTCGTTCCCGAAGTGGACCCATGACCGCGTGCCATGACGTCACCGACTCCCCGGTTGCCCTCGCGGGCATCCGGCGAGTGGCGTTGGTCGGCAGTCCGAACGCCGGCAAGACCAGCGTCTTCAATCATCTGACCGGGTTGCGCGCCAAGACCGGTAATTACCCGGGAGTAACCGTCGGACGCAGTGTCGGTGCCACCACCGTGGACCGCGTCGCGATCGCCGTGGAAGACCTGCCCGGCACCTACAGCCTCGACCCGATCAGCCCGGACGAGCAGGTGGTGACCGACCTGCTGGCCGGAAAGTATCCGGACATCGGCCGGCCGGACGCGGTGGTGTTGGTCGCCGACGTGACCACGCTGCGCCGGTCGATCCTGCTGATCGGCCAGGTGCTCAGGCTCGATCTACCGTGCCTGCTGGCGCTGACCATGGGCGACGAATTGAGCTCGCGCGGCGGCCGAATCGACGTCGAGGCGTTGTCGACGGCGCTGGGCATCCCGGTGGTCGCGGTCGTCGCGAACCGCGGATCGGGCATCGACGATCTGCGGGCCCGGCTGGCGTCCTTCGAGCAGTGGCAACGTCCTCCGGTGCTTCCTCCGCCTGGCCAGGACGCCATCGACGCGTGGGGCCAGTCAGTTCTCGATGCGGCCGATTATGTTGCGCCGCAACCGGATCAGCGCACCCGCCGGATCGACCGGGTGCTGCTGCACCCGCTGTGGGGCACCGTCATCTTTTTCGCGGTGATGTTCTGGTTCTTTCAGGTCCTGTTCACCGCCGCCGCGCCACTGCGGGACGGCATTGCCCGGGCGCTGACCTGGCTGGGCGGCCAGGTTGGAGAGCACATCGGTAATCCGATCGTCCGGGGTCTGCTCGGCCAGGGGGTTATCGGCGGGGTCGGCACCGTGCTGCAGTTCCTCCCGCAGATTGTTTTGCTGTTCTTACTGCTCGCGTTTCTGGAGAACGTCGGCTACATGTCGCGGGCGGCGTTCTTGATGGACCGGGTGATGGCCAAGACCGGGTTGGAGGGCCGGGCCTTCGTCGCGATGCTCTCGTCGTTCGCCTGCGCCATTCCGGGCATCATGGCGACCCGGACGTTGCCGTCGTCGAAGGACCGGATCGCGACGATCGTCACCGCGCCATTGATGACGTGCTCAGCCCGGCTGCCGGTGTACACCCTGCTGGTCGGTCTGCTGGTGACGCCGCAAACGCGATGGTTGGGGCTCAGCGCGCAGGGCGTCACGATGTTCCTGCTCTACCTGGGCGGCGGGATGTCCGCGCTAATCGCTGCGCTGCTGGTCAAGTCCACGATCCTGCGCGGCGATCTGCTGCCGTTCACCATGGAGCTTCCGCCCTACCGACTGCCGTCCGCGCAGGCGATGCTGGCCGCGATGTGGAGTGCGGCCAGGGTGTTTCTGCGTAAAGCGGGAACCATCATTCTGGCCACCTCCCTGGTGTTGTGGGCGCTGCTTAGTCTGCCCGTCCGCGAGGCGCAGACCCGCGGGATGTCCGCGACCGACGCCACCGCATACGTGATGAATCACAGCTATGCCGCCGACGTGGGCCGTGCTGTCGAGCCGGTGTTCGCTCCGCTGGGCTTCGATTGGCGGACCGATATCGCTCTGGTCGGATCACTCTCGGCGCGCGAGGTTTTCGTGTCGACCCTGGGCCAGGTGTCGGCGGCGGCGGATCCCGAAGATCCGCATGCGGCGCTGACCGGCATGACCGACGAGCGCGGCCATCGGATTTTCACCGCGCCCACGGTCATCGCGCTGATGGTCTATTTCATGTTCGCGTTGCAGTGCATGTCGACGATCGCCGTGATGCGCCGCGAAACCAACTCGTGGCGTTGGCCGGCCTTCGCGTTCAGCTACATGTTTGTCCTCGCCTGGGTGATGGCGTTCGCGGCGCGGTCGATTGCGATCGGTGTGGGCGCATGATTCCGATCCACGCCACCGCCACCGCGAACCCGCAACAGCTGCGCTGGGTGGCCGCCGAAGACCGGCTGCCGGCCAGAGGCATGGTGCGTCAGGCTCCCGGGCGCCTCGGCGGCATGCTCGACGGCGGGGTGATCGACGAGATCGAGGTCCGCACCGGCGATGTGCTGATCACGCTGCGCGCGGGCAAGAACTGGCGCGAGGTGGGCGACGACGTTCGCGACGCCCTGTGCGACGCGCTGCTGGATCCGGCCGGTTGGCGGACGGATGTCGCACCCGACGACACCACCGGGCTGGCCGCGATCACCGCCGAATTGCTCGCCGGACCAGTCGGCGCGCTCGCCGAATCACACGGCGGCTCGATCGAATTGGTGTCGATCGAGGGCGACAACGTGAACGTCCGGTTATCGGGCGCGTGTCGCGGGTGCCCGGCTGCCGCCAGCACTTTGCACGACAAACTGCAGCATGAGCTGCGGCTGCGGTCTGGTCGACACATCACGGTCAACAGCGAAAACAGCTCGGCGGCAGTGCCATTGGGCAAGAAGCTGCTGTCGTTGATCATCCGCTGAGGAGATTGTTCACCCTTGGACCGTAGGCTGCACCCCGTGACGGGGCCCGCCAGCACCAGAATCGCCGGCGCGCTGCGTCCGCTGGGTTCCGCTTTGGTCGCGACCGCGCGTCAGGTGTCGCGGCGCCGGCTGGTGCTGACCGCCGCGGTGATAGCCATCATGGTCGCGGTCGCGCTGCTTGTTCGGCTGCCCTCGGCGGTGGAACTGCGGGACTGGTCGACGTCGATGGGCCCGTGGTTCCCGCTGGCGTTTCTGGCCGCTCACATCGTGGTGACCGTGCTGCCGTTTCCCCGTACCGCGTTCACCCTGGCCGCCGGACTGCTGTTCGGTCCGCTACTCGGCATCATGTTGGCGGTCACCGCCAGCACTGCCAGCGCGTTGATCGCGCTCGTGCTGGTCCGGGCCGCCGGCTGGCAGCTCAGCCGGTTGGTTCGCCATCAGGCGGTCGACAGGGTCGACACCCGGCTGCGCGACCGGGGCTGGCTGGCGGTCATCTCGCTGCGGCTGATCCCCGTGGTGCCGTTCGCGCCGCTGAACTACGCCGTCGGAGCGTCCGGGGCGCGGGTGCTGCCCTATGCGCTGGCGACCGTTGCGGGTTTGTTTCCCGGTACTGCGGCCGTGGTGATTCTGGGTGACGCGCTCACCGGCGACGTCAGCCCGCTGCTGTTTCTGGTGTCGCTGTGCACAGGTTTGGTCGGGCTTGCGTTGTTGGCGTACGAGATCCGGCAGTACCGTCGGCATCACCGGGCCGCGGTGACAGACGTCGACGACGCGCCCGAGGCGGCGCTGCGCGGGTGATCCCCTGTGCTGCGGCTCAAGGCCAGGCACGAGTGCGAATACATGGATACACTGAAGAACTGAACAATTCTCGGCGGCCAGCCAGTGACTGCTCACTGTCGAGGTGGCGGTTTTCTGTCTGAGAGGCAACACGAATGGACGTAAGGCATCTGATCGCGGCGGCGGCAATCTCCGGCGCAACGCTGACGTTCGGCGTGGGGGTCGGCAGCGCAGCGCCGTTGGATCCGCCCCCGCCATGCCCGACGTGCGACGGACCAGCGGCAGCACCCGCCCCCCCACTCAAGGCGATGAAGTGTTGGCCGTACGGCCGCGTCGGACCCGGCAGCGCACGAGGCGGTGGTGGGGTACCGGTATACCCGCCACCCTGTCCTCCGGGCACCCCGCACTGATCCCGCGGGCGCTCAGCCGCTAGTCGCAGCCCTGCACCAAGTCTCGGGCCTCCCGCTCGGTCTCGACACTCGGCGGTGACCCGGGCAACCGGCGACCGGCTACTTCCGGTGTGAACACCAGGGTCACCGCGCCCACCAACCCCGCGACGATCAGCATGTACGCCGGCACCATGAGGTCGCCGGTGCCGGACACCAATGCTTGAGCGATCAGGGGCGTGGTTCCGCCGAAGGCCGATATCGCGACGTTGTAGGAGATCGCCAGCGCGCCGTTGCGGACGTTGGTCGGAAACAGTGCCGGCATCGTGGCGGGCGAGGTGCTGTCGAAGCAGAGTTCCATCAAGCCGATCAGCAATATCCCGATGAAGATCAGCAGGATGCCGGTGCCATGGCGGATGAGCAGGAACGCCGGGATCGATGCGAAGATCAGCAGCCCGCAGCCGGTCGCCATGATCGGTTTCACGCCGATGCGGTCGGACAGCGCCGCGACGAACACCAGCAGAATGGCCAGGATGGTCAACGTCGCCGTGATCATCGCGAGCCCGGTGGTAGGGCCGACGTGGATCAAGACTCTTAGATAGGTCGGCAAATAGCCGGTGAGCATGTAGTCCGCCGCGTTCGATGTGTACACCAGAGCCGCGCAGATCAGCATGGGCTTCCACTGCTCGGCGATGGCGCGCCGGTATTGCCGCGGATCGTCGTCGGGCGCCGCTTCCTGACTCTCACCCTGGTAAGCAGCCGATTCCTCGAGTCGCATCCGCATGAACACCGCGACCAGCCCGAGCGGCGCGCTCAGCAGCAACGGCACCCGCCATCCCCAGGTCAGCATGTCGTGGCTGGGTAGCCATGTCTGCAACGCGGTGACGATCAATCCTGCTGCCACGAACCCGGCCAGGTTGCCCAGCGGCAGAAACCCGACCACCATCCCGCGTTTGCGGTCCGGTGCCTGCTCGACGATGTATGTCATGGCGCCGACGTACTCGCCGCCGGTCGACAGACCCTGGAACACACGCGCAATGACCAGCAGAATCGGCGCCCAGACGCCAATCGTGCTGTAACCCGGCAGTAAACCCGTCCCGGTCGTACCGATCGTCATCAGCACGATCGTGATCACCAACACCCGCTTGCGCCCGATGCGGTCGCCGAGTGGACCGAAGATCAACCCGCCAACTGGACGCACCACGAAAGCCGCCGCCAAGGTGCTGAAGGTGGCGATGAGGTGGACCGCGCTGACGCTGTCGCCGGGGTAAAACACCTGCGCAATCGTGGTGGCGATGTAGCCGTAGACCCCGAAGTCGTACCACTCCATGAAGTTGCCGATCGAGGCGCCTTTGATGGAGCGGCGCATCACTTCGGGGTCGGTGACCTGGATCTGGTCACGGGTCCAGCGACGGCGCCGCCGCCGACTCTGGCCGGTTAGCCGGCGCGCAGCGTTCATCAGGCGGTCAGGTACCCATTACCTGCCGAATCGAACGCGATGGTGATTAACCCCGCACTAATTCGGTTGTGGTCCTTTCCACGTCAGCACGGCGTAGGTGGCCAAGAACGACGCCGCCGGAAGCGCATTCACGATCCGGTCGCGAACGCGGACATGCGCGCCGACCGCGAGCAGGAAATACAGTGTGAGCATCGCCGTGGTGAGGCGAGCCAAGGCCGGGATCCGGCCGGCGGCGAGCAGACCGATCACCGAGGCCGCCTTGGATGCCGGCAGGAGCCACCGAATGTTTTGCGGCACTTCCAAAGTGTCAAGGGCTCTCGCGATCGGGGGCACCGGGATCGCGCATGCAACCGCATCCACGGCCTGGAAAGCTGCAAGGGCCGCATACGTTTTCGGCGAGGTCAGATCGCCCACATCACTGCCTCAGCTCGTGCTGCGGCGGCAACGAGCCGTCAACCGGGTTGCGGGCGTCTGCCTCAGCCTTGGCCACCGCCTGCAGGAGGGCCGGGTCGGTCTCGGTGGAGAACCAGTCGGCCACGTCCGAGTCGTCCTCGGGCTTGGGCGGCGTGGTGTCGACGGGCGACGGCACGAAACGGAACACCCCGTCATCGCCCGGAGCCCCGAGCAACTTGGTGAAGCCCTGCAACGCCGTTCCGAAGTCGCTGGGCACCACCCACACCTTGTTGGCGTCGCCCTCTGCGATTTTCGGCAGGGTCTGCAAGTACTGGTAGGCCAGCATCTCGGGAGTCGGCCGGCCGGCCTTGATGGCCGCGAAGGTCTTCTCGATCGCCTTGGCCTGCCCCTGTGCCTGCAGGTAGGCCGCGGCCCGCTCACCCTGCGCCCGCAGCATCCGGGATTGCCGATCGGCCTCGGCGGCAAGGATGGCGGCCTGCTTGGCGCCTTCGGCGGCCAAAATCTGCGACTGCTTCTCGCCCTCGGCCTGCGTGATCGATGCCTGCCGCATTCCCTCGGCGGTCAAGATCACGGCGCGCTTCTCCCGGTCGGCCTTCATCTGCTTCTCCATCGAGGCCTGAATCGACGGTGGCGGGTCGATGCTGCGCAGCTCCACCCGGGCCACCCGCAGGCCCCAGCGGCCGGTCGCCTCGTCAAGGACGCCGCGCAGCTGGGCGTTGATCTTGTCGCGCGAGGTCAGCGTCTGCTCCAAGGTCATGCCGCCCACCACGTTGCGCAAGGTAGTCGTGGTCAGCTGCTCAACACCGACGATGTAGTTGCTGATCTCGTAGACGGCCGCTTGCGGAACGGTGACCTGGAAGTAGACCACGGTGTCGATGTTGAGGGTCAGGTTGTCCTCGGTGATCACCGGCTGCGGCGGGAACGACACCACCCGTTCGCGCAGGTCAACCCGTGCACGGACGCGGTCGATGAACGGGATCAGCAGGGTCAGCTGCCCGCTGATCGTGCGGCTGTAGCGACCCAGCCGTTCGATCACCGCCGCTTCGGCCTGCGGGATCAGCGTCACCGACTTGGCCACCACGATGATTGCGAACACCACCAATACAGCGAACAAAAGCAGCCCGGCAGTTGCACCTTGCATGGAATTCTCCTAAAGCTCTCAGAGGATTAAGGGATCCAGACCACCGCAGTGGCCCCATCGATATGCATGACGGTCACGCGTTCGCCGGGTTCGAACACGTCACCCTCATTCAATGGCCTCGCGGTCCACACCTGACCGTCGACTTTGACCTGGCCCTCGTCGCGGGCCACGCGATCCAGCACCAGCGCGCTTTTACCCTCCAGCGCCTCGATGCCCGTCGTCAGGCTCTTCGCGGGGGTCAGACGCCGCCGCACCGCGGGTCGGACCAGCACCACCAGCAGCACGGAAACCACCAGGAAAACCGCACCATCGGTCCAGATCGGCAGATCGAGCAGCCAGCTGGACCCGGCCGCGGCCAGCGCGCCACCACCCAGCATGAGCAGGAACATGTCACCGGTCAGCGCCTCCGCGCCAGCTAGCCCTAACGCGACGATCAGCCAGATCACAGCCGCAGACATGCCGTCAGGATATCGCGTGATCGGCCGTTGCCACGGCGAACAACTAGACTGCGAAACCATGTGGTGCCCCAGCGCAACGCTCTCGGTCTGGGCCAACGCCTGGCTTGCCGGCAAGGCCGCGCCTGACGACGTCCTCGACGCGTTATCCTGTTGGGCGCCAATACATTCTGTGACCGCCTACGATGCCGTCGCGGCGGGACATACTGGGCTGCCGTGGCCGGACATTCCCGACGCGGGCGCGGTATCTCTGCTGCAGACGTTGCGCACGGCAGCCGGACGGGCCGTAACGGGCGCACCGTCGATCAGGGTGGCGCTGCCGGTTCCCGGCGATGTCCGCGGGCTGGCCCCGGGCACGCAGTTCGAGCGTGACGCGCTGGCGGCCGGCGAAGCGGTGGTCGTCACGCATCCCGACGATCCCAGCGTGGCCGTCGGGCTGGTGCCCGAATACCGCTACGACGAATCCGACGACGAACTCGTGATCCCCGAGTTGTATGCGCTGTCGTGGACGGTGTACTCGCTTCCCAGTGCTCCGGTGATCGACCACATCGACTTGGGCGAGGCCGAATACACACTCCGATCGGCGGTGCGCTCCGCCGCCACTGCCCTCACCACAATCGGGCTGGGCTCTGCCGGCGTCGACGTCGACGATCCGCGCGGTCTGGTGGAGCGGTTGCTGGAATCCACACGGCACCACCAGGTTCCAGAGCCTGCCCCGTCGCGCGCCTTACGAGTGCTGGAGAACGCGGCGCACGTCGACGCGATCATCACGGTCAGCGCCGGGCTTACCCGAATCGGCACTCAGTCGTTGTCCGAAACCCAGATCGCCACGGACGCCCTGCGGCCACTGGCAGCGGTTGTGCGGTCGGCGAGAACGGCTGCGCTCAACACGATTCTGCACGCCGCCTGGCATCGTTGACCCGATCAGAACTCAGCGACACAGTGCGGTGGACGGCACGGCTCGCCGTTGATGCCCGCCGCGCAGCCGGGCACCGGGTCCGGTCCGATCACCCGTGCGGGCGCGCGGCCGCAACGTAGTTCGTCGATCAGGTCCACCGCGAGCCGGGCGAATCGCGGGTCGGCGTTGGGCGTGCCGGCCCGCGCCAGTGCTATGCCGGCCGCGTCAGCTTGTTCGCGTAACTCGGTGTCGAGATCCCACACCACCTCGATGTGGTCGGCGACGAAACCGATCGGGCAGACGATGACAGACCTGATGCCCGCCTCGGTGAGCGCGACAATGTGGTCGGCGACGTCCGGCTCCAGCCACGGCACCTGCGGCGCGCCCGAGCGCGACTGCCAGGCCAGGTCGTGGTCGGCGTAGCCGGCAGCCGCCGCGACAAGCCCTGCGGCATAACGCACTTGGCGGCTATACAGTTTGGGGCCGAGCCTGTCGTCGGTGGCCACCGGTACCGAGTGCGCGGTGAACACCAGCCGGGCATCCTTCGGCACTGTGCGTGCCGCGGCGACGACATTGTCGGCGAATATCTCGACGAACAGTGGATGGTCGAAGTATCGCCGCAGTTTGATCAGTTCGGGCGCACCCGGACCGGCCGCCCGCCTGGCCCGGTCGAGGTCCTCGGAATACTGGGTGCAGCCGGAGTATCCGCTCCACGCCGAGGTGGTGAACACCGCTGCACGCCGAATCCCGTTGTCGCGCATGGTGACGACGACGTCCTCGACGTAAGGCTCCCAGTTGCGGTTGCCGAAATAAACCGGGATGTCCAGCACAGCTTGCAGCTGGGCGGCCAGATCCCGGTTGATCCCATTGATCGGCGACACCCCGTCGAAGTGCAGGTAGTGCTGCGCCACGTCGTCGAGACGTTCCGGCGGCACATTCCGGCCACGGGTGACGTTCTCCAAGAACGGCCGTACCTGCTCCGGGCCTTCAGGCCCGCCGAAGGACAGCAACAGGACGGCGTCGAAATCCATTGCTTGCTACAGCAACTGGGTACTGGCGCCGCCGTCGGCGTAGATGATCGATCCGGTGGTGGCCGGCAACCACTCGGACAGCAGTGCACACACCGTCTTGGCCACCGGCGTCGGGTCTTTCATGTTCCACCCGATCGGCGCGCGCTGGTCCCAGCCCTCTTCGAGCAGCTGCATCTGGGCACCGGCCTCGTCGCCGAGTGCGCCACCGACGATGGCGCTCATCGCCAGGGTCCGGATCGGGCCAGCGGCAACGAGATTGGAGCGCACACCGTGCTTGCCGGCTTCGCGCGCCACGAACCGGTTGACCGACTCCAGCGCGCTCTTGGCCACCGTCATCCAGTTGTACGCCGGCATCGCCCGGGTCGGGTCGAAGTCCATCCCGACGATCGAACCGCCCGGGTTCATGATCGGCAGCAGTGCCTTGGCCAGCGAGGCGTACGAGTACGCCGAGATGTGAATGCCTTTGGAGACATCCTCATAGGGCGCGTCGAAGAACGGGTTGATGCCCATCCCGGTCTGCGGCATGAAGCCGATCGAATGCACGACACCGTCGAGCTTGTTGCCCTCGCCGATCTCGGCCGTCACGCGCTCGGCCAGGGTGTCGAGGTGCTCGTCGTCCTGCACGTTGAGTTCGATTAGCGGAGCCTTCTCCGGCAGCCGGTCAGCGATGCGCTGAATCAGCCGCAGCCGGTCGAATCCGGTCAACACCAGCTGCGCGCCCTGTTCCTGGGCCACCTTGGCGATGTGGAACGCGATCGACGCATCGGTGATGATCCCGCTGACCAGGATCCGTTTACCTTCGAGCAGTCCTGCCATTTCCGTCCTTCAATTGTGTAATCGTCAGTGGCCCATACCCATGCCGCCATCGACCGGAATCACGGCACCGGAGATGTAACTCGCGTCCTCGGACGCCAGGAAGCTGACCACACCGGCGACCTCCGCGGCGGTACCGACCCGCTTCGCGGGAATGAACTCCAGCGCCCCTTCCTGAATGCGCTCGTCCAGCGCGCGGGTCATGTCGGTGTCGATGTAGCCCGGGGCGACCACGTTGGCCGTCACATTCGCCTTGGTCAGCTCGCGGGCGATCGAGCGGGCCATGCCGATCACACCGGCCTTGGAGGCCGCGTAGTTGGCCTGGTTGCCGATGCCCCAGCTGCCCGACACCGAACCGATGAAGATCAACCGGCCGAACCGCTTTCGCTGCATGCTGCGCGATGCGCGCTGGACCACCCGGAACGCGCCGGTCAGGTTGGCGTCGATGACCTTTTCGAACCGCTCTTCAGTCATCCGGATGAGAAACGCGTCCGCCGAGACGCCCGCGTTGGACACCACCACCTCGACCGGACCCTGGTGCTCCTCGACTGCCTTGAAGGCACGATCCACGGCGTCGTTGTCGGTGACGTCACACTCGACGCCGAACAGCCCGTCGGGTGCCCCGGATCCGCGGTGCGTGACCGCCACCTTGTGGCCGTCGGCGGCCAGCCGCTGTGCGATCGCCAACCCGATCCCCCGGTTTCCGCCGGTAACCAGGACAGAACGGGATACGAATGCGGGCTTGCCCCCGTCGGCGGGGAGATCGGTGGCTGCGTCAGTCACCGGGCCAACTTATCGCCTCGGTGCTGCGCGGCTGAAATCTGCCCCGAATCGGCGCTGACGAGCGTAACGCCAGGGCGGATATTCCAATCGGATTACTTCCTGGCGTTACGCTGGGCGTCGTTGTCGGGGCGGCGCGTCACACTTCCGTCCATGACCGACCCCTTCTTCGGTAGTGAGGCCCTTGCCGCGGGCCGGCTATCCCGCTATGAGCTGCGAAGTCGCTACATCGCCCTGCATCAGGATGTCTATGTATCCAGGGACGCGGAGCTGACCCCAGCACTACGTGCCAAAGCCTGTTGGCTGCGATCTCGCCGCCGCGGGATACTTGCCGGCTTCTCCGCCGCTGCTCTTCACGGCGCGCGCTGGATCGACCCCTCGCGGCCCGCCACGATCATCGACACCAACCGCCGCCCAGCCGCCGGCG
Source organism: Mycobacterium sp. (assembly GCF_036488105.1). GTDB lineage: Bacteria > Actinomycetota > Actinomycetes > Mycobacteriales > Mycobacteriaceae > Mycobacterium. The sequence continues at coordinate 5,122 of NZ_DASXHW010000339.1, read as the reverse complement.
TACAAGTCTGGGAGGAGCGCATTGCTGACGACGAGATCGGCCTCGTGGACGGTATGCGTCTCACCACACCGGCCAGGACCGCGCTGGACCTCACCCGGCGATATCCCCTGGACGATGCTATTGCCGCGGTCGATGCGCTCGCGCAAGCGGTCGAATTGAAGCCCGTCGACATCGAGCTGTTGGTCGATCGCTACCGTGGTCGCCGCGGGATGAAAGGTGCTGAGGCCGCTCTTGAGTTGACCGACGGCGGTGCACAGTCGCCGAAGGAGACCTGGCTGCGCCTCTTGCTGCTGAATGCTGAGTTTCCCCGCCCGCAAACCCAGATTGCTGTTTACAACGAATGGGGTTGGGTGGACGCGTATTTGGACATGGGCTGGGAGGACATCAAGGTCGCAGTCGAGTATGACGGTGATCAACATCGATCCAGTCGCTACCAATACGTGAAGGACATCCGCCGGCTCGAGATGCTGGATCAGCGGTATGGCTGGCTCGTGGTCCGGGTTGTCAGCGAGGACCATCCCGACGACGTCATCCGCCGCGTAGCCGCGGCACGGGCGCGACGACTGTAACGCCACGGCGGAAAACCGAGCCGGACTTCGACCTGGCGTTACGCCCGCAGAAGAACCCGAGTCAGGTCGGCAACCGCCGGTTGATCAGCAACGCCGCCAGCGCGGCCAGCGCCAGCACCAGCGAACCCAACCGGAGCCATCCGACACTCGCGTCGCCCCGGATCGTCTCGTAACCGATCTGCTCCTGCAGTGAGGCGTAAACCTGTTTGAGCTCCTGCAAGTTCGAGGCGCCGTAATGGTTACCGCCGGATAGTTCGGCAACCTTTTTCATCGTGGTGTCGTCGACCGGCACCGGCTGGCGCTGGCCGTTGATCTCCACGAAGCCGTACGGGGTACCGAATGAGATCGTCGAAATCGGCACGCCTTGATCCTTGGCGGTGCGCGCCGCGGTGAACGCGCCCTTGGGGTTATCCGGATTGGTCGGCATCGTCTCTTTACCGTCGGAGAACAACACGATGCGCGCCGGCGGCGGGGTGTCGCCCCCACCGATCACCGCGCCGACGGTGGCGATGGCCTGCAGCGCAGTGAAGATCCCCTCACCGGTCGCGGTGCGGTCGGCGAACTGCAGCTTGTCCAGCGCGGCTTTGGTCGCATCGCGGTTGGTCGTCGGCTGGACGAGAACGGTCGACGTTCCCGCGTACGCGATCAGCCCGAGATTGATACCGGGCGTCAGCTCGCCGGCGAACTCCTTGGCGGCCGCTTCGGCCGCGACCATCCGGTTGGGCTCAACGTCGGTGGCCCGCATCGACTGCGAGACGTCGATGACCAACATGACGACCGCACGGTTGCGTGGAATCCGGACGTCGTGGGTCGGGCCGGCCATCGCGATCGTGAACAGCACCAACGACGCGACCAGCAGGATCGCCGACAGGTGCCGCCACCGGGTGGGCTGCTTGGGCGCAACGCTTTCCAGCAGCTCCATGTTGGCGAAGCGCAGCATCCGGCGCTGCCGGGCCACCTGGGCGATGATGTAGAGCGCCACCAGCCCGAGGATGACCAGCAGGAACACGAAGAACCACGCGTGGGAGAACCCCGATAGCGTCATCGGCCCGAGTAAGGGCAATGTCATGACAGACCCGTCCTGGTGTTACGGCCCGGCTCGTGAGAAGCGAAAGTCACTGGCGTCCCGCCAGGGCCCCGCGGCGGCGGGATTCGACGAAACGGACGATGTCGGCGATCCAATCGCGGTCAGTGCGCAGGGGTAACAGCGGCGCCCCGCAACTGCGCAACGTGCGGGCCACGTCGGCCCGATGGGCCGCGGCCGCCTTGGCGAAGTCGTCGCGCAACTGTTCGTCGATGGTGAACTCGCGGGAGCGGCCGGTTTCGGCATCCTGCAGGATCACGTCACCGACGTCAGGCAACTCGACGTCGCGCGGGTCGAGGATCTCGATGCCGAGCACTTCGTGGCGGGCAGCGATGGCTCGTAGCGGACGCATCCAGTTGATCGGGCCGAGGAAGTCGCTGATGATGACCGCCATTCCGCGGCGACGTTCCGGACGACGCAGCGCGTCGATCGCGACCGACAGATCCCCGCGCACCCCGACCGGCGCCTTAGGCATGGTCGCGATGGTGCGCAGCATCGTCTGCTCGTGCAGCCGTCCGGACCGGGCCGGCACCCGAGTTATCTTCTCGCCGTTGGCAATCAGCGCCCCAAGCCGGTTTCCTCCGCCACTGTTGAGGAAGGTGATGGCGGCCGCGGCGGCCACCGCCAGGTCGCGCTTTTCGCAGACCGCGGTGCCGAAATCCAGGCTGGCCGACATGTCCACCACCAGCCAGGTCTCCAGTTCGCGGTCGGCGATCATCTGCCGCACGTGCGGATGCGTGGTGCGCGCGGTGACCGCCCAGTCCATCCGGCGCACGTCGTCGCCGGGCTGATACTCGCGCGACTCCCCCGGCTCTGAACCCGGGCCGGGAATCAGGCCGAGGTGGTCGCCGTGCAGAACACCGTCGAGCTTGCGTTTGACCGTCAGCTCGAGTGTGCGCAGCGCCGCCGACAGCTTGGGGTCGTCGATCTGCCCGCGCTGCATCGACGGCGGGCGGGTAGCCACGTGTTGCTCCGCGGCGGAGTTGCTATCAGTCACCGACCGCTGGCCGCACCCGCGACCTGCATTGCCGGAGGCACCGAATGACCTTGCTGCGGAACAGCATTCACCTGTGGCATACCGACGGTCTGCAAGATCCGGTTAATAACGATCTCCGACGAGATCTCGTCAGCCAACGCGTCGTAGGTGAGCACCAACCGATGCCGCAGCACGTCGGGGATCACCTCGACGATGTCCTGCGGGATCACGTAGTCGCGCCCACGCACCAGCGCCAGCGAGCGCGAGGCGGCGATGATGCCCAGCGAAGCACGCGGCGATGCGCCGAACGAGATCCAGCTCTTGACGTCGTTCATCCCGAGTTGCTCGGGGTAGCGGGTGGCGGTGACGACTCGCACGACGTAGTCGACCAGCGCGTGGTGAACGAAGTTGTTCGACGCGACCTCCTGCAGCCGCAGCAGGTCGCCGGTCTCCAGGATCTGCTTGGGCTCCGGGGGCTTCACTCCCATCCGGTAGATGATCTCGCGCTCTTCCTCCGGCGAGGGGTAGCCGACATTGATCTTGAACAGGAAGCGGTCCCGCTGCGCCTCGGGCAGTGGGTAGACGCCCTCGTGCTCGATGGGGTTCTGTGTGGCCATGACCAGGAACGGGCTGGGCAACGGGAATCTCTTACCACCGATCGACACCTGGCGTTCTTGCATGACCTCCAGCAGAGCCGACTGCACCTTCGCCGGTGCACGGTTGATTTCGTCAGCGAGCAGGAAATTGGCGACGACCGGTCCGAGCTCGGTGTCGAACTCCTCCTTGCCCTGCCGGTAGATGCGGGTACCGATGATGTCGGTGGGCACCAGGTCGGGCGTGAACTGGATACGCGCGAACGTCCCGCCGACCACCCGCGCGAAGGTCTCCACGGCCAGCGTCTTGGCCACGCCGGGAACACCCTCGAGCAGCACGTGTCCCTTGGACAGCAGACCGACCAGCATCCGCTCCACCAGCTGGTCCTGGCCGACGATGATCCGCTTGACCTCGAAGATGGCGCGTTCGAGGGTGTGCACCTCGGCGGCCAATCCGTCGGCGCCACCACCTGACGGCGCCTGATGGGCCGGCGGGCCGGAATGCCCGCCCGGGCCCGAGTAACCACTGGCGCCCGGGGGCGGCCCGCCTGCTGATGTCATCACATACCCTTCTCGGCTCAACCGACAAAGCTCAATCGGACACGACTGCTGGCACGACCGATGTCGTGGGGCAGCGACGTGCCCGCGTCCAACTATTCCAGGCCCTTCGGAATCCGTCGACGTCGCGGTTCCAGCCCGGGACCGCCAAGTTAACAGCACACCTGGGTCAGTACTCGATGATCCTAGTCAGGAAAGGCGTCATGCCGGGTCTACGAACCGGGCTGACCGTGACTTTGCCGGCGCTTCCGGATGCCTCCAGCATCTGGCCATTGCCCAGGTACATGGTGACGTGCTGGCTGCCGCCCGGGCCGTAAAAGATGAGGTCGCCGCGCCTGGCCTCGTTCTGAGGAATGTGGCGGCCGAAGTTGTACTGGTCACCGGAGAACCGCGGGATCAGCACGCCGACCCCGGCGAACGCATACCGCATCAGACCCGAGCAGTCGAAGCCGTTGATGTTGGCGCCGTCGCCGACGCCCTTGCTGGGACCCTGCAGCGTCCCACCGCCCCAGGAGTACGGCACGCCCATCTGTGACCCGGCGCGCTTGATCACGTACTCGATAGCCTGTCGGCCGCTGGCCCGCGGAATTCGGCTGGGGCTGGTGTTGCCGTGGTCGGCGGCGGGAGTCGTGCCGCCCAGATTGATCCCCAGCCCGCCGAGGAATTGCTTGCCCAGATCCAGCGTGGTCTGGGTGGCCTGCGCGGTGGCTTGCAGCGACTGGTTGGCGACGGCCAGCGGATCTCCCGGGGCGCCGGCGCTGATGGTGGCCGGCAAAGTGGGGTCCCACTGGCCGGGGTCGGCCGTGGCCGGTGCGGCGACAGGCAACATCAGCCCGGTCACCACAGCGGTGATCCAGGCTAGGTTGATCAGGCGAAAATGCTTGTGCCGCATAGCTCCTCGTTAATACTCGATGTAGCGGACCACGTAGGGGGTCATGCCGCTGGTGCGCACGGGCGCGACGCGAACCTTCAAGCCGATGTCAGGGGCCTCGAGCATCTGGCCGTCGCCGAGGTAGATCGTCACGTGCTGGCTGCCGCCCGGGCCGTAGAAGATGACGTCGCCGCGGCGCATCTGTGACGACGGGATCTTGCGGCCCAGGTTGTATTGCGAACCCGAGTAGTGCGGCAGCTTGATGCCCACCCCGGCGAACGAGTACAACACCAGCCCCGAGCAGTCGAAGCCGGTGATCCCGGCCCCCGAGTCGATTCCCTTACTGGCCCCGGCAGCATTGCCCCCACCCCAGGAGTAGGGCACGCCGAGCTGCGACATCCCGCGGCGGATCACTTACTCGCTGGCCTGCCGCCCGTAAACGCGCGGGATCCGTCCGCCTGGGGTGGCGTT
>NZ_DASXHW010000320.1:0-26406 GCF_036488105.1 Mycobacterium sp. | reverse complement strand
GGAGAAACCCCAGATCGGCTTCGATCAGTGTCAGGTCCGCCGAGGCGAAGCCGCTGCCGCTGAGGTCTCCAGCTTGGTCAGCGGCGACGAACGCCTGGTCAGCCGAGAGGATGTTCTGGGAAGCGGAGACAAGCTGTTCGTCGACGTTTCCCAGGAAAGTTTGATCAGCCGCGGACAGGCCGTCTTGAGCCGACCGCAACTGATCGAGTGCCGAGTCCAGCTGGCTTGAAAGTGTGACTTGATTGGCTAAGTCCTCCGCTTGTTTCGCGCTGAGGTCAGCTGTGGGAGCTGCGTCCAAGACCGCTGCCCCCTGGTTCAGGTCTAGGACCGCCTGGCCGATGACGTCGTCGGGGGTGTCGGCGTGGGCGCTACCCATCCCGATCATCGCGGCAGCGGCAGTGGCCGTGCCGATTCCGACCCCCCAGCGACGGGCCTGGCGCGTGGTGCGGTGGTTGCGGTGGACGCTGCTCATAGGGGGACTCCAGTAGTTCTGGGTGCTGAATTTGCGGGCGTTGAAGCCTCACGAAGCTAACGTCCGCGCCGCGTAGCGTCGATCGTCCTGATCGCTGCGGGTTGTCGCCTCCGTGCCGACCGGAGCCAGCAGAGACTAACTGACGGACGCTGTTGATCGCCGACGATTCGGAGATAACCTCCGAAGGACCGGACTACCGGTGAATCTCGCCGAGGGCACCACACGGCGTTCTATCTAGCCGTTAGGCTTTTGCTGTGGTGGCTAGGCGGTGCGCCGCCCAACAACCAGCAGGTTCGCGGCGATCACCGGACTGTGTGGAGGCAGTGCGGGCGCAGCCACGCGCCCGTAGCCAGGTGTATTCCGAGCGCATTGCGCGTCGCCGCCGCATCCTGAACCTCACCGCGTCGATGGCGGTGTTCGTCAGCGCCGGCTTCGGGTTGGTCCAGATTCTCGCTGCACCCACGATGTGGTGGACCGGCATCATCAACATCGTCGGCGCCGCGATCTACGCCAGCATCCCGTTGCTGCACCGCTTCGGCGAGCTGCTCCCGCCGTTGACCTTCATCGGAACGGCCTACGTCTCGATCTTCACCATCTGCTGGTTCGTCGGCACCGGCTCGGGACTGCAGTTCTACTTCCTGGTCGCGGCCTGCCTTATCGTGCTGCAGCTGGGTGTCGATCGCATTTTTCTCGCCTCGATTCTGGCCGCCATCGCCGCCGGCATGGTGATCACCTTGCAGTTCCTGGTCCCCCGCGACACCGGCGCACAACCGGTCTGGGCCTTGTCGTTGAGCTTCGTCGTCACCACGATCTCGGCCTGTGTGATGGTCGTAACGACGGTGTGGTATTCGGTACGCGAAATCGTTCGCGCCGAAGCGGCTATGGAATTGGAGTACGAACGATCCGAGGCACTGCTGGCCAACATCTTGCCGGCCAGCGTCGCCGACCGGCTAAAGGACCCGGCGCGCAACATCATTGCCGATAAGTACGACGACGCCTCAGTGCTGTTCGCCGACATCGCCGGCTTCACCGAGCGGGCCAGTGAGATGGAACCGGATCAGCTAATCCTTTTCCTCGACCGGCTTTACGGCGACTTCGACGCATTGGTCGACAAGCACGGCCTGGAGAAAATCAAGGTCAGCGGCGACTCCTACATGGTGGTCAGCGGCGTACCCCAGCCGCGAGCCGATCACGTCGAGGCGCTGGCGGCCCTAGCGCTCGACATGGCCGAAGCCGCAAGCCTTTTGAAGGATGCGCGCGGTGATGCGCTGCCGCTGCGGATCGGGCTGGCCAGCGGACCCGTCGTCGCGGGCGTGGTGGGTTCGCGCCGGTTCTTCTACGACGTCTGGGGGGACGCGGTCAACGTCGCATCCCGGATGGAAACCACTGACTCCGTCGGCCGGATCCAGGTGCCCGAGGACGTCTACCGACGGCTGAAAGACGACTTCGTGCTCCAGGAGCGGGGCGTCGTTCAAATCAAGGGCAAAGGCGTGATGCGGACCTGGTATCTCATCGGACGCAAACCAGACACCGGATCCGGCGACATCGCCGCCGAGGCACCCCAGAGAGTCGGGGTCTGACGGCTCAAACCTCCCACCACGATGGCCGTTTGTGGGAAAATTCAGGTATGGAAACCACTGCTGTTCCAAAGTTGTTGCCGCATCTATGGAAGTCGACCCTGCTATCCGGGATTTTGTCGCTCACCCTTGGCATCCTGGTATACGTTCTGCCGGAACATTCCATCGTCATCGCGGCTGCCCTCTTCGGCATCTACCTGCTGGTCACCGGTGCCGCGCAAGTCTTCTTCGCGTTCAGCCTGCACGTCACCGCCGGCGGACGAGTGCTCTCGTTCATCAGCGGCGCCGCTTCGCTGGTTTTGGCGGTGCTGTGTTTTCGGCATTTCGGCCAGGGCTATGCGATTCTGCTGCTGGCCATCTGGATCGGTGTGGGCTTCATCTTTCGCGGTGTGGCAACGTCAATCTCGGCCATCAGCGATCCTCACCTGCCCGGCCGTGGCTGGCAGATCTTCGTCGGTGTGGTCAGCCTGCTGGCCGGCATCGTGATGCTTGGGTCTCCCCTGGAATCAATTGAGATCCTGACATTGGTCGTCGCCATCTGGCTGATCGTCATCGGTGCCTTCGAGATCGCGTCCTCGGTCGGCATCCGCAATGCCTCCAGGAGACTGGAGAAGACTCTGGCGGCCGGACCACCAAAAGCGGCGTGACCGGCGCGGCACATCCTGCGGACGAGCAATGAGGTTGTGCCGGCGATCATTCTGGCTACCAGCCGTCTACGCCCCGCAATGAGAGAGCGAGCCATGACCGGATCTCCGGATATGCCGGACAGACGGGACAATGCCGGGGCTACACCGCAAATCGGGCCGTGGTACCCCTACCCCAACCAGCTTCAGCCCGGCTCGTACCCGCCGGGTTACCCACCGTCTCCGAGCTACGGCGGTGGCCCACAACCGCCGGTGGCACCCAAGAATGGGCTCGGTATCGCCTCGCTGGCGCTGGCCGTCGTCGGGCTTCTCAGCGTCGCAACGGTCTTCGCCCCCATCGCGTTGGGAATTGCCGCGGTCGTCTTCGGTTTCCTCGCGCATGCACGCGCCAGGCGTGGCACCGCCAACAACGGCGGGGTCGCGATCGCAGGCATCGTGCTGGGCGGCTTGGCAGTCGTCGTCGGCTTGGCGTTCATCGCGATTTGGACGACGGTCTGGAAGGACGTCCGCGGCGGAGATTACATCGACTGCACGCAGAAAGCCGGCTCCAACCATGTCTTGCAGCAGCAGTGCGCCGACCAGTTTCGGCGAAGCGTGCAAGACCGGTTAAGCGTGACGTTGACTCCGGTACCGACCCGCTAGCTCGCTACAGGCCGCGTCGTCGCGGCACGAGCTCCAGCGACAACAGCACGCAGATCAGTGGCACCAGTTGTGTGAGAGACGCCAGTGCGTAACGCCGTTCACCTGTTGCGTGAAATTTGCGCAGATATCTATACAACGACTCAAGCGCGATCAACGGGTCAAGGCGGTGGATCAGCCAGTAGAAGGTTGCTTGCATGCGGCCTCGGTCCTGCTCGTCGAAAAGCTCTGGAAAAGCCGCGAAGGAAAGCGATAGTCGTTGTGCGCCAGCATCTTTAGCGGCATTGATCATATCGATGCTGAGTCGTTCGTCGATTCCGTTGGGCGCGCCGCGCCGCCGCCACGGCACTTCAAGGGTGATCTCGCTGCCGCCACCGGCTGTGGCGTACCGGTGAAATCCCTGTGCACGTCCCGATTTGTCTCGCGCCACAGCCAGTTGTATCCCCGGGAATCGACCCTCCAGAACACCGTCCAGGCTCATGCAGAATCCCCGATCGGAATGCGCTCCGCTGGGCGAGGCCCGCAATACCTCGGCCAATTCAGCCACCTGTCTGTCGTCGAGGTCCTGCTCCGCGATGATCTCGGTGGTGATCCCGGAATTGTGGGTGCGCTGAACCGCCTGACGCAGGTTGCGGAACCTGCGCCCGGCCATCGTGAAATCGGCCACGTCGATCACGACATCCCGGCCAATCGGTATCGGCCGCAACGATGTACCTAATACTCTGCGATCGCCCCACAACTGAAGGCGGCGTTCGCTACACGCCAGCACCACGATTCGCCAGCCATGGTCGTGGCAATGAGCGGCGAAATCGGCGATCAGACGGGGGAACTGGGCCTCGTCGCCAACGGGGTCCCCGCTGACAACCGCGTAGCCGATACGCGTCCGGTACGAGAGTGCCGCCCGGCCGTCGTCGCTGAACAGGTAACACTTGCCGTCCTGCATCGCGAATGGCGCCAACGGGTCGCCAGTGGTGGCATTGATCAAGGCCCACACCCGAGACAGGTCGCCGGGCTGTCGTCGCGCCGCGATCGGCCACATGAGAGCCAGACCGGATCCAGCGATCAGCGCGCCGCCGAGGAGATCGAAAGTCAGCACCCGCGCGGCAATCCCGGCGAACAGCGCGATGGCCGCAACGGCTGCGTGCCGAGCTGTGACCGGGCGACCCAGGAAGAGACCACGTACGACGAAGGCGACCGCGACCAGCACGGTCACCGACCACTCCAGCCGGTCGGTCGGGTGCCGGCCCGCCTGGACGTCGGCGCGCACGATCATCGCGATCAACCATGTCGCGCCGAGAAGGACCGTCGCGCTTATCCGGCGCGCAGCGCGTGAATTGACGTGAAGTACTTGCTTACCTGAGCGGACCCCAGGCGCGAGACCGAGCGGCGACTCTTTCACGCGTACCTCCGGCTGGCTCACTCACCAGACCCCACCATCGACGATACGCTTAAGACCGGCATCGGCGTAGTAGGCGAAATCGAATGCCGCCGGGCGGTTTCCGCCCGTCCCATCAGCTTTTATGCGGGAAGTATTTGACTAAGCCTTCTTGGACCACGGTTGCTACTGGGCGCCTGGATCGATCGAAGAAGTAGCCGCTCCCCAGCCCACGCGAATCGGTCGCCACTGGCGAAGAGGTGGAGTACAACACCCAATCGTTGAAATCCACCTGCCGGTGAAACCAGACCGAATGATTGACGGTCGCGGCAAAGATGCGGTCGAATCCCCACGATAGTCCGTGAGTCGTGATGATCGAGTCCAGCACAGTGGTATCGGAGCAGTAAAGCAGTGTGGCGGAGTGCAATACGGGGTCGTCGGGCAGCGAGCCGTCAGCCCTGACCCAGACCCGATTGAAATCCAGCTGATCGCCTTTTTCGCGCATCACCCAAGACGGGTCGTTGGTGTAACGCCATTCGATCGGTTGTAGTGCGTTGACGAAGTGTGGGACGGTCTCCTCGTAGCCGCGCAACTGCTCGGTGACCGACGGCAACGCCTCCGGGTCGGCGACGTCGGGGGGTTCGACGTTGTGCTCGAGACCGCGGCCGCCGGCCAGGTAGGAGATCATCACCGTCGCCAGCAAGGTGCCGTCCTGCGTCACCTCGACGCGGCGGTTGGCAAAGCGCCGTTCATCGCGTAACCGGACGACGTGAAATTCGATGTCCTTGTCGGTATCGCCACCGTTGATGAAGTGTGCGGACAGCGAGTTGGGCGGCAGATCGCGGGTGCGGGTGCGGGCCGCGGCCACAAAGGATTGCGCCATCATCAGCCCACCGAACGTGCGAGGCGGGTTCTTGCTGGGGTGGGTTCCGACGAAGATGTCGTCGCCCTTCTGGTGCAGGTCCAGCACCGCCATCAGCTCGTCGAAGTCAGACACCGGCCCAGCCTAGTCAGCTGAGCTACACGTCCTCTTCACCGATGCGGTGCACATGAATCAGGTTCGTCGAGCCCACGGTGCCCGGGGGCGCGCCCGCGACGATGACCACCAGGTCGCCGCGCCGGTAGCGGCCTAGCGACAGCAGCGATTTGTCCACCTGGCGGATCATGCCGTCGGTGGTTTGCATGATCGGGACGATGAACGTCTCGGTGCCCCAGGTCATGGCCAATTGGCTGCGCACCTCGGGCAGTGGGGTGAACGCCAGCAACGGTAGCGGCGTGTGCAGGCGGGCCAGTCGCCGAACGGTGTCCCCGGACTGGGTGAACGCGACCAGCGCCTTGGCGTCGAGCCTTTCGCCGATATCGCGGGCGGCGTAGCTGATCACTCCGCGCTTGGTGCGCGGGACGTGTGTCAGCGGCGGGGCGGCCGTCGAATTCTCTTCGACGGCGCAGATGATCCGGGCCATCGTCTGGACCGCGGCCAATGGGTACTTACCGACCGAGGTTTCGCCGGACAGCATGACCGCGTCGGCGCCGTCGAGAACCGCGTTCGCAACGTCGGAAGCCTCAGCCCGGGTCGGACGCGAGTGCTCGATCATCGATTCGAGCATCTGGGTCGCCACGATCACGGGTTTGGCGTTCTCCCTTGCCATTTGGATGGCGCGCTTCTGAACCAGTGGCACCTCTTCCAGCGGCAGCTCGACACCCAGATCGCCCCGGGCGACCATCACCGCATCGAAGGCCAGCACGACCGCTTCGAGGTTGTCGATGGCCTCTGGCTTCTCGAGTTTGGCGATGACCGGCACCCGCCGGCCGACCCGGTCCATCACCTCGTGAACCAGCTCGACATCCGACGGAGAACGGACGAACGACAGCGCCACCATGTCAACGCCCAAGTGCATGGCGAACTCGAGATCGTCGACATCCTTTTCGGACAACGCGGGCGCCGACACACTCATCCCGGGTAACGACATTCCCTTGTTGTTGCTGACCGGGCCGCCCTCGGTAACCCGGCATACGACGTCGTCGCCATCGATATGATCGACCAGCAAACCGATGTTGCCGTCGTCAACCAGAACACGGTCACCGGGCAGCGCGTCTTGGGCCAGCTGCTTGTAGGTGGTCGAAACCCGGTCGTGGTTGCCTGCGCAGTCCGCAACCGTGATCCGAACGATTTCGCCGTCAGCCCAGTAGGTCGGGCCGTCAGCGAAACGGCCGAGCCTGATCTTGGGGCCCTGCAGGTCGGCGAGCACGCCGACGGCGCGCCCAGTGGCGTTAGAGGCGGCCCGCACCCGGTCGTAGGACGCTTTGTGGTCGCTGTAATCGCCGTGGCTGAAGTTCATTCTGGCGACGTCCATTCCGGCTTCGACCAGCGCCCGGACCGCCTCGTCAGAGCTGGTGGCCGGACCGAGAGTACAGACGATCTTTCCGCGTCTTGCCACGACCAGTCAGCATAGTCGCGCTAGCTGAGCATCTCGCGTCAGTTCCGGATCGAGCAGCCGGCTAATGGGTGAGCAGCGTCGGAACCAAGGGGAATCCCGGCAGGTTGCGCACTATTGTCCAGGCCAGCAGTGTGATCACGACGGTTGCGGTCGCCGGGAGTGTCATCGGTGACTCTCCGCTGCGTCGGCGCAGCAGAACCCACCCGGCCAGCAGCGGGATGCCCACCAGGACCAGGACATTGTCGTTGATCGCCGCGACCAGGTGACCGTGCAGGACGTCGTGGGTCATGCGCAGCGCGCCGCAGCCGGGGCAGTTCAACCCGGTAAGCAGCCGAAACGGGCATTGCGGAAAAAACGAGCCGGGTTTATGCGGGTCGACCAATCCGATGTAGCCGAGTGCGCCGGCCAGAATCGCGCCCGATCCCAGCAGGGCATACGGGTGGTGTCGATACCAGCGCTCAGCAGGCCCGTGCTGCGCCGGACTGGACATCAGTGGTCCGGCTTGGACGCGCTCGAGTCGGTCGGCTCCGGGTCGGAATCGTCGTCGTCGGCAGATGGCTCGGCATCGTGGCCTGCCGGCTCGTCCGCGGCCTCATCCGCGGCCTCCGGGGCGTCGTGCGGCTCAGGGGTTGCGGCCACATCGACCTCGGGCGGGTCGACTTCGGCGGCACCGGTGCCGCCCGCGACGGCCTCAGGTTCGACGGCCTCAGGTTCGACGTCGGGTTCGTCGACCGCGGGCGTGTCGGTCTTCTCTGCGTCCTCGGCGGGGCCGACAGGTGACGTCGTCTCGGCCGCCGCCGTCGTTTCCGGCGCTGCATCGTCGGCGTCGTCGATCGAATCGGGTTCCAGCAACTCAGCCGCCGAGCCGCTGAGCGTCGCCGGATCTTCGCGACCTTTGGGCGCCAGAATCAGATACACCACCGCGCCGATGAAGACGAACATCGAAGTAAAGGAGTTGACCCGGATGCCCGCGATATGCGTGGCGGTGTCGTCGCGGAGCAGCTCGATGCAAAATCGCCCGACGCAGTACAGCGCGACATAGGCCGCAAAAAGCCGGCCGTGGCCAATGGCGTACCGCCGGTCCAGGAAGATCAGGATCGCGAATACCAGCAGGTTCCATAGCAATTCGTAAAGAAATGTGGGCTGGACAACCATCGCGAGCTGCCCGGTCGACACCCCGTCGAGCGAATGCACGTCGACGAATCCGGCCGGGTCGCGACGGTAGAAGATCTCCAAACCCCACGGCATCGTGGTCTCTCGGCCGAACAGCTCTTGGTTGAAGTAGTTCCCGATCCGGCCGATCGCCTGCGCGAGAACGATGCCGGGTGCGATCGCGTCGCCGAACGCCGGAAGCGGAATGCCACGACGCCGGCAGGCGATCCAGGCGCCCAAACCGCCAAGGGCGACGGCGCCCCAGATTCCCAGCCCGCCGTCCCAGATGCGCAGCGCCGCAATCGGTCCGGCACCACCATCGCCGAAATACGTGCGCCAGTCGGTCGCCAAGTGATACAGGCGCCCACCGATGAGGCCGAACGGCACGGCCCACAGCGCGATGTCGTAGATCACGCCGCGCTCGCCGCCGCGCGCCGCCCAACGTCGGTCACCGATCAGCAGCGCGGCGATGATCCCGAGGATGATGAACAGGGCGTAGGCCCTCAGCGGGATCGGGCCGAGGTGCCACACTCCCTGCGGCGGGCTCGGGAAATATGCGATGACCGTCGTCGTCATGATGTGGAATTCCTCTGGCGCACACCGGCGGCGAGTTCTTCAGTTAGCGCACGCATCGTCGACAACCCATCAGTGAGCGCAGAGACGAGCGCCGAACCCACGATGACACCGTCGGCATAGCCGGCGATCTGGGCCGCCTGCTCTCGGGACCGAACGCCCAGCCCGACTCCGACGGGAATATCGGAAAGCTCTTTGACCCTGGCCACCAATTCCGGCGCCGCGTTCGACACCGCGTCGCGGGCACCGGTCACCCCCATCGTCGATGCGGCATAGACGAAACCACGCGATGCTTTGACCGTGGCGGCCAGACGCTGCGGAGTCGACGACGGCGCGACCAGGAAAATGCGGTCCAACCGGTATTGGTCCGACGCCACCAGCCACTCGTCGGCCTCTTCGGGAATCAGATCCGGGGTGATCAGACCGGACCCGCCCGCCGCGGCCAGGTCACGCGCGAATGCGTCAACTCCGTAGCGCAGCACCGGATTCCAGTACGTCATGACCACGGCACGACCGCCGGCCCCGCTGATCGCCTCGACGGCCGCCAAGGTGTCGCGGACCCGGACTCCCCCACGCAGTGCGACCTCGGTCGCGTTCGCGATCGTCGGGCCGTCCATACCCGGATCCGAATACGGCACACCGACCTCGATGAGGTCGCAACCGGATTCGGTCAACGCCTTCATCGCATCGATCGACGTCGGGACATCGGGATATCCGGTCGGCAGATACCCGATCAGCGCCGCACGATCTTCACCATGGCAGGCACCGAAAAGTGCTGCCAGGCCACTCTTCGCGCTCTGCTCGACGGTCATGAGTGCCCGTTGTCCGATTTGTTGTCGAGTAGGCCGAACCACTTCGCTGCTGTCTCGACATCTTTGTCGCCGCGGCCGGACAGGTTCACCACGATGATTGCCCCGCTGCCCATCTCGACGCCCAGTTTGATCGCACCGGCCACCGCATGCGCCGATTCGATCGCCGGAATGATGCCTTCCGTCCGGCACAGCAGACGGAACGCGTCCATCGCCTCGGTGTCGGTGATCGGCCGGTACTCCGCCCGTCCGTTATCCCGCAGCCACGCATGCTCGGGGCCGACACCGGGATAGTCCAGGCCTGCCGAGATCGAATGCGATTCGATGGTCTGCCCATCCTCGTCCTGCAACAGAAACGAAAACGATCCCTGAAACGCGCCCGGCGAACCGCCGGTGAATGTCGCGGCGTGACGGCCGGTTTCGACGCCGTCGCCAGCCGCCTCGAAGCCGACCAGCCGGACACCGGGGTCGTCGAGGAACGCGTGGAATATGCCGATCGCGTTGGATCCCCCGCCGACGCATGCGGTGACGGCGTCGGGCAGTCGGCCCGCTTGATCCTGGATCTGCACGCGCGTCTCGAGTCCGATCACCCGCTGGAAGTCGCGAACCATCGTCGGGAAGGGATGCGGTCCGGCGGCGGTGCCGAAACAGTAGTAGGTGTCGTCGGCGTTGGTAACCCAGTCGCGGAACGCTTCGTTGATGGCGTCCTTGAGAGTTTTCGAGCCCGATTCGACCGACACCACCTCGGCGCCGAGCAGCCGCATCCGGGCAACGTTGAGTGCTTGTCGCTCGGTGTCGACCGCGCCCATGTAGATCACGCAGTCCAAACCGAGCAGCGCGCACGCCGTCGCGGTGGCAACCCCGTGCTGGCCGGCCCCGGTCTCGGCGATCACTCGTGTCTTGCCCATCTGGCGAGCCAGCAAGGCCTGGCCCAACACGTTGTTGATCTTATGAGAACCGGTGTGGTTCAAGTCTTCTCGCTTGAGGAAGATTCTTGCGCCACCGGCGTGCCCGCTGAGGCGGGCGGCCTCGTACAGTGGCGACGGCCTGCCGGTGTAGTGCGTCTGCAATCTGTCGAGCTCGTCCAGGTACGCCTGGTCGGTGCGCACCTTCTCGTAAGCCGCAGTGACTTCCTCGATCACGGCCATCAGGGCCTCGGCGACAAGCCGGCCACCATACGCACCGAAAT
The DNA here is from genome assembly GCF_036488105.1 of Mycobacterium sp. GTDB lineage: Bacteria > Actinomycetota > Actinomycetes > Mycobacteriales > Mycobacteriaceae > Mycobacterium. The sequence continues at coordinate 15,538 of NZ_DASXHW010000320.1, read as the reverse complement.
GACCACGGGAGTCTGGATCGTAGTGAGTGGGTTCAGCGATCGCGGCGCTGGAACGCGGAAGTTCGGGGTGCGAGGTGTCTGCCATCATGAACGCTCAACGTGCAAGCGGCTCATCGGGTTCGCCGGGCTAGCGGGACGGCTTGGGGCACGACGGATGCTTACCAGCGGTGACCAGGTCGGCGACGGCCGCGCGCGGATCGCCGCTGGTGACCAAACCTTCGCCGACCAGCACCGCATCGGCGCCTGCGCCGGCGTAGGCCAGCAGGTCGGCCCGGCCCCGGACACCGGACTCGGCGATCCGGATCACGTCGGACGGTAGCCCGGGAGCAATGCGCGCGAAGCAATCTCGATCGACCCTCAGCGTTCTCAAGTCGCGGGCGTTGACACCGATGACCCGGGCTCCGGCCTGCAACGCCCGGTCGGCTTCCTCTTCGGTGTGCACCTCGACCAGTGCTGTCATACCCAGCGACTCGGTGCGCTCCAGCATCGACTCCAGCGCCGGCTGGTCCAGCGCCGCGACAATCAGCAGCAGCATGTCCGCGCCGTGCGCGCGGGCCTCGTGAATCTGGTAGGGCCCGACCACAAAGTCCTTGCGCAGTACCGGTATCGACACCGCCGCACGCACCGCGTCCAGATCGTCCAGGCTGCCGTGAAAGCGGCGCTCTTCGGTCAGCACGCTGATGATCCGCGCGCCACCATCCTCGTACTCGCGCGCCAACGCGGCCGGGTCGGAGATCGACGCCAGTTCGCCGGCCGACGGGCTGGCCCGCTTGACCTCGGCGATGACTCCGATGCCGGCCTCGCGCAACGCTGCCAACACATCACGTGGTGCCGGTGCAGCTTCGGCCGCCGCCTTGATCTCGGCCATGCTCACGGAAGCTTCACGAGTGGCGACGTCGGCACGGACTCCCTCGATAATGGAGTCGAGCACGCTTGCCGAAGTCATGCGGTCGGTTCCTCTCCCCGGGCGCCCCGAAACTGTCGTCGGCGTCCTTCGAAGGGTAGCGAGCGCCGACGCACCGTTTGTCACCGACCCTCGGTGTCTGGTTCGGGCGGTGGATCGTCGTTCGGCGACGACGACTCGGTCGGGTCGCGACCCTCGTCCAGCTCGTCCCAGATCATCCGTTCCGACATGGGTTCGTCGTCGCGCGTTGCCGCCGCCCGGCGGGCGGCGGGCGTCAGATATTTCGTGGCGGTGCCGCGGGCCGACGTCGCCGCACGCATCAGCAGCACCGCGCCGATCAGCGTGCAGACGGCGGCCATCAGGGTGATTACCGGGCCCGGGTTATACCGCTTGCTGCCCACCAGCTCGACCAGCGGCACCCGCGCGAGTTCGGCCGCCCGCGCCGCGACGTCTGGGATCTCCAGCGTGCTGACCGCCAGATATCCCGCCGCCAGGCTGGCGAGGGCGACCAGCACCGCGAGCACCCGCAATGCCCAACCCCGCACCGCCAGCGCGGCGACGGCGGCAGCCAACAGCACCAGGGCCAGCGGGAGCAGGGCTGACGACCAGGCCGCACCCGACAGCGTGGTCAGCTTCGGCGGACTCAGCCCGTCGAAGGTCCGCAGGTCGACCCAGGCCAGTCGCGAGGCCGCCCACATGCCGACGGCCGAGGCCACCAACAGGATCTGCGCGATCCGGATGGTCAGCCTGCCCGCCGCGGCGGGCTGGGCGTCAGCCATCCCGATCGGTATCCGGGGCGGTCAGGGTCTCTGCGGCGGCGATCGCGCTGAGTACCGCGCGTGCCTTGTTCGTGGCTTCGGTGTACTCGTAGGGCCCATTGGAGTCGGCCACCACCCCGCCACCGGCCTGCACGTAGGCCGTGCCGTCGCGCAACAGCGCAGTGCGGATCGCGATCGCGAAGTCGGCGTTGCCGGCGAAATCGAGGTAGCCGATCACGCCGCCGTAGAGGCCGCGCCGGGTCTTCTCCACCTCTTCGATCAATTCCATGGCGCGCACTTTCGGGGCGCCGGACAAGGTGCCGGCCGGGAAGCAGGCCGTCACGGCGTCCAGGGCGGTGCGCCCCTCGGCGAGCATCCCGGTGACCGTGGAGACCAGATGCATGACGTGGCTGTACCGCTCGATGTGGCTGTAGTCCTCGACCCGAACGCTGCCCGGCACGCACACGCGACCCAGGTCGTTGCGGCCCAGGTCGACCAGCATCAAGTGCTCGGCGCGTTCCTTCTCGTCGGCCAGCAGCTCCTTTCCCAGCAGCTGATCCTCTTCGTCGGTATCGCCACGCCATCTGGTTCCCGCGATCGGGTGCGTCGTCGCACAACGGTCCTGCACGGTCACGAGTGCTTCAGGGCTGGAACCGGCGATCGAAAACGCTGTTCCCCCTTCATTATTCGGCACATGGAGGAGATACATGTACGGGCTGGGGTTCGACACGCGCAGCATCCGGTATACGTCGATCGCCTCGACGTGGGTGTCCATCTCGAAACGCTGCGAGGGCACCACCTGGAATGCCTCGCCGCGCTCGATTTCACCGACCAGACGTTCGACGATCGCGTCGTACTCCTGCACCGTGCGTTGCGAACGGTGGACCGGCTCTGGCCTGGTGAATGTCGCGACGGTCGAGGGCAATGGCTGACCCAACGCGGCGGTCATCACGTCCAACCGCGCAATCGCGTCCTCGTAGGCCTCGTCGACACGTTCATCGGTGCCGTTCCAGTTGACCGCGTTGGCAATCAGCGTGATGGTGCCCTCGTGGTGGTCGACGGCTGCCAGGTCGGTAGCCAGCAGCAGCAGCATGTCCGGCAGGTTGAGGTCGTCGACGGCGATCTCCGGCAGCCGCTCCAGCCGTCGGACCAAGTCGTAGGCGAAGAATCCGACCATCCCACCGGACAGTGGCGGCAGACCGGGCAGCGCGGCGGTGGCCAGCAGCTCCAGCGTCTCCTGCAACGCCTGAAGCGGATCGCCGCCGGTCGGCGCGTCATGCGGCACTGCGCCCAGCCATACCGCCTGGCCGTCACGCACCGTCAACGCCGACGGCGCGCCGGCACCGATGAACGACCATCGCGACCACGATCGACCGTTCTCGGCCGACTCCAGCAGGAAAGTGCCGGGCCGGTTGTCGGCGAGTTTGCGGTACGCGGATAGCGGAGTCTCGGCGTCGGCCAGCACTTTGCGGGTCACCGGCACCACCCGATGCTCGGCGGCCAGCGCGCGGAAATGCTCCCGCGACGTGGTGGTGTCGGCGAGGTTGGCTTGCACCCAGCCATCTTCCCAGATGGCTGGGTCGACTCCGATCGCACTGGCGTAGCGTGACGGCCATGAAAACTGGCGACACCGTGGCTGACTTCGAGCTTTCCGACCAAGCTGGCACCCCGCGCAAGCTGACCGCGCTGCTGTCCGATGGGCCCGTCGTGTTGTTCTTCTACCCGGCAGCAATGACGCCCGGGTGCACCAAGGAAGCCTGCCATTTCCGAGACTTGGCTCAAGAATTCGCCGCAGTCGGGGCAAGCCGGGTCGGCATCAGCGTCGATCCCGTCGCAAAGCAGGCGGAATTCGCCGAAACGCAAGGTTTCGACTACCCCTTGCTGTCCGACACCGACGGCGCGATCGCCAACCAATTCGGGGTCAAGCGCGGGCTTTTGGGCAAGCTGATGCCGGTCAAACGGACCACCTTCGTCATCGACACCAATCGCACCGTGCTTGACGTGATCTCCAGCGAGCTGAGCATGGACAGCCACGCCGACAAGGCGCTGCAGACGCTACGGGCGCGGCGGTAGGGGCTGCCGACCGACTGGAGACCGGCCGGCTAGATCATCGCTAGAAGGGCGGCGGCTGGTTACGTTCGGCGATATGGGCGCTGTTCAGCGCGCGCTCGGCATCGATGCGGCCCGCACGGACCTGCTCCCGCGTTCGCCGGCGCACCGGCATCATGACGCCCCGGCCGCCGGGTAGTCGATCTACCCTTGGGACAGAAGGCAATTCGCCGGTCGGCAGACATAAGCTGGGGAACAGCAGGCGGCTCCCCGGGCGAGTCGTGTACTGCTGCCCAGTCGGGGCGGTCCAGATGACTGTGCCGTCGGGTAGTTGTTCATCGCGCCAGCCGTTGACGCCTGCCCAAAATGTTTTGACCAGGTGATGCTTTCGGCAAAGGCATTTGAGGTTCGAAGCATGCGTCGACCCGAGCGGGTAGGGCACCGTGTGGTCCACATCGCAAAACTCGGCGGGTCGATCGCAGGCGGGAAACCGGCAGGTCAAATCCCGACAGCGGACAAACCGTTCCAGTGCGGCCGACGGCCGGTACCCCGATTCCGGTGGGGCGTCGCCGGGATGCCACAACGGCTGGAGCTTCGCACCACCTCTGATCAGCTCCGCCAGTAGCGGCGTGGGTACCACCCCACCGCTGGTGATGAGTGCGGCCGGCGGTTTGGCCGCCCAGCCCCCCGATGGCTCGGGTTCCGGATCAGGGGGCCGCACCAGTGGTGCGCCGGCCGCGATCGGTCGCGGCGTGGGATCGCCCGAGAGGTGCGGATCGGGTTGCGCGTTCACCGCCGACGCTTCGGCGACGACATGTATTAGCACACCGGTACGGCGTTGGTCGCCTTCGGCACCAGCCGGGCAATCCGCGTTGTCGCAAGCGCACTTTAGCCGTTGGGCTCCCGCGGCCAGCGCCCCTAACGCGTCGGCGCGGCGCTGCGCGATGGTGCGCGGGTCGTCGTCGCAGACCTCATGCGCCATCTGCATAAGCCGCCGATCCAGCACGGCCGCGTCTGTCGCGAAGAGTCGGCCCCACATTCCTGCGGTGCCGGACTGTTGAGCGGACGGGTCGATCACCACGTCGCGGCTGCGCGCGGTGGCACGGGTGCGGCGCAGCGCGCCCGGATCGTAGCGGTCCACAATCGCCTCGATGGCTTGCACGGTCTTGTTGACCGACATCGGCCCGAAAATTGCGGCGACCTCGCCGATGGTCTTATCGACCAACCGCAACGCCTCCGGGTCTTTGATCAGGTCGGTATGCCAGGCGATCGTCCGCGCCAACCCGTAGCTAATCATCCCCTCGGTAAAGAGCTCGGCTACTCGAGGCAGCCGGTCACGTAATGCCACGCTCAGATACATCTGACCTGATGCCATGCCGTGGCTAACGCCTTGTGCGGCAGCGACTTCAGCGGCCATTGCATCCCAATTGTCGCACGACCACCGCCCGCTCTCGGGAGAGCCGCCTTCGACCCGGCGGCTCACCAGCTCGGCTATGGCAGCGAGACGGCGGGCTGCAGCGGCGGCCTCCACCCGCGCCCAACCGGTGATAGCGGCCACCACCACCGAGTCATCGGCGTGCTTCAGGTCCTCAAGACCCGGCAGCGCGTTGTCGAACATGATTTCGACCTTAGGTGCCTCCACAGACCTCAAACTTTTAGGCAGGCTCGCGAAGGGTCGGCCTGTGGAGGAATACCCAACTGTGGATAACGCGCCGTCACCCGGCAGCCGGTCACTGGTCGTCAGGCCCCAGCAGCACGTCGGCGTCGAAGCAGCTGTGGTCGCCGGTGTGGCAGGCGCCGCCGACCTGGTCCACCACCAGCAGCACCGCGTCGCCGTCGCAGTCCAGCCGTACCGAATGGACCCGCTGGGTGTGGCCGGAGGTGGCGCCTTTGACCCACTGTTCGCCGCGGGACCGCGAAAAATAGGTGCCCTCGCGGGTCTCCAGCGTGCGGGCCAGCGCCTCGTCGTCCATCCACGCGACCATCAGCACGTCGCCGCTGCTGCGCTCCTGCACGATCGCGGTGAACAGGCCGTCGGCATTGCGTTTGAGGCGCGCCGCGATATCGGGATCGAGCGTCATCGCACGGTGATCCCTTCTGCGGCCATGGCTTGTTTCACCTGGCCGATGGTCAATTGCCGGAAGTGAAACACGCTGGCGGCCAACACCGCATCGGCACCTGCGGCCACCGCCGGCGCGAAATGCTCGGCCGCACCTGCGCCGCCGCTGGCGATCACCGGCACCGTCACCGCCGACCGGACCGCCCGCAGCATTGGCAGGTCGAACCCGGCCCGGGTGCCGTCGGCGTCCATCGAGTTGAGCAATATCTCCCCGACACCCAGGTCGGCACCGCGGGCCGCCCATTCCACCGCGTCGATGCCGGTGCCGCGCCGTCCGCCGTGGGTCGTGACCTCCCAGCCCGACGGGGTGGGAGCCGAGCCGTCCGGCACGGTCCGGGCGTCGACTGACAACACGATGCACTGCGAGCCGAATTGGGCCGCCATTTCGGCCAGCAGGTCCGGGCGCGCGATGGCGGCGGTGTTGATCGACACCTTGTCCGCTCCCGCCCGCAACAACACGTCGACGTCGGCGATCGTTCGTACACCACCACCGACGGTCAGCGGGATGAACACCTGCTCGGCGGTGCGGCGGACCACCTCCAGCATGGTGACCCGTCCCGACGACGACGCCGTCACGTCGAGAAAGGTCAGCTCGTCGGCCCCTTCAGCGTCGTAGGCGGCGGCGAGTTCGACCGGATCGCCCGCGTCGCGCAGGTTCTCGAAGTTGACACCCTTCACCACCCGGCCGGCATCGACGTCGAGGCAAGGGATGACACGCACGGCAAGGCTGGTGCCGCAGGCGGATTCAGTACTCATCGGGTCGTCCGACCGTGTGCAGCATCTCGAGTAACTGGGCGTGTACACCGGGGGCGGCGGCCAGCGCGGAACGCGAATCCGGTGTCCACTCGTCTCCGGCCAGGGTGGTGACGACACCACCGGCGGCCCGTACCAGGGCCACACCGGCGGCGTGATCCCACACGTGGTCACCGAAACTGATGGAGCCGCCGAGAACCCCGTCGGCGACGTAGGCGAGATCGATGCCGGTGGCCCCGTGCATCCGCATCCGCGACGACACCCGGCTGAGCTCCTCGAGCACCGCCAACCGGTACCGCCCGGGGAACCGGCCACGCGAATCGGCGTTGAAGGTTCCGACCCCGATGATCGATTCGGTCAGCTCACCGCGGGCCAGCGGCGGTTGCGGCACACCATTTTTCATCACCGGACCGCCCGACACCGCCGCGTAGCGCTCGTTCATGAACGGCAACCAGGTCAATCCCGCCACCGGATCGCCGTCGTGCAGCAGGCCCAGCAGTATCGCCGCCATCGGCGACCCGGCAGCGTAGTTGAACGTTCCATCGACGGGGTCGAGGATCCAGACCCATGGCGAGTCGAGATCTGCGCCACCGAACTCCTCGCCGTGCACCGGGATTCCCGTCGCCGACACCAGCGCGTCGACCACTTGGCGTTCGATGGCTAGATCGACCTTGGTGGCGAAATCGTCGCCGCGTTTGCTGACCGCGGAATCCGCTCGATGGCCGGCGACGAAAGGCTTCGCCGCGACGTCGAGGATCGCCGACGCCTCGGCCACCAGTGCGTCGAGATCCATTGCGGCCCTAGCCCGCCACCGCTGACAGCGCCTGGGGCAAAGTGAATCGTCCGGCGTAGAGGGCCTTGCCGACGATCGCACCTTCGACGCCGCTGCCGGTCAACGTCGCGATGGCGCGCAGATCGTCGAGGCTCGACACGCCACCCGAGGCGATCACCGGAATATCGGTGCGCTCGGCGACGGTGCGCAGCAAGTCGAGATTGGGTCCGGTCAACGTGCCGTCTTTGGTGACATCGGTGACAACGAAACGCGAACATCCTTCGCCGTCAAGGCGTTCCAGCACTTCCCACAGGTCTCCGCCGTCGGTCTCCCAGCCGCGGCCGCGCAGCCGGTGATCACCGTCGACGATCTGCACGTCCAGACCTACCGCGACTTTGTCGCCGTGGTCAGCGATCGCCCGTGCACACCACGTCGGGTTTTCCAGCGCGGCCGTCCCGAGATTGACTCGGGCGCAGCCGGTCCCCAGTGCGGCGGCCAGCGAGTCGTCGTCGCGAATACCGCCGGAGAGTTCAACATTGACGTCGAGCTTGCCGACCACCTCGGCCAGCAGTTCGCGATTGGAGCCACGACCGAACGCCGCGTCCAAGTCGACCAGGTGCACCCATTCGGCGCCGTCGCCTTGCCAGTTCAGCGCAGCGTCCAGCGCTGAGCCGTATTCGGTTTCGCTGCCGGCCCGGCCCTGCACCAAGCGCACAGCCCGGCCCTCGACGACGTCGACGGCGGGCAACAAAATCAACGGCACGTCACAACCCCTCAACCCAATTGCTCAATACGGCCGCTCCAGCATCCCCGCTCTTCTCGGGATGAAACTGGGTGGCGGCCAGCGGACCATCCTCGACGGCAGCCAGGAAAGGCACCCCGTGGGTGGCCCACGTCAGCAGCGCCTCGGGCCCGCCCTCCCACCGCTGCGCCGCATACGAGTGCACGAAATAGAACCGCGCGTCGGCGTCCAGGCCTTTGAAGAGCGCGCTGCCCGGCGCGGCCGCGACCACGTTCCAGCCCATGTGTGGGATCACCGGTGCATCCAACCGGGTCACCGCGCCCGGCCACTGGCCGCAGCCGTTGCTCTCGATGCCGAATTCGACGCCGCGGGCGAACAAGATCTGCATGCCGACGCACACGCCCAGCACCGGCCGCCCCGCGCCAATCCGCTCGGCGATCACCTGCTCGCCGTTGATCCCGCGCAGCCCGGTCATGCACGCCTCGAAGGCGCCGACGCCCGGCACCACCAGCCCGTCGGCCGCTGCGGCTGCCCGAAGGTCGGCCGTCACCTCGACCCCGGCGCCGACGCGCTGCAGCGCACGTTGAGCCGAACGCAGGTTGCCGGAGCCGTAGTCCAGCACCACAACGGATTTACTTCTCACAGAGTGCCTTTGGTGGACGGCACACCGGACACCCGGGGATCGGCCTCGACCGCTTGCCGCAATGCGCGGGCCACCGCCTTGTACTGGGCCTCGGTGATGTGGTGTGGGTCGCGACCGTAGAGAACACGCACATGCAGCGCGATGCGGGCGTTGTTCGCCAATGTCTCGAACACATGCCGGTTGATCACGGTGTGATACGGCACCGAGCTACCGGCGATCGTGGTGTGCCGCAGGTGATCCGGCTCGCCGGTGTGTACGCAGTAGGGCCGGCCCGAGACGTCGACGATGGCGTGCGCCAACGTCTCGTCCATCGGGATGAAGGCGTCGCCGAACCGGCGAATGCCCTTTTTGTCGCCGAGCGCCTGGCCCAGCGCCTGACCGAGCACGATCGCGGTGTCCTCGATGGTGTGGTGCGCTTCGATCTCGACGTCACCCTTGGCGCGCACAGTCAGATCGAAGCTGGCGTGGCTACCCAGCGCGGTCAACATGTGGTCGTAGAACGGGACACCCGTGTCGACATGAACGACTCCGGTGCCATCGAGGTCGAGATCGACGACGATCTCGGATTCTTTGGTGGTGCGCTCAACGCGCGCGCGGCGACCGGCGGTCATGACGCTCCTAAGGGCTGGGCCAACTCGGTGACAGCCAGCTCTGCGCTGGCCGCCAGGAATGCGTCGTTCTCGTCGGCCAGCCCGATCGTCGTGCGCAGGTATTCGGGAATGCCTACATCGCGGATCAGGACACCGGCGTCGAGGTAGCGCTGCCACGTGGCGGGCGCGTCGGCGAACCGGCCGAACAGCACAAAGTTGGCGTCGCTGGGAACGACCTGAAAACCCATGCCGCTCAACGCCGTTGTCACCCGCTCCCGTTCTGCGATCAGCGTCGCGACGCTGCCGAGCGTGTCGTCGGCGTGCCGGAGCGCCGCCCGGGCAGCGGCCTGGGTGGGCGCGGATAGGTGATATGGCAGCCGAACCAGAAGCATCGCCTCGATCACCGCGGGCGTGGCCACCAGGTAACCCAGCCGCCCGCCGGCGAAGGCGAAGGCCTTGCTCATTGTGCGGCTCACGACGAGCTTGGTCGGGTACTCCTCGACCAGCGCGACCGCGCTGGGCTGCGCGGAGAACTCGCCGTACGCTTCATCGACGATCAGGATTCCGGGCGTCGTATCGAGCAGCCGTCGCAGATCGGCCAGCGAAACACTTTGTCCCGTCGGGTTATTCGGGCTCGTGACGAACACCACGTCAGGTCGGCGCTCGACGATCGCCGCGACCGCGGCGTCGGCGTCGAGGCTGAAGTCGGCGGCGCGCGCGGTCTGGATCCACTCGGTGCGGGTGCTGTCGGAGATGATCGGGTGCATCGAATACGACGGGACGAAGCCGATCGCGCTTCGACCGGGACCGCCGAAGGCCTGCAGCAGCTGCTGCAGAATCTCGTTGGAGCCGTTGGCCGCCCAGAGGTTTTCGACACCGAGCCGGGCCCCGGTCTGCACGCTGAGGTAGGCGGCCAAGTCGGCGCGCAGGGCCACTGCGTCGCGGTCCGGATAGCGGTGCAGGTCGACGGCCACCTCGCCCACCGAGGCGACGACGTCCTCAACCAGCGCCGTGCTGGGTGGGTGCGGGTTCTCGTTGGTGTTCAGCCGCACCGGAACGGCCAGCTGCGGTGCGCCGTAGGGCGACTTGCCGCGCAGGTCTTGGCGGAGCGGGAGGTCGTCGAGCGACGGCCGGTTGGTCATCGCTCGAACCTCCGCCGGATCGCCTCACCGTGCGCGGGCAGGTCTTCGGCGTCGGCGAGCGTGATCACATGCCCGGACACGTCTTTGAGCGCCGCCTCGGTGTAGTCCACGACGTGGATGCCCCGCAGGAAGGTCTGCACCGACAGGCCGCTGGAGTGCGCGGCGCTACCCGCGGTGGGCAGGACGTGGTTGGAGCCGGCGCAGTAGTCGCCAAGGCTGACCGGCGCATACGGCCCGACGAAGATGGCGCCGGCCGAACGGATCTGGGCGGCAACCTGGTCCGAGTTTACCGTCTGGATCTCCAAATGTTCTGCGGCGTAGGCGTTGACGGTGCGGATACCGGCGTCGATGTCGTCGACAAGAATGATGGCCGATTGCCGCCCGGCAAGCGCGGTCGTCACGCGCTGACGGTGCACGGTGGTTTGCAGTTGGGCGGCCACCTCGGTGTCGATGGCGTCGGCGAGCGCGGTGCTGAACGTCACCAGGACGCTGGCGGCCATTTCGTCGTGCTCGGCCTGGCTGATCAGATCGGCGGCGACGTGCGCCGGGTCGGCGGTGTCATCGGCCAGGATCGCGATCTCGGTCGGCCCGGCTTCGGCGTCGATGCCCACCCGCGAGCGGCAGAGCCGTTTGGCCGCAGTTACGTAGATGTTGCCGGGCCCGGTGATCATGTCGACGGGAAGCAGTTCGCCGCCGTCGGTGTCGACGCCGCCGTACGCCATCAGCGCCACCGCCTGGGCCCCCCCGACCGCCCATACCTCGTCGACGCCGAGCAGCCGCGCGGCCGCCAAGATGGTCGGGTGTGGCAAGCCGGTGAACCGCCCTTGCGACTGGGCCTGCGGCGGGCTGGCCACCACCAGCGAGCCGACACCGGCGGCCTGCGCCGGCACCACGTTCATCACCACGCTGGACGGGTACACGGCGTTGCCGCCGGGCACGTACAGCCCGACACGGTCGACCGGAACCCACCGCTCGGTGACGGTGGCGCCAGGACCCAGGGTCGTCGTCACATCGGACCGCCGCTGATCGGCGTGCACCGCGCGGGTGCGTTCGATCGCCACCTCGAGCGCGGCCCGGACATCGCGGTCCAGGCCGGCCAGCGCGGCGTCCAACTCGACAGTGGGCACCCGGACCGTCGACGGCCTCACCCCATCGAACGATTCGCCGTAGTCCAGCGCGGCTTCCGCGCCGCGATCCACGACCGCGTCGACGATCGGTCGCACCGTCGACAGGGCGGCCTCCACGTCCACTCCGCCGCGGGGCAACGCCGCCCGCAGTCGGGCGGTGGACAAGTCTGCACCCCGCAGGTCGATGCGCGCCATCACAGTCACGTCAACCATTGTCCCAGAGCAGGGCAACTGCATATCGGACCGGTAGTGTGGCCGCACTCGACGAAAACGGAGTCTTCATGTCCCGAAAGGACCATCCCAACAACGCCCCGGGCATCCCGATGCTCTTCCCGGTCTGGTTTGAGAACTTCCAAACCAAGTACTTCAACCCGTTGGTCAAGCCGATCGCGCGCTACCTTCCGACGTTCTCGGTGATCAAGCACCGTGGCCGCACCTCCGGCAAGCAGTACGAAACCATCGTCACCGCCTACCGCAAGGGCAACGTGCTGGCGATCGCACTGGCCCACGGCAAGACCGATTGGGTCAAAAACGTGCTGGCTGCGGGCGAAGCCGACGTGCACTTCATCCGCAAGGACGTGCACATCACCAACCCGCGGGTGCTGCCCCCGGGCAGCGACGCCGCGGGGCTGCCCTTCTTGGCCCGCCAGCAGCTCGGCCGGGTCGCGGTCTTCGTCGGCGACATCGCCTAAGCGCGGGTAAAGACCGTCTTGCCGGCCATCGTCGGCCAGGCCGACGGTGCGTCCTCCCACGGCACGACGCGCTCGACGACCGGCAGCAGGTCGCATCCACCGGCCAGCACGTCCAGGATCTCCGGGATGACGGCACGGGCGCTGACCCGCCCGGTGATAAAGCGCACACCTCGCGTGTAGGTCCGCAGCATCGGCATCTCGACGGTCGGCTGGAAGTAGATCCCGGTATCGGTGCACACGCCGTCTGGCCAGGTCGCGCGCAGTGCCGCCGTCAACAGTGCCGGATCACCGGAGGTGTGCACGGTGACCGGGTAAGGGTCCCAGGATTTGTCCGGCCTGGTGGCATCGTGAACGACCGCGCCGAGTTTCTCCACCGCGGCGAGCCGGCCCGGGTCGGTGTCGACGTAATCGACATGCCAGCCCAGCGCCGCGGCGAGTGCAGCCGCATACATCCCGATCGACAGCCGGCCGATCACCAGCACGCGACGATCGAGCGGCTCGAGGCCGGCCAGTTCCGCCCTGAACGGGCCAATCGCGCGCCAGCCGTCGGGGATGTTGTCCGAGAGCGAGGCGACCGCGATCGGGTCGACAGTCTCCGGCAGCGAAATCAACATCGCGTCGGCGTATGGGACGAGCACCACATCGGACATGAATCCGCCGCCGTCCAGGCCGGCGAGCGGGCCCAGCCCGTACATCGCCATCAACGGCAGCGAACCGCATGAGCTGGTCACACCGCGGCGGCATTCGCGGCAGGTCCCGCAACTGAGCTGGAACGGCACGACCACCCGGTCACCCGCCTTGAACCCCGAAACAGCGTCACCGACCGCGACGACCTCCGCGATGCCTTCATGTCCGACCGCATACCCCGGCGGCAGCGGCGCGGTTTCCCGCGCTACCGCGACGTCGAGGTCGCAGCAGGCCACCGCCAACGGCCGGACCAACGCCTGCTGCGGCTGAGTGATCTTCGGGTCGGCGACATCGCGCCATCCGTATCGGCCGGCCTCTTCGAACGTCAGTTGCTTCATTCCAGCATTCTTGAGTGATTACTCAAGTATTGTCAACAGCGTGCCAAGACCAGACCGCAGCCGGGCCGCATTGATCGACACCGCGGCCACGCTGTTCCGCCGCCAGGGGTACGCGGCGACCGGGCTCAACCAGATCCTGGACGAGGCGGCGGTAAAGCCGGGTTCGCTGTATCACCACTTTCCGCGGGGAAAGCAGCAATTGGCCGCCGCAGTCGTCGACGGCACCGGAGCTGCCATCGAGCAACTGCTGCGCAGGTTTCTGGCCGGTGGGCAACCGGTGGCCGACATCGTCGATCGGTGGGTTGCGCTGCTGGCCGCCGGACTGACTGCCGACCGGCGTGACGGCTGCCCGATCGAGCCGATCGCCACCGAGTCGGTCAATGCCAGCGCGCTGGTGCGCGAGGCGTCGGCCCGCGCCTTCACCGGCTGGTGCACAGCCATCCAAGAGCGCCTGCGCGCCGATGGCTGGTCGGCGACCGAGGCGGAAAGCGTTGCTGTTGCCGTGATTTCGTTGATCGAGGGAGCGTTGATCTTGTCCCGCATCGCGGGCGACGTGGCCGCACTCGAAGCCGCCAAACCGGCAGCCCGCCGCTTGCTCAGCCGCTAGATCGCGGCGCTCGGCGCGTCTATCCTGGACAGACGGGGCGCAGGCATGACTCGTGATGAATTATTCGCTTCGATCGGGGCGGCACGCCCCGGTCGCGATGACCTCGTGTACCTGGAGCGCCGCGGCGACTCCTACGACTGGCGATTTTTGACCGTCGTCGAAACCCGCTCCGCGCCCGCCGCACCCGACGTCTGGATGTGGATTTCCACCGCCTGGCCACTTGACGAACCGGAACGGCTGCGCGCGTTCTTCGACGACTTGCTCGCCGAGCTCGAGTCGATGGCCGACACCGCCGACCGGTGTCGGTGGCCGTTAGACGAGCCTTGGCCTGATCACGCCCACCAGCACTGAACGAGTGGACAGATGGTCGACTATCGAATCACCGCGGCGGAGCGCACCCGGTTCAAACGCTGCCGGCGACAGTGGGATTTCGCCTCGCCGCATCGTCGCAACCTGCGATCCAACGTGGCCGTCGAACCCGCGCTGCCTACCGCACTCAAGGACGCGCTGGCTGTGTATTACTACCCGGGCACCTGGGACTGGCAGCACGAGGTGACCCAGCCGTTGGTGCACAAGGCCCTCGAGCGGTCGCTGGGCGACGCCGGCGCAACCGAGTCACTCAACCAAGGGGCGGCGGTCCTCGACTGCTATGACGCCTGGGCGCCTGCGGTCGACGACTTCGCGCCAGTCAAGATCAACCTCGATGTCGAGGCGCTGGTCCCCGATCCCGACGACCTCGAGTGCGGATTGCTGGTGCACGACGGATCACCGGTGATCTATCCGTGCCGGATCGACCTGGTGGCCGTCGACGCCGCCGACGAGTACTGGGTGGTCTGCCATCAGATCGTCGACGAGTGGCAGGACGTAGACCGGTGGGACCGCGACGAGCAGGCGGTGGCGGCATGTTGGGCGTTCGAGCACGACTACATCGGAGTCCAGGTCGCCGGCACCATCCACAACGAGGTGCGCATCGACGGCCCACTCGAATTCCCGCCCGCCCGGTCGACGATGAGACGCGCGCCGAAAGCGGTCGCCCAACACGAGGCCAGCGGTGGTGGTCGATCGGTCCCACAACATCAACGGATTTCGGCTCAGGCATCACGCGGCGACGCGACGAACCGCACCGAGCAACGCACCGCGGGGCTGTTGCGTCGCACTCGCATCCGCCGCAGCCGCCACGAGATCACCTCGGTGGGACCGCTGATCGCCGCCGAGGCGGTGGATATGACCAGTTGGCCAACCATCTACCCGACGTTCGCCGCGCATTGCCGTGACTGCGAATTCAGGGCGCCCTGTTCGGCCATCAGCGCAGGATCGGACGCGGAACCGTTGCTGCAGGCCGATTTTCGGCCAGTCCGCGATGAAGTGAGCAAACCAAGACTGGGCCAGTCGACGTGGGGTTTCGGGCGCGGCGCCGCACCGCCACGGTGGTGATCACCGCACCCGGGCGCGCGCTTGACTATCGGCGCTTCGCCCTAGACATCCAGACCGATGTCGAGCACCCGCACCGAATGTGTGAGCGCCCCGACGGCGAGGTAGTCCACTCCGGTCCCGGCATAGTCGGCAGCGGTGTCGAGTGAAAGCCCGCCCGAGGACTCGAGTTTGGTTGCCGGTG
>NZ_DASXHW010000405.1:0-32278 GCF_036488105.1 Mycobacterium sp. | reverse complement strand
CTGAATGTTTTTTTCTCTCCGCCCGTTGTGGGGGGCGGCCATCCGGGGCGAGGTGGGGCATGGGTCGTTTGCTTCTGGCCACAGCCGCCGGCGCGGTCGCGGCCACCGTGTGGGCTGAGCGCCGGCCGTGGGGTTTGGCGTACTACCGGCGCGCGTATCACCGGCTGGCGCTGTCGACGGGCCAGGCGAAGGCGTGCAGCTGGGCCAAAAAGGCGCAGGGACATCGCGCTGATATTCGCCCGGAAAAATCCCCCCGCCCCTAGGACCGGCATCTTGTGAGGTGGGCTGGCGATGGCTCGACGGCTTCCTCCGCGCGGTACACGGGCAGTTGAGCGGGCCACGTTCGACGCGCTGATTGAGCTCGACGCCGTCCACAAGCCCAAGGGCCAGATCGCCCTTTCGTTGGCGCGCTCCTTGGACGGTGGCGCGGGCATGGCGGCCGCCGCTATTGCGCGCGAATTGCGCATCACGTTGAACGAGTTGGCGACCGGTGGGGTGCAGGGTGACAGCAGTCCTTTCCAGCGGTTCCTCGACGCTCTTGGCGGCGCGGAATCCACCGCCGCGGTTTTCGACACCGCGGCGGTTGGATCGCCCGACGCTGGGCGGCCCAGCGGCGAAGATCGCGGAGGCGCTGGGGAAGCCGCTGATGCCGTGGCAGCGCCACGTACTCGACGTCGCGCTCGAGGTGGATCCGAAGACGGACCGGCTCGTGTACCGCGAGGTGCGGCTGACGGTGCCAAGGCAGCAGGGAAAGACGCAGCTGATCCTGACGGTCGCCGTGCACCGCGCGATCGCGTTCGGGGTACGGCAGAACATCGTGTACACGGCGCAGACCCGCAAGGACGCCCGAAAAAAGTGGGAGGACGAGCACGTCGCGGAGCTGACCAAGAAGGACAGCGTCTTCAAGGACATGCTCCGCGTAAGAAAGTCCAACGGCGACGAGGCGATCAAGTGGAATAACGGCTCGATCCACAGCATCGACGCCGTAACCGAGCAGTCCGGTCACGGCCCCACGATCGATCTTGGCTTCATCGACGAGGCTTTCGCCCAGGTCGACAACCGCACCGAGCAGGCAATGAAGCCGGCCATGATGACGCGCGAGCAGCCGCAGCTCTGGATCGTGTCCACGGCGGGCACCTCGCGGTCGGTGTATCTGAAGGACAAGGTCGACGACGGCCGTGAGCGGGCGCTGGCGGGCCTGACCGAAGGCGGCATCTGCTACATCGAGTGGTCGGCCGATGAGGAGGCCGATCCGCTCGACGAAGAGACCTGGTGGTCGTGCATGCCGGCCGTCGGCTACACGGTCCCGCGTGAGGCGATCCGTTCGGACTTCGAGTCGATGAGGGTCAAGCGTCTCGGTGAGTTTCTCCGGGCCTACCTGAACCGGTGGGTGAACACGCCCACCGATCCCTCGCCGATCGACCCGGATGTGTGGGCTACTCGCGCGGCCGACCAGGACCTGGTGCAGCTCGAGGATCCGGTGACGTTCGGTTTCGACATCAATCCTGAGCGGACGTCGGCGGCGATCAGCGTCTACGGCGGCACGGTGCGCCCGGTGCACGAGGACGGTCGGCCGGATCGGGTCGGTTACGGCGAGATCGTCGAGGAGCGCGAGGGCACCGAGTGGCTGCTTGACCGGCTGCTCGAGCTGGTCGACGACTGGGCACCCGCGGCGGTCGCCGTCGACGCGAGCGGCCCCGCCGGCTCGCTCATCCCGGCGCTGGTCGCCGCCGGCGTGCCGTTGAAGCTGCTGACGGCGCGCGAGATGGCTCAGGCCGCCGGCGGACTGTACGACGACGTGCAGAACGACCTGTTCACCCACGGCGGCCAGGAGCCATTGGACGCCGCGATCGCGGGCGCATCGAAATTGGCCCAGGGCGACGGTGCGTGGAAGTTCGGCCGGAAGGGCTCGGCGGTGAACATCAGCTCACTGGTCGCGTTGGCCGCCGCGCGCCAAGCCGCCCAGGTAACCGAAGACGAAGGCTCCGATGAGGACGTGTCGGTGTGGGACACCTCCGACGAGTCCCTCGAGCTGTGCGACGCGTGCGGCGACAAGCCACACGAGGATCCCGACGGTGAATTCGACTACCTGTGCAAGGACTGCCGCGAAGGGGGCGACTGATGAGCCTGAGTGACGTCCTGTTCGTCGCGGGCCTGATCCTGCTGGTCACCGCCGCGTTCGTCATCGCGACCGCGCTCGGTTTGATCCTGCTGGCCTTCGTGCTGATCGTCTTCGGTCTGGCGCTCGGCGACGCTGACAAGCGCAGCGCCGGCCGAGAGGACGAGATGTGATCCTCGATCGCGCGATCCGTAACGCCCGGGCGATGATGCGCTCGTCGGAGTGGGGCGACTCGTCGATTCCGCCGAACTCGCGTGCCAACGATGCGAGCGTGCTCGGCGGCGGCTCGTCAGGTGAAGCGGGTGCGTTGAGCATCGGCGCGGTGCTGGCGTGCATCAAGGCCTTGCACGACGACACCAAGGTGATGCCGTTCAAGTCCTACGTCGGCGAGAAGTACGGCGCGCACCGCCCCGCCGATGTGCAGCCTCTGATCGTGACCGAGCCCTTCGGCCCGGACACGCCGGTCAACGTCGGCATGGCGCAGCTGGTCGTCAGTGTCGCGATGCGCGGCAACGCCTACGCCTTCGGCACGCACATCGATCCGAAGACGGGTCTGATCGATCAGACGACGATCCTGCATCCCGACTCGGTCCGAACCAGCCGCGATGCCAAGGGCAAGTTCCACATGATCGGCGGCAACCGGTACGGCCCCGCGGACGTGGTGCACATAACGGGGCTGATGTTGCCCGGCGCGGTGGCGGGCGTGGATGTTCTGACGTATCAGCGCCTGACCCACGACCTGGCATGGAAGGTCAACGCCTACGCCGACGGCTTCTTCGGCGGCGGCGGCTCGCCCTCCGGTGTCATTGCGATGCCCGGCCCGGGAGATCGCAAGAAGATCCGCCAGGTCAAGGACAGCTGGCAGGCCGGCCACGCCGGTGTCGCCAAGGCGCACCAGCCGGCCGTGCTGTTCGGCGGCGCGACCTGGACGGCGATGAGCATTGCGCCGGAGAACGCGCAGTTCCTGCAGACCAGGCGCTATCTGCGTGAGGAGATCTGCGGCTTGTACGGCGTGCCGCTGCAGCGGATCCAGGCGATCACCGAGAACGCTGCGCAGGGCGGCGGCAAGGGCCTGGACGCGATCGACGCCGGCTATGTGCGGCATGGTCTGATGCCGGCGACGACCGGCATCGAGGTCGAGTGGAATCGGCTCATCCCGGGTGGTCAGCATTCGTGGACGAACTTCGACTATGACGAGTTCCTGCGTGCCAGCGCCGAGGTCCGCGCCACCGTCCAGTCGTCCCGCCGTACCGCGGGTACCCGAACCATCGACGAGCTCCGGGCCGAGGACGGTCTCGAGGCATACCCCGACGGGTTGGGCGCCAATCCGTTCACGCCGCTCAACTCCAACGCCTCCCCCGCCGGCGGCGCAGACAACGCACCGGCGCCAGGCAGCGACCCAGGAGGTACCCAGTGACGAAGCTGAAGATCCGCGACGGCGGTCTGCGCGAGCTCGAGCAGCGCGTCCTCGACGGCGAGATCAAAGCGATGCGCGCCCTCGTGCGGCAGGCATCCGGGCCGAACACCCTCGACCTGCCCTTCCGCGACGTGCAGCTCCGCGCCGCACCGGATGGCACCGGCGGCACGCGGCTGCTGTTCACCGGCTACGCCTCGGTCGTCGAGGCGCCCTACAACATGTGCGACTGGTACGGCGACTACACCGAGATCGTCCGTAGCGGTGCGTTCACCAAGACCCTCGCCGAGGACCCGGACACGATCTTCTGCCTGAACCACGGCTGGGACGGCGCCCCGATGGCCCGCACCAAGCCAGGCACGTTGCGTCTGACCGTCGACAGTACCGGCCTGCTCACCGAGGCCGACCTCGACGGCCAGCGCTCCGACGTGTACCACGTGCAGTCGGCGATGGAGGCTGGCGAGCTCGACGCGATGAGCTTCGCCTTCTACGTCACCCGCCAGATGTGGTCGCCCGACTTCGACCAGCGCGACATTCAGGAGGTCGACCTCGACGGCGGCGACGTGTCGGTCGTGACCTGGCCGGCCAACCCCGCGACCGAGGGCACGACCGCGCTGCGTAAGCGCGCCGCGCAGGCGCTGGCGCGATCGCGGGTGCCGGGTCTGATCGTGCAGCGCGCCCGGGCGGAGAAGCGCGCCGGCGCAACACTGTCGGCCTCGACGATGGAAACCCTGCAGCAGGTCCTCGACCTGGTCGCCGATGCCGACGTCGCCGTCGACTCCGCGCAGGCCATCCTCTCCGAACTGATGGGCGTTCCGAACCCTGACGACGAGGAGGAGATCGCCGGCTCGGAGACCGACGACTCCGGTACCCAAAGCAACTCTGGCCCGCACCCCGCGGACGTCAGAGCCCGGCTCGCGCTGATCAGCGCAGCCACCAAGTAACACCCCACCGCAGCACGCCGGCCACCCACGCCGGACCCGGATCCTCGGGCACCACCTGGGCGGAACACCTGCCGCGCAATCCCGCAAGTGACTCCGAACCAGGAAGGGGCATTCCCATGTCTCCTCAGTGCAATCAGCCCGGCGGCCCGTTGGGCTACCGCAAGGACGGCCGGCCGATCTACCGGATCGCCGGCGGCGCGCCGACCGCGCTCGACACCGTCCGCGACACCCGCGACGCGTTGTCCACCGAGATCGAGCAGCTGCTCGCAGCTGCCGTTCCCGAGGACCGCGCGGCCGCGGAAGTGGCCAACCAGGCGATCATGGACAAGATCGCGCAGCGCACCACGCTCGAGGAGCGTCTGCGCGTCGGCGAGGCCGAGGACGTTCGGCGCAAGGCCGAGGCCGATGTCCAGCAGAAGCTGGGCACCAAGGTCGACAAGAGCGGCCAGCCCCGCGCCTACATCACCAGCGAGCCGCGCACCTACGGTCCCGGCACCCGATCCAGCTACTTCCTGGACCTGGCCCGTGACCACATGCAGCGCGGTGACGGTGACGGCGGCCTCGACTCCGCCCGCGACAGGCTTCGCCGCCACCAGCAGGAGCTCGATGTCGAGCTGCCCGCACGCGAGGCTCGCCGCGACGAATGGGCCGAGGATCAGTCCGAGCACGAGATGCGCCGGGCGGGCGTCAACCGGCGGTCCCGCGAGTCGATGTTTGAGAAGCGGGTCAACCCGAACCGCACCGACGGCCAGGGCGGTTTCTTCGTGCCGCCGCTGTGGCTGATCGACGAGTTCATCGACCTGCCCCGCTTCGGCCGGACCACGGCGAACCTGTGCAAGACGATGGGTCTGCCCACCGGGACGGACTCGATCAACCTGCCCAAGGTCCTGACCGGGACCGCGGCCGCGGTGCAGGCCGCGGACGCCGGCGGCGTGCAGTCCACCGACCTGACTGACACCTCGGTGTCGGCACCGGTGCGCACCATCGCCGGCCAGCAGGACATCGCGATCCAGCTGCTCGATCAGTCGCCGATCTCCTTCGACGAGGTTGTCCTCGCCGACCTGCTCGCCGACTACAACATGAAGCTGGACCTGCAGATCATCAACGGTTCGGGTGCTGCCGGCCAGGTCACCGGCATCCTGAACACGGCCGGCATCAACGCGGTGACCTACACCGACGCGACGCCGACGTTGCCCGAGCTGTGGGTGCCGTTGCTGCAGGCGGCTTCGCAGGTCGCGAAGAACCGCAAGCAGCCCGCGACCGGAGTCGTTCTGACCCCGTCGCTGTGGTACTGGGCTCTGTCGCAGTTGGACACCACGACCCGGCCGCTGATCGTGCCCAACAGCAACGCCTTCAACAGCATGGGTGACGGCGGGCTGCTCGAGTCCGACGGCCCGGCTGGTGTTCTGACCTACGGTCTGCCCTCGTTCCTGGACGGCAACATCCCGTCCAACCTCGGGGCGGGCACCAACGAGACGCGCAGCATCACCGCGCGGTGGCAGGACCTGTACCTGTGGGAGGGCAGCATGCGCACCCGGGTGCTGTCCGAGGTTCTCTCGGGGACGTTGCAGGTCCGCCTGCAGGTCTACAACTACGTCGCGTTCATGCCGAACCGGCGTCCGGAGGCCATCTCGGTGATTTCCGGGACCGGCATGATCCCGGCGGCCGGCTTCTAGGCCCCAACCGGACCGACTGGCGGCGCGCGTCCTGCTGCGATGCGGCGCGCGCCGCCTGCACCGAAATCCCCAACCAGGAAAGAGGAAACACCCATGACCGAACTCAAGGGCGAGGCCCGCGCGGCGCACGTGCAGGCCTTGCAGAACGAGCTCGAGATGCTCCAGCACCGGCCGGTCAGCGACGCGCAGAAGCGCCGGCTCGGTGAGGTCAAGGACCAGCTCGACGAGTTCTCCGACAACCCGAAGCGCCGCCGGCGCGAGACCGCCGTCCGCGTCGGCCGCGGACGGCCGACGCCGGGCGAGCTCGCCGCCGAGCAGGGCGATGACGCCGGCGATGACGCCGGCGACAAGCAGGACTGATCGAACCGGAGGTCTGAGGCGATGGCTTTTGACGTCGGCGACCCGATCCCGCTCGTCTTCAACACGACGGACGCGACCGGGGCGCCGGCCAACGTCGGGGCCGCGGTTCTGACCATCACGCTGCCCGACGGCACCCTTGTGGTGCCGCCGGTCGGCAACATCGGTGTCGGCATCTACCAGCCGGTCACGCCCTACCTGTCGACGCAGGGCGGCCGGCACAAGGTCACCTGGGTCGCGACCGGCGTCAACGCCCAGGACTACACCGACACCTTCTACGTGCTGGCCGCCGACCCGGGCTTGCTCATCAGCGTGGATGAGGCCCGCAAGGCGCTGGGAAAGCTTCCGGGCGCTGACACCGCGCACGACGAGGACCTGCGCTCGCTCATCGCCAGCGCGCTCGCACCGATGGAGGACCTGGCCGGCTCGATCGTGCAGCGCCCTTACGACGAGTGGCACGACGGCGGTTCCACGCTGGTGTGCCTGTTGCACGGGCCGGCGTTCTCGGTCACCTCGGTGACCGAGTGCTATGGCGCCGGGTACAGCCGGCCCTTGACGCAGCAGGTCCTCGACGGCGGTGCCTTCGACGCGTTCGGCTACACCGTCGACCTCGACGACGCGATCCTGATCCGCCGCATCGCCGGCCAGGCCGCTAACTTCGTCGGCGGCCACCGCAACATCCACGTCGTGTACACCGCGGGCCGCACTGTGATCGGCCCGAACATCATCCGGGCGACCCGGCGCCTGGTGCGCTGGCTGTGGCAGACCGAGATCCAGGGCAGCCGGCCGCCCAACCAGGGCCCGGACTCGGCGATCACGACACCGTCGGGGTATCAGATCCCGAAGGCGATCCTGCAGCTGCTCGGCCCGGACCTGCGGCCGCCGGCGGTGGGCTGATGGCGCAGTCGGTCTCCGGTACCTGGGACGCGATGCTGGCGTCGTTCAAGACCCTGTTCGCGGGCCAGGACAGCACGCTCGTCACGCCCGGCGATCCGGGCGAGTTTCAGCCGGACCTGCTCGTCTGCATGATGGGTGTCCGCGGCCCGATCACTCAACCCACTGCGGGCACGAACCGCAGCCGGGACAAGCGGATCCAGGTCACGGTCGTCGTCTCCGCCTATCGCGCCGGCGGCGAGGAAGCGCAGCAGGCCGCCAACGACGCCGCGTGGGCCGGGGCGGACACGATCGAGGCGTACTTCCGTACCAGCCCGAACGAGCGCCTCGGCGGCGCCTGTTACAACGCGTTCGTCGAGGTCACCGACATGACGCCGTCGATCTCCTGGGAACGCGTCGACGGTATGGACACCCCGGTCGCCGCCGGCCGGATCTGCGACATCGCCATGACCGTCTCCGTCTGGATCCGCATCTAACCCACCGTCCCCTCTCTGGCCGTGCACCGCCTGGTGCTGCGGCTGTCAGTCATGCCCGGAGGTAGTCGTGCCAGTCCTACGAAACATCAGCCCGCTGGGTGAGCTGGACCTGCCGCTCATCTACCGCCAGGGCGACCCGATCGGCGAAGAGGGCGCCGGCTGCCTCGAGCCCGGCGAGAGGTTCGACGTGTCCACCGAGCACGCCCGGATCCTGCTCGAGCAGCCGGCTAACTACGAGCCCGTCGACGCGGCCGCCAAGAAGATTCACGCCGCGCTGTTCCCCGAGCCGGTCAACGCCGGCAAGGATCCCAAACCCGCTCGCAAAACGGGAACCCGCCGCCGTGCACCGGCGAAGAAAGCGGCTCCGCCGGCGGCCGCAACCACCGACAGTGACGGGGGCGAGCAGTAATGGTCAGCACGCAGGATTGCTCGATAGGCACCATCGATGAGGTCACCTACAAGACCGCGCCCGGCGCGGTCAACCGGTGGGTCGAGTACCTCGACGAGTCGATGGACTGGAACAAGAACACCAAGCAGGGCAAGGGACTGCGGGTCGGCGGCCGCGTCGCACGCTCCGCCCGGCGCGTGGTGCCCACCGCAGACGGCGGCGGCGCCGTCAACCTCGAGCTGACCAGCAAGGGCATGGGCTTGTGGTGGCAGCGCTGCCTCGGCTCCGGTGTCTCCACGCTGGTGTCCGGCTCGACCTTCCAGCAGGTGTTCACCCTCGCCGACACGCTGCCCTCGTTCGTGCTGCAGAAAGGCCTGCCCGAGCTCGGCGGGACCGTCGACCCGTACACGTTCCTGGGCTGCACCATCGACACGTTCGAGCTGGACTTCACCAACGCCGACATCGCGCAGCTGAAGATGACCATCGACGCCGGCGACCTGACCACCGCCACGGCCTACGCGGCACCGTCATACGCGACCGCGCCGAACCTGTACCAGTTCGCCAACGCGCAGCTGTTCACCGGCACCCTCACCGCCCCCACGACAACCGCCCTGGGCAGCGCGCTCACCGCGGTGGCGGACGTGCGCGGTGGCACGCTGATCGTGAACCACAACACCACGCAGGACCGCTACAACATCGGCGGCGGCGGCCGCAAGGCCAAGCCGACCGTCGGCCTGCGCGACATCACCGGCAAGCTCGACGTCGAGTACGACTCGACCACGTTCCGCGACGCGGTGCTCAACGAGACGCCGATGAACCTGCTGCTCAACTACACCGCCGGCGCACTGTCGACCGGGCTGGAGACGCTGCAGGTGATCGTGCCCGAGATCAAGTTCGACACCGAGCTGCCCAAGACCAACGGCACCGACCTGATCATCCAGTCGATGGCCTACACCGGCCTGGACAACCTGACGGCAGCACAGCCGATCTGGATCGTGCAGCGCACCTCTGACGCGGCGCTGTGACCGCTGACGGCACCGAGGCGTTCCTCGCCGCGGCACAGGCGCTCAACGAGGCCGGCGACAAGGAGCTGCGCAAGGAGGTCTATGCAGCGTTCCGGCGAGTGGCCAAGCCGCTCGGGGAACGGATGATCGCCGAGGGCGCCGCGGAGCTGCCTCACCGCGGCGGCCTGGCCGCCCGTGTGGCCGCTGCGCGGTTGTCCCAGTCCAATGCGACCACCGGCAGGAATCCGGCCGTGGCGATCAAGCTGAAGGTCCGCGAGGGCTACAACCTGCGCACCTTCGACCAGGGCACTATCCGGCACCGCGTGTTCGGCTCAAACCGCTGGGTCGCTCAGTCGATCCGCGCCGGCGCATTCACCCGCCCGTTCGAGGCCGGCGCCGACCAGGTCCGCAAGGAACTGATCGCCGCGTTGGAGAAGGTCGCGAACGGTATCCGCGAAGGCACTGAGGGCGGAAAATTCAAGGGGCACATATGAGGTTCAAGATCGGCACGAAGACCTACAACGGCGCGGACCTGGATCGCCTGTCGCTGAAGGACATCCTCATGCTCGAGAACGAGACGGCAGAGCTGGGAAAGCCGCTGAAGTGGACCCAGGTCCAGGAATGGGAGCAGGACCTCGACCGGCTCACGCGCATCGTCGTCGACGAGACGAAGTCGAAAGCGGTGCGCGACGCGGCCATGAAGGAACGCGAGGATCACCCCGGCAACATTTGGGTGATGGCGCTGGTCATCTGGTCGTCGCGCCGCCTCGCCGGCGAGCTGATCAGCTTCGGCGACGCGATCGACTTCCCGATGAAGGACCTGCAGTTCCTGCCCGAGCCGACCGATCACAAGAGCTCGGCAAATCCTACGAAGGCCCGGCCGCGCAAGGGTTCCGGTCGGGCCGCAAAGCCTCGAGCCGGCGCCGCCACGCGGAAGTAGACATCCAGGCCGGCGTGTACCGGCGGCTGCTCATCGTCTGCCAACTCTGGCCATCGATCAGCCCGCACGGCCCCGAAGTGCCGACCTCGATCTGGAACCTTCCCTATGGCGTGTGGCTGGCCATCGCTGCCGAGACCGACGCCGCGCTCGAGGCGCAGAAGAAACAGAAATAGCAGCAGGGATAGGGGTGTTTGGCCGTGTCGACTGACATCTCGCTCAAGTACCTGCTGCTCGGCGAGGACCGCTCGGCGGGCAAGATACTGAAGGACCTGGCCGGCCAGTCGGAGAAGACCGGCTCGAACCTCAAGCGCAACATCGTGATGGGTGCCGCTGCCGCCGGCGCAGCCGCGATCGCGTTCGCGAAGGTGTCGGTCGACAAGTTCAAAGAGGTCGGCGGCGAGACCCTCGGCCTGCAGCGCATCATGGGTGGCACCGCCGAGCAGGCTTCCCGGCTGGACTTCGCGGCCAAGATGTCCGGCGTCACCTACGAGACGCTGGCCAAGTCGACGGGCAAGCTCGAGAAGGGCCTGTCCGCGTCGCTGTCCTCGGGCAAGGCGACGTCGGCGATGGTCAAGACCCTCGGCTTCGACTTCCGCGACGCCCAGGGCCACATCAAGCCGATGTCGGACCTGATGCCGCAGCTGGCCGACAAGTTCTCTCACATGCCCGCCGGGGCGGACAAGACAGCGCTGGCGATGAAGCTGTTCGGCAAGGCCGGCGCGGACATGCTGCCCTTCCTCAACAAGGGCTCATCCGGCATCGCCGCGCTCGAGAAGGAGTCCGACAAGTACGGCAACACCCTGACCGGCAAGAACCTGGACGCGCTCAAGCAGTCCAAGGCCAGCCAGCGGGAGTGGAACGCCAGCCTCGACGGGCTGAAGATCCAGATCGGCGCCCAAGTGCTGCCGATCATGAACACGATGGTGACGTTCATCCGCAGCAAGGTGATTCCCGTCATCGTGGCGATCACGGGATTCATGCAGAAGCACGCCTCGGTAGTCAAAATCGTCGCCACGGTGCTGGTCGTCCTGGTCGCCGGGCTGAAAGCATGGGCGATCGCGCAGCGGATCCTCAATGCGGTCATGGCCACGAACCCGATCGCGCTCGTAGTGATCGCGATCGCGGCGCTGGCAGCCGGGCTGATCTATGCCTACAAGCATTCGGAGACGTTCCGCACCACTGTGCAGACGGCGTTCGCCGCGGTCAAGTCGGCGATCCAGGTGATGTGGAACGTCATCAAGCCGATCTTCGACCTGTGGAAACTGCAGTTCGACATCCTCGCCAAGGTCGGTTCGTTCCTGTGGGATCACGCTCTGCGGCCGGCCTTCCAGGCGATCATCGGCGCGTTCCTGCTGGTCGTGTCCACGCTGGTGCACGGCGCGGCGTCGGCGTTCGGTTGGGTGCCCGGACTCGGCGGCAAGCTCAAGAACGCAGCCAAACAGTTCGACGGCTTCCGGGACGAGGTCAACGCGGCGCTGAAGGGCACCACGAAGAGCGTCACCGTGTCCGCGCACGTATCGGGTGCGCAGGCCGTCATCAACTCGCTGTCCAACGTCGCGAACCTGATGGCCTACATCAAGAACGGTGGGCACGTCGACATCGGCGTATCCGGCCGCGGCACCGCCGGCTTCGCGGCCGGTGGCTCGCCGAAGGACGGGGTGTTCACCACTGGTGAGAACGGCACCGAACTGATGATGAAGTCCGGGTCCAACCTGCGCGTGCTGTCCAACGCCCAGTCACGGCACTACCTCGCCGGTGGCGGCAGCGGCGGCGGTAACGACGGCGAGGCGACGTTGACGGTTAACCTGCGCTCGGCAGACGGCCGGCTGATGCAGCAGGAGCTGCTGAAGGTGAAGCGCACCAACGGCGGTCTCGCGCTGGGGCTGGCGTGACCAGCGTCCTGGACAACCTGCACGTCGAGTGCTCACTCACCACCTTGCCCGACGACCCGGCGCCTGTGTGGGTGGACATCACTCAGTGGGTTGATCTCGCTGTCGGTATCCAGATCCAGTCACACGGCCGGCCCGACGAGCTGGCCTCGGTGCAGCCGACCCAGTGCACGATCCCGCTCATCAACGACGATGCGCGGTTCACCAGCGACAATGTGGCCTCGCCGTACTACCCGAACCTGAAGATCCGCAAGAAGATCCGCGTCTACTACGACGACGGTGTCAACCCACGGGCCTACCTGTTCACCGGCTATGTCGAGGAATGGCCGGTGGAATGGCCCAACGCCTCGGTCAACAATTCGGCGGCCGTGGTCACCGCTGTGGACAGGTTCAAACGGCTCGGGGTCGTCAACTCGCTGCGGTCGGTGCTCGAGCAGGAGATTCTGGCAGATCACCCCGCCGCCTATTACACGCTGGGCGAACCGAGCGGCTCGCTCACCGCCGGCGACACGTCGAAAGACGTTGTCAATGCGCTCATTACGGCGACCCAGTTCGGCACGGGCGGCGCGATCAACTTCGGCGCCGGCACCGGCCCGGGCAACGACGGACTGTCCGCAGCGGTGTTCGCACCGGTAGACGTGCTCAACGGACAGTTCCTTTCCGGCCAGACGCCATCATCGTTTGACTCCCCGACGGGCGCCACCCTGGAAGCGTTCATCAACACCCCGCCGGGCACGAAAGGCACGGTCGTGCGCATCCAGTCGGCGCTAGACAACTACCTCGAGATCGCCCTCGCCTTCGGCGACGGCAGCGTGATGCTCAAACGCAACACCAACGGCGGCATATTTGCTATCAGCAACTCCGGTATCCCCTCGGTGTCAGACGGGCAGACGCATCATGTCGCCATCACCGCCGACGTCACCGGCGGGCACATCATCATCTACGTCGACGGGAATGCGGCGGCCACGGCCTCCGGCGGATTGACGCCCATCGCCGCGACGTCGATCATGATCGGCGGCGCATCGCCCGGCGCCGACTACGGCTGTTTGAACGGCACGATCTCCCACGTTGCGGTCTTCCGGTCGGTACTGTCGGCCGCGCGCATTCTCGCTCACGCCCAGGCTGGCTTGACCGGCTTTGCAGGCGAGCGTTCCGATCAGCGGATCGCGCGGATCGCCGGCTACATCGGCATCCCTACCGGCGAGCAGTCACTGGACACCGGCCTGTCGACCTCGATCGCGTCAGTGCCGATCAGCGGTCTGGCGCCGCTGCAGGCGATGCAGGACGTCGCCGACACCGAGGGCGGCCTGTTGTTCATGGCGGGCGACGGCACGCTCACTTTCCAGTCGCGCGCGCACCGCTACAACGCGGCCAGCGTGCTGACCCTTGTAGGCGATTCCATCGACCCGGCGGCCAGGTTCGTCAAGAACGACGCGTATCTGGTCAACGACGCGACGGTGTCCAGACCCGGCGGCATCACCTTCCGCGCGATCAACCAGGCATCCATCAATGACCATGGCCCCGCGCGGATCACGCCCACCCTGTTGACGACGTCGGACAACGAAGTGGTCGATGCCGCGAACTGGAAGGTGAACGAGCATGCCGTGCCGGCACAGCGGCTGCCGGCCATGATCGTCGATCTGCTGACCAACCCGACGCTGATCCCGAGCGTGCTCGGCCTGCGCCTGTCCGATCGGATCACCACGGCGGGCCTGCCGACGCAGGCCCCCGCGTCGAGCCTGGACATGTTCGTTGAGGGCTGGGCGATGACGATCGGCACCTCGGGCTGGCCGGTGACGTTCAATCTTTCCCCCGCGGGCTCATCGGGCGTGTGGCAGTTGGACTCCTCCACTTATTCGGTGCTCGATTCGACGACCAGATTGGCGTATTGATGCGCGACGCGAGCTGGTACTCCAAGCACCCGGCGGTGCTGCATGTGCCGGCATCGGCCGGTGCGGAATGGTGCCCCGCTCGCGAGGATCTGTGGGCGGCCACCACTCCGTTCGACCCTGCCGTGAAGACGGCGAAGGTCGCGCCGGTGCTGGTGTATGCCAACGAGGGCCGATGGATCGTCGAGTGCGTCGACTGCAGAGGTGCACAGCTGGCGTGCGCAACCGACCTCCGGTTCATGTGTCACTGCTGCGCGAACGTGATGGTCGGCGGGCTGTGGCGGCCGACAAAATGGCCAGGCAACCGAGCTGCGGTCGAGGCCGCGTTGGCGCCTCGCCAGCTCGGGAATCAGAACTGGATCCCGGGCGAGAAAGTCTCGGAGCTGAAGGCTGAGAACCGTGTGATGGGGGTCGGCTGATGGCGTGGACTTCGCCCCGCACGTGGGTGGCCGGTGAGGTGGTCACCGCGGCCATCATGAACACCCACGTGCGCGACAACCTGGTCGCTATTAACCCTGACGCGACCGGGGCCTGGAACTCCTACACGCCGACCCTGACGCAGAACGCGGTCGCAGTGGCCAAGACCGTCGGCTATGCGAAGTACAAGCAGACCGGCAAGAATCTCGAGGGCACCGTCGTCATGACCCCGACCGCAGCGGGCACAACGACGACGGTCATCAACTCATCCCTTCCCGTCGCACCAGTCGCCGTCAACCCGGTCATCGGTCCGTTCTGGTATCTGGCCGCCGCGGGCACGCGCTACGAGGGAGTCGCGATCTGGACCGGCGGCCTGGTGTATTTCCAGCACGCAACCGCGGCCAACTGGTTCGGCATCGCACCGGCATTCGCGATCGCCAACGGCGACACGTTCACCTTCAAATTCAACTACGAGGTCGCGTGACGGTGTTTCACCGAGGGAGATGGGATGCGTGACCTATGACGTTGACAACCCTCGTGGCGCTGGGCTCGGTCGTCGGCGTCCTGATCTCGCTGGCGACTCTTTGGCTGCTGTGGCGGCAGGTAACGGCCGGCATCCGCGAGACACGTGAGCGTCCCTTTCGGGACGCCCTGCAAGCCATGACCGAGGACCGCAACTATTGGCGCGATCGCGCCGATGCGTACGAGACGGAACTGCGGAGGCGTGAAGAACAATGACGCTAAACCCAATCAAGAAGCTCGAGCCGTTGGAGCGCGGCGTGTTCAAGATCGTCGCGTTCTGCGTCTTCCTGACCCTGGTGTGCGGCGCGCTCGGGCTGGCCTTGTCCGCGCAGAGCAACGCGAACAAGGCGCAGTTCGGCCTGCACGGATCGTGTCAGTTCTGGCGTGACCTGTCGGACCTGCCGTTGCCGGCCAACTCGACGAAGGTGGCATTCTCGATCGTCGCCGACTCGAGGGTCGCCTACACCCGCCAGTCCTGCGACGTCGAGCTCGGAGCGTTGCCGGCGCCAGACCCGCGGGTGCTGCCGTACCTGCCACCGAGCATGCGATGACCGCTGTCGTCGAGCCGCGCACGCTCGAGCAGCACGTCGCCGCTGCCGCGGTGCTGTTCGCGTTCGACGCTGCGTTCCCGCCGCCCGGCAGCACGTACAAGGCCAACGGCGGCATCGCCACCAACGTCTACCTGGTCGGCAACTTCGCCCAAGGCGCCGCGCACGTCAAGGCACAGCGCGCGGCCGGGATCGCACCGTGGCCGGGTTACGAGCTGCAGCCGGGCGAACTGATCTCCGATAGGCCCACCGGTCAGGCAGCGGGCCGTGCAGGCATCGCCGCGGCGATCGCTGCCGGCTTCCCGGCCGACGGATCGATCTGGTTTCAGTTCTCCGTCGACACCGCGGTGGCCACGACCGATTACCACAAGGTCCGCGATGCCTTCCTCGGCATCCAGGACGTCAACGCCGGCCGGTTCCGGATCTCGTGCTACGGCCAGGGCGGCCTGATCAGCTACCTGCGCGCACAGCATGCGATAGCCGAGAAGGGCTGGCTGTCCGCCTCGAGCTCGTTCCCGGGTTTCAATCCGAGCTCGCCAGACATCTGCATGTGGCAGCAGGTCGGCAACTTCATCCCGGGCTACTCGACCGACCGCAACGTGATCACCGACGTCGCCGCGCTGCACGCGTGGTGGCCAGACAACTCACCCTACGTAGGAGACGGCGACATGACCGACGACGCATCAGTGACCAAGATCGTCCGCGAGGAACTGCAGTTCGCGCTCGGCTACCTCGGCGGGCACCCGAACACCCGATACGGCCCCGGCCCGACAGTCGGGAACCTGCTGCCCAACGGCGGCGTGGCCGTCGCATCCGGCGTCGACCCGATCCCGACGCCGGCTCAGATCGCAGCCGCCGTAAAGGCGAACATCGCGCCGCCCGTCGTCGACGTCGCGGCATTGGCCAAGGTGCTCACACCGGGTCTGGTGTCTGCGCTGCAGGCCCAGGCCGTACTCACCGAAGCAGACGTCGAGACGGCGCTGCGCAACGTTCTCCACTCCGCCTGAAAGGCAGGAATCACCATGCTCGCAAAGCTCAAAGCACTACTCCAGAAGTTCGGCTCAACCAAGACCGGCAAGATCGTCACCCGGGTCGTGGTCGCCGGCGCCGTGGCCGGCGCCGCGGCGTTCATCGCCCAGGTCACCGCGTCGGGCGTGCTGTCCACCGGTCACGTCACCGACCTGTCGCTGTGGTCCAAGGCGGTCGTCGCCGCCGCCGGCGCCGGCGCGGCCGCCGCGCTCACCCTGGTGCAGTCGCTCATATCGCAGGCGCTCACCGGACTGCCCACGATCGGCGCGCTCGTCAACCGCAACAAGCCGGCCGGCCCGTGACCCTCAGCATCGCCGACCTCAGCCAGTTCCTGACCGCTGCCCCACCCGACGGCAGCCTGGCTGAGGTCCGGTCTTTCTACTCCCCGATCGACAAGATCGAGGAGGTCCTCGAGGCCGTCATCAGTTCGGCGCAGCACTCGGTCGTCGTGTCGATGTTCGGCTACGACAACGACAAGCTCGCGGCGATGCTGGACAGTGCCTTGAAGAACCCCGACATGCACGCGCAGATCACCCTCGACTCATCGCAGGCCGGCGGTGTGCACGAGAAGGCGATCCTCGAGAAGTACTCGCACGAGATGACCGGCAACTCCGTCGCGATCGGACGCTCTGAGAAGGGCGCCATCGTGCACCGCAAGATGATGATCGTCGACGGCCTCTGGTGGGTCGGCGGCTCGACGAACTGGAGCACCAGCGGCGAGACGCTGCAGGACAACGAGCTCACGGTCATCCGCGACGCGATGCACTGCACCAGGGCGCGGTCGGTCATCGACATCGCCCACGATCACATCCTGTCCGTCATGGCAGCAAAGGCCGCGTGATGATGCATTGGTATTGGGCGGTCTGGTTCCTGATCGGCTTCGGTGTGCCCGAAGGCATCGCGATGGTGCGACGGCACTACCAGGACACGCTCTCCTGGACCGTGTGGCGCTGGTGCGACATCGTCCCGGGCAACACGTTCGGGCAGTTCACATTCCTGCGGTACCTGCTGATCGTCGGACTGCTGTTCGCCTTCCTGCACCTCGGCTTCGGCCTACTCCGCGGCTAATCGAAAGGACCCCCTTTCTGATATGAGAATTCTCGTGATCGTCGTGTTGCTGATCGTCGGCGCAGTGTTGATGTGGCTCTGGATCCGAGGCTGGACCAAGCTCTATGCCGAAGGGCTGACCGACCTCCCGCCACCTGGCATCAGCCTGGCCATTCGAGCAGCCGAGAGGCGGCCGGCCGATGACTAACGCCTACGGCTGGGTCAAGGACACCCACGACCCGCGCGACGTGCAGTACAGCGCGCCGGCGCCGGTCTTCGAGCAGCTGCCCGCGCTGGTCGATCTGTCGACCGATTCGGCGATGCCTCCGATCTGGAACCAGGAGCAGCTCGGGTCATGCACCGCGCACGGCACCCTTGCCTGTTTCCTGTTCGCAGCGAACAAGCTCGGCGCGGGTGATCCGATGCTGTCGCGGCTGCAGCTGTACTACAACACGCGCGCCATCGAAGGCACGGTCGGCCAGGACGCCGGCGGGCAGATCCGCGATGCGATCAAGGCAACCACTCTCGGCATCGCGCCTGAGGACATGTGGCCTTACGACACCGACCGGTTCACGGTGCAGCCTCCGCCCGAGGTGGTCCAGGCGGCCGCGTCCAACGTCGACGTCGACTACCGTCGCGTCCCGCAGGACCTGAACCACATGCGAGCGTGCCTGGCCGAAGGATTCCCGATCGACATCGGGTTCACCGTCTTCGAGTCCTTCGAGTCACCGGAGGTCGCGACTACCGGCGTCGTGCCCATGCCCGGCCGCGGTGAGCAGATCGTCGGCGGGCACTGCGTCGCCGTGGTCGGCTACGACGACGCCAAGCAGCAGTTCCTCGTCCGCAACAGTTGGGGCACCAGTTGGGGCACCAGCGGCTACTTCCTGATGCCCTACGCATTCCTGACCCAGTCCGATCCGGAGCTGGCGTCGGACTTCTGGACGATCCGGACGGTCACCTAGACCTGTATAGAAATACAACGAAGCCCCGGTCGGCCCGACTCAACGTCGGTGCCCGGCCGGGGCTTTTTGCTGTGCTCAGCCGCCAGAGATCAGCCGGCTCTTCGCGGCCGCGAACTCCTCGTCGCTCAGCACGCCCGTCTGATGCATCTGTGACAGGTTGGCGATCTGTGTACCGAGATCCGGTGCCGGTGCTGCAGCGGCCGCGGCGGGGGCGTGGCTGGCCGCGATCGCGCCGTCGATCGCGGCGCGGATCTTCTCGAACGCCGGCATCTGCTGCCTGGTGAACACCACGCTGTTCTCGTCCTGGACCGCGCTGCTGGTCTGACGCCCGAACCGCGCGCGTGCTTCGTTGCCGCCTGGGACGGTGAACTGGATGAAGCCATTCATAACCGGCCCCGCGGGCTTCCATTGCACCGCGGCGATCGAGTACAGAGGGATCCGCTTTTCGCCTTTGCCTGAGGTGGATCTGGCGAGAAATCCCTTGCGGGTGATGGTGACGAACTGGCCGTCGAACTCGATCTGGCCGCCGTGGCCCTTGGCTTCAATGACGTCTGGCATGTGTCGCTCCTGCTCGTCGGGTTGTGCGAAGTATCAGCCCTTTGCCGAAATTTAGCCCGGCGGCGTACCAGATCGCTAGAGCTCCGATGATCAACGAGAGGAAAACGGCTGCGGTGAACGAGCCAGCGGCCGGGCGCGGTGCGGGATTGTTGAAGGGCTGCGGTACTGGCTGGTCGACGGTGACGGTGGCTGGCGCGGTACTTCTCACCGGCGGCGTACTGACCGCTTCCGCTGCCGGCATTGTCGTGCCCGCGATGCCGATGGCGAGGAGCATTGTCACGACGATGACCCAGCATGTTGCTACTGCCGGCGGTTCAGAACCTCGACCAGGGCGACGAGCATGACCTGCTGGTCGGCGCTCAGTTGCGGCCAGCCGTCCTGCAAACGAGCTAGAAGCGGATCGGGCTCGCGGCGCGCCGATTGGCCTTGCACGATCCGGTCGACGGATTCGTCGCGCCAGCCCAGTGCGCCCTCGAGCTTGCCGATAGTTGTCGAGCGGTAGCGGTCTCTCTCGCCGGCCTCGATCGACCGAATGGTGCGCCTCGACAGGCCGGCCGCCTCGGCTAGATCGTCCACCGTCCACCGACGTCGAGCTCGGGCGGCAGCAACTCGCGACCCGAGCCGCTTCCAACCATCCACGCGGGCGAGTCAATCGGAAACGGCGCCGCATGGTGGGCAGGATCGCGATAAAGGGACCGGCTTGCCGATTTCGACGGCAACCAAATGCAACTAGGGTCATCTGACGATCCTTAGGTGTGGGCGCTCGACGACGCTTCCGGCGAAGTTCGCGAAGGTCTGCATCCGCTGGGCGGCGTCGCTCATGTCGTTCTGCACATAGATCTGTGTCGAGGCGAGGCTTTCGTGGCCGAGCAGCGCCTGGACTAGCAGCGGGTCTTTGGTGAGTTTTTGCACGTTGGTGGCGAACCAATGGCGCATCGAGTGCAGCGTGGTCTCGATGCCGAGCTCGCTGAGGTGGTTGTGGGAGTCGACGGACAGCCGGTTCGGGACTGTGTAGGGATGTCCGGTCGTGGTGGTCACGACCCAGCCGGTGCGCTTCATGGCGGCGATCTCCTCGAGCACCGGTGCGAGCAGTGGCACTGTCCGTTCGCGGCCGCCCTTGCCCTGGATCCACGCGGTGGCTCGCGGCCCGTAGCGGTCGATGTGCTGAGCCTGCAGCCGGCAGATTTCGCCGCAGCGCAGGCCGGCGAATGCGGCCAGCACGTAGGCGCGGCGAAGGCCTCCGACTGTGCAGGCGAAGATCGTGGTCAGGTCCTCTGTGGCGGTGGGGTGCGGGACGCCCTTAGGTACGTGCGGCCGCGGCAATCTCACAGTCGGGTCGACGGCGATGAACTCCGTGTCGAGCGCCCAGCCGTAGAAGGCGCGCATGTGCCGGGTGTAGATGTCGACGGTGGCTGGCGCTCGGTCGGCGAAGGTGGCCTGGAAGGCCAGCAGCTGCTCGCGACTGGCCTCGGTCAGGCTGGTCGGCGCGATGAACTTGGAGAGCCGGTAGAGCAGCTCGAGGCGCTTATCGATGGTTGCCTGGGACCGCTTGGCGATTCTCATCTCAGACCAGAATCGTTCGAGTATGTGTGCGTCTCCGATTGCCGACACCTCCACCCTGATTCCGTTCGGCGGAAGGTCGCTGCGGCTGAAGCTGCTGCGCCGGGGGGACCTAGGAAGTAACGAAGCTACAGTTAAGTGGTTACTAAGCGCTACCGATTCGGTCACTATCCGTTCACCACAGACAGTGCAGCCCTTGACTCGGGCTTTACGTCGCCCCCAGTGAATTCGGCGCTTCCGGCACCGTCGCCGCGGATCAGGGTCAGGAACGGCGGAACTAACGGTGCCGAAACTGAACCCGTACCTGAATCCCCCCCGGGCCGGTTTGGGCTGCCGGCGCTGAGGAACTGCACGACGTCGACCCGCAGATAGTCCGCGATCGCGAGCAGCTCGGCCGCGCCGAACGGGATCGTGCCGGCGAACCGCTGTTGCATCTTCTGCGGGTAGGTGTTGAACACGTCCCGCGCGATCCGGGTCTGCTTGACGTTCTGGCGCGCCATTTCGGCTCGCACCTCCGCTGCGATACGCGCGGACATCCCCGCGATATCGGGGAACTCGTATCCACCCTCGTGTGCTGTGCTCATGCGCACAAGGTATATGCCATGCCTGCATGTAGTCAAGATGCTGGGCACGTTCTTGTCCGTCTAGCAAGTCGTGGTCCATGAATGCTTGCATCTTTCCATCTGAGCATGTAGACCTTCCCTCATGACTCAAGCGTTGGATGAGCTAGTCGCAGGCGAGGTCCGAGCACAGATGGCACGACAGGGCCGCAAGCAGGCCGATCTCGCCCAGTACCTGGATGTCACCCAGTCGGCGATCAGTCGCCGTCTGGCGGGCAAACAGCCCTTCCCGTTGGCCGACCTCGCCGAGGTCGCCAGGTTTCTCGAGGTGCCGCTGGCGAGCCTGATCCCAGGTTCGGCCGGCGATGACGTGGCGGGCCAAGCCGTAGGTAACAGCGGGCAGCACTCGGTTTCATCGGCGCCGGTGGACGGCGACGCCGAAAGCAGAGAACGGCTGGACCGACCCGCGGCCCGCACTCGTCAGCAGGTGTCGGCATGACCGCCGCGAAGCTGCCGCCCGCCGCACAGGTCGATGAGTGCGACTGCGCAGAGGCGTGGTTGCGCCTCGATAGCTACGACCCGCACTGCGGGTTTCACGCCCGCTTCGCCAAGTGCCAGTACTGCGAGACGAAGGTCGACCCCGAGGTGTGCTGGGAGGTCTATGACACCCCGGTCGGCTCGTTCGAGATCCTCACCTGTGACGAGCACGAGCAGCGCCCTGAGCTGCTGCCCAAAGGGTGGGCCGACACGGTCCGCCTCTGTCTCGCCCAGCCCGTCGTACATGGCCAGGTGTCGGAATGACCGCCGCCGACGCGTACACGAGCGGCGACGAGGGGATGTCTCTGCCTACCGTGCCATCAGGGCCTGCTCAAGGCGCGGCACAGCCAGCCACCCCGTCGGCGCGGTTCCGTACAGCGGCGAATCGCATGGTGCGCGGCGCGCGCCGCGGCAAAAGGGTGGCTGCGCTGCTCGAGTGCATCGCCGACACCGACGGTGTCTACGTCCAGATCACCGCGGGCACCGCGGCTCGCGAGTTGCTCCTTGCGGCTCTGGCCGAGGTCGAGTCGGGACTGGCCGCGTTGAAGGAGCTACGCGACGAGGGCTTCGCCGGATATTCGACAGGCGAGCTGAAAGCCGGCGGCGCCGTGAACGTGCCGCTGCGCGGCGAAGAAATTGTCAGTGCACTCCGCGATCTAAAGGCGCGCGGTGGACGGGTGTCGGTGACGTGATGGCGATCGCGGTGCTGTTGATCCTGATCGCAATCTTCGTCTGCTGCGCGTACCAGTCGCTGGTGTCCGTCGAGCATCGCGCGGCGATAGCCGCAGCGATCGTTGCCTGGTGGGTCGCGCCGCGGCATCGCCCGCACACGCCGCACCGCCGAAGCCGCAACCTCTGATCTTCCCTTGCAAAGCAATGGGGCCGCCCCCTGTCACAGGTATCCGGCCCCACCACTTTCACCAACGTTTGAAGGGTATCCGATGAGACATCTCATCCTCGTGATTCTGGCGGCGTTCGCCGTACCGGCGCTGCTCGCCTGCAAGAGCGGCGGTCACCACGACCGCCATCCGCACCCGGTCTCGACTCACACGAAGGCGAGCAAGCCATGCCCAACGCCGACCAGCGCAACACCGTCATCGCCGACGGTCGCAACGTCAATCCCCCGGGTCTCTACCAGCCCGGCATCGACCCCGTCGACGTCTACCAGCCCGGCATCCCCGACGCCGAGCTCGTCGTCCCGGTCGTCGACGCCATCCTCGACTTCACCCGCGCCGCCGAGTGTCTCCACGAGCGTTGCCCGGCCTTCTGTCCATGCATCGCCGACTACCCCCGGATCCACGCACCCGGCTAGGAGCGGCGTGTCGTTGGCGCCCCGGCGCCTGGTGGCCGTCTCGCCGGGATCGATTAGACCGCCGTCGGCAACACCAACCATTCCACCGGCCCGGGCGCAGCTCGCCTCGACCGGTTCACCCGAACGCCAACTCGGCCTGATCGCGCTCGCGCTGGCCGCGGCCGGCATCGCGCTGCTCGCCCTGGCCCACTACCTCGGAAAGGCACCTCAGTCATGACTACGACGAAGCCCGATCTGGAAACCCTGCACCTGGGCAACGGCTCTCATCCGACCCGCGAGGCGGGTGTGTGCTTCAACGAGGCTGCCGCGTGGCTGGCCGGCGAACCGCACTCTGATCACCCTGCGTGTGTCGCGCCTTATCTCCGCAGCTACGGGATGCGACTCAACGACCGAGCGGACGACGAGCGGCGGCAGGACCTGAAGAGGTTCATCCCGCTGGTGATCGGCACCGCCGGCGACGGCCTGGACGACCGGCGGCGTTGGCTGGCCACCGATCGGGTACTGCGGGTGTTGCTGCCCAAGTGGCTCGATCGCGCAGGTGCAGCGGATCGTGCGGGCCAGCTGCGCGCGCTGGCGCCGATCACCAGCCACGACACCTGGTACCCGAATGCACAGCTCGTCCGGACGATCCGCGACGAGATGTGGGCACTGCGAAGCCAGCGGTACGGAGTGATCCGCGCGGCGGTGCTCGAGGCGGTAAAGAACAAGTTTGCCGATGCCGCTGCCGTTGCCGCTGCCGCTGCCGCTGCCGTTGCCGTTGCCGTTGCCGCTGCCGCTGCCGCTGCCGCTGACGATGCCGCTGCCGATGCCGCTGCCGTTGCCGCTGCCGCTGCCGCTGCCGTTGCCGATGCCGCTGCCGATTACAGCTACGGGTCTGAAGGCTATTGGGCGGTCCGCTCCGCGGTGTACGACAAGATGCGCCCGATCTACAACGAGCGTTACGCGGCCTTCACGGGTGAGGGCTGGGCAGACGCGCTCGCTCTGTATGAGGATCTGCTCGATCCGGCTCCTGCGCCATGACAGCGATTGAGAGCCGGTTCAAGGCGCAGGAGCTCGACGAGTACTCCGACCGGAGTGAGTGGTTCGTGCCGCCGCCGGCGGAGGAGTTCCCGCTGGTGGTCGCGATGCTCGCGCGTCTGCGCACGGCCGCGGCGAAGCGGATCCCGGATCCGTTCGGCCTGGACTACACCGAGGAGGCCTACTTCGAGGGCTGCGCCTATGTCACCGAGGTCGCGGACCTGACCCGGCTGGCGATCGAGCTCGGCTGGGAGGACGCGGTACGCGAGGCGTCTGAGGCTTTGTGGGTTCGGGTGATCTGCGAATGAGCCGGATCGCCGCGGTGCTACGGCTCGAGGAGCAGACGGCCTGGACCAACATCGACGACGAGGGCGCGAACGCCGTGGTGTACGTCGGCGTGATCGGCGCGCCGGATCTGTCGATCGTCTCGACGTCGCCGTGGAAGATGCGCGAGCTGGCTGAGCAGTTGATCAAGGGTGCGCTGCTGCTCGACTCGCGCCGCGAAGCGATCGGCCTGTCCTCTGGCGCCGGGTCGTGAACGGCGTGGCCCGCCGGGTGCAGTGGACTGAGTTCGATCGGCGCAACGCTCCGCGCTGGGGTGTGGATCTCGACGCTGAGGCGCCGGCCGGCTGCGATCCCGGCCGCCGGCTTATCCGGTGGACGCCGCGAGCTTGCCGCATCGGCACCTTTTTCCTGATGCTGGCCATGATCGTCGCCTTCTACGCGCTGCTCATCTTCTGCCTGTGGCTGGCGACCTATCACCGCGGGTGGACGCTGCCGTTCTCGATCGCCATTGTCCTGACGTTCGCCACCGTGGCGATCGCCTCGCGGCTCCGCGGTCGTGCCAGGTGACGGTTGCGATGGCGATCAGGCCGACCCCGTCGTTCTACGACGGCTCCCCCGAGCGGCACACCGTCACGTGCCCCGACTGCGGCCACCCAGCCGACGCGCTGATCGGCAACCACGGCGGCCCGGAGGTGTGCGCCGCGGCGCGCATCATCGACGGCCAGCTCGTCGTGCTGCGCGACGAGCTGAACCTGGCCCGGGCCGGCGAGATCATCCGCCACGTCGCCAGCGAGCGCCGGCAGTTCAGCTCGAACTCGACCCGCACCGCGATGGACGCCGAGAACATCCCGAACACCCTGCGCGCGAAGGCGTTCAAGGCCGCGATCGCCGACGGGGTGATGACCCCGATCGGGCACGTGCCCTCGACGGAGAAGCCGTCCCAGCATTACCGCGGCGGCGGCGTGGTGCGCCTGTACCGGTCAGAGATCTATGTCGGCGCGAAGCCGGTGCGGCGATGAAGCGTGCACTGCTGACGCTCGAGGAGCTCACGCTCAGCCTTGGCATGGCCGTAGACATGCACGAGTGCACGACGGTGGGCGTCCGCGCGATCGAGGCGGGCCTCGCCTCGCAGCTGATGACCTGCGACCGCTGCTGGCCCGGCAAGGAGATCACGCTGCAGCGTCTCATCGGCCACGTCCGCGCCCTTATCGACGTGACCGGCACGGCCGTGCATACGCCGGACGACTTCATGCAGGTAACCACCGTCAACGAAAGGCGGCGATGAACGATGCTGCCGCAGCCACCGAACCACGTACGGACCGTCGAGGCCGGCCTCGAGCTGGCGCTGCTGATCGCCAAGGGCCGCGACGGAATCCCGCTCGACACGCACGCCCTGATCGGCACCGCGCACCAGGTGCTCCGCGCCGCCCACGGCGACCCGATCGACGCGCTGATCAGCCTCGCGTCCCTCATCAGCGTCGACGGCCAAGTCCTGCACTGGCCGGCCGCCAACGTCACACCAATCACCGAACGCCCGGCACTGAGGAGCATCTGATGGACTACCAGGAAATCGAGATCGGCCTGATCCACGCGCACAAGTCCAACCCGCGGCACGACCTCGGCTCGGTCACCGAGCTCGCCGCCTCGATCAAGGCCCAGGGCCTCATCGAGCCGCTCATCGTCGCACCGTCGGGTGATGACTTCGGCTTCGTGCTGATCGCCGGCCACCGCCGCCTCGAGGCCGGCCGCAAGGCCAAGCTCACAATGCTCCCGTGCATCGTTCGTGCCGATCTGACCGGTGACGCTGAGCAGCTCGAGGCGATGCTGGTGGAGAACCTGCAGCGCACGAACCTGACCGCCGTCGAGGAGGCCGAGGGATACCAGGCGCTGCTCGAGTTCCCCGACTACACGATCCAGCGCATCACCAAGGCCACCGGCCGGTCCGCTAAGACCGTCAAGCAGCGGCTGCAGATCGCCGAGCTGCCCGCCGATGCGAAGGAACGGATCCACACCGGCCAGCTCACCCTGGCTGACGCGCTGAAGATCACCGAGTTCGCGGACGAGCCTGAGATGTTCAGTCGCCTGGCCAAGGCCGTCGGCACACCGAACTTCAGCTACGCCCTATCAGATGCCAAGCGCCGTAACGCGAAGATTGCCGCGGCGGTGGAAGCCGGCGCGGAGGTCCTCACCACCGGCGTCGACTTGACCAAGGCCTACCCGAACGCGGTGCAAGCGCCCTGGTCGACCGAGCCCGGCCCGGGCATGGTCCTGGTGTACCCGCTGGCGTCATATGGCGGCACGCTGTACTACATCGACCCGCCGGCCGAGGAGCAGAAGCCCGAGCCGCCTGCCGGCAACCCGAACGCCGGCGGATCGATGGTCGAGAAGTCGAAGCGGAAGGACGAGTTCTCCGAGCAGCAGCGCCGGCATGAGCAGCTGCAGACGGCACGGGCCACACGCATCGCCTACCTGGCCTCGGTGATTCACGGCGAGCAGGCACCGGAGCAACGCCTCGATAAGGCCGCCGAATCGATGATGCGCTGGCTCATCAAAGCCCAATTCGGGGTATACGGCTACGACGTAGAAGACGTCACGCTCCTCGACGTCGAAGCACACAACGAAAAGACGCTGGCCTGGATGAACGAGGCCGTCGATGCGCTCGACCTCCCGCACCTGGTGTACACCGCCGCTGCGATGTTCGCCCTCGCCTGGCCGGATCGTCAGCTTCAGAGAACCTGGACCGACCTCGAAGAGCCAGCCAAGGACTGGCTGTTCCAACTCCGCGAGGTATGGGGCTACCAGTGGTCCGACGTCGAGCTCGAGGAGCTCAAGAAAGCCGAAGCCGCTGAGGAACCGATCGCGGGTTGCGAATCATGACCGCCGGCAACGACGGCGCGAGCCCGGCCGAAGCCGTTCCTGAGGACGGCGTCAAGAAAATCAAAGTCGACTTGATCGACGACGGCATCCTATGGCTGATCAACCGCACC
Source organism: Mycobacterium sp. (assembly GCF_036488105.1). Lineage (GTDB taxonomy): Bacteria > Actinomycetota > Actinomycetes > Mycobacteriales > Mycobacteriaceae > Mycobacterium. Next base: position 4,947 of record NZ_DASXHW010000405.1, on the reverse strand, counting down.
GTGTTTCACCCGCGTGGCTTCGCGCTCGCCTATGACCGTGCATCCTCCGAGTTCATCCTGTGGGGCAACGGTGACGAGCCGTGGGAGTTCAGCGGGGAGACGGAGAACGGGAAGTTCAACGCCGTCGAGGCAAAGCTGCGCGAGGCCACAGTCACCCCGCCCGCCGGTGTCGACTCATGACTACCAGCGCACCCGTCGACATGGACCTGTCGGCGCTCAACGCGACTGCTCACGCGAACTACCGCGGCGACCGCCGGCAGGCGCTGGGCCAGGTCGTAGGCCCGACGACCTACGGCCACCACATGGTCGTCGTCGACGCGGCTTACGACCCGGCGACTGACCGGACCCGGCTCGGGTTCGTCAACGTGCTCAAGGCGATTCAGGACTCAGCAACACCGAAGGAGCGACCATGAAGTTGCGCGCCGCGCTACCCAAGGGAGACGGCAACGGCCTGACCGTGATCTCCCGGCCGCTGATCGACCGCCCGGATCAGGTGCACGTCGTGATCGCCCTGGTCAAGACGGAGAAGCTGACGACCAACGTCGCCGATGGGCAGGTCGAGGCGACGCTGGCGATCCGCGGACTCGAGGTCGTGACCGACGAGGATCAGGCGGCCGCGTTCCGGCTGCTCGAACGGTCCCTGGAGCGGCGCACCGGCCAGACGATGCTGCCCCTGGAACTCGAGGACGACATCCGCGCCGCGTTCTCCGAGGTTGACATCGACGCACTGATGGACAGCCCCGACGATGGGAGCGAGTCGTGACCACCACAGTCGACGGCGTCAATGTCGCGTTGGCGGCCAAGGTGCTGCGTTCGCTGGCCGCCGGCCGCACGCACCGGTTCGTCGCCGCTGACTGCCACATCGCCGTCGACCTGGTCGAGACGATCGAGGAGTTCTACTGCAGCGAGACCGATGGCGACTCGGTAGTGCTCGAGCAGACGATCGTCGATCTCGAACGCACGGTCGCGCTAGGCCGCGGCCAGCTGCTCGTCGACTTCGACCTGACCGGCGAGGACGAGCGACGCCCTGAAGCGGTCGTGGCCATGAGGTGTCGAAACTGTGGCTGCACCAGCGCGACCCTCGCAACGAACCTCTACCACTGGGTCGAGCCGGATCTCTGCTCGGGATGCGTCCAGCCCACAGCAGAAGTCGCCACCCATGAGATACGGGATATTTTGCTGCGTAACGCGATTCCCGTTACGCCCGAGCCGGTAGAGACCCGGCCGGCGCCGTTCGTGCGGGCCGTTCCGTGCTCGCTGCTGTTCGTCGACCACTCATATCAGCGTGCCGCTGACGAGCGGCGGCTGCGGAAGATGATCGCCGAGTTCGACGAGACGCGTCTGGGCGTGCTCGAGGTGTCCGACCGCGGCGACGGCAAGTACGCAGTCGTCGAGGGCCAGCATCGGTGGCTGGCCGCCCGGGAGGCGATGGCCACTGACACCGCCCCCGATCCGTACCTGGTTTGCCAGGTGCACCGGGGCCTGGACCTGCAGGCCGAGGCGGCGCTGTTCTACGAGATCGACCGCGGCCGCAAACCGCTGTCCGGCTGGGACCGGTGGAAAGCACGTGTCGCATCCGGTGACGAGGCCGCGGTCGCGATCGAGGCCACCATCGCCGCGTTCGGGTTCAAGATCGACCCGGCCCCGCGGGACGGCTCGATCGGAGCGACGGGCGCGCTCGAGCGGATCGTCGACCTCGGCGACCTGAAGCTGCTCGCCGACACGCTCTCGGTCATCAGCAGCTCCTACGGCAAGGCTCGCGACGGCGTCGACGGCCACCTCCTGCACGGCCTGGCGCTCGTGCTGTGGAACTACGACCTCGACGTCGAGCTGTCAGTCGACAAGCTCGTTCTCGCGATGCAGTCCACGCCACCACGCAATATCAAGGCCCGGGCGCAGGCGCTGAAGGAAGGGCATCGGGCCGAGATCCCGCGGCTAGCCGCCGCGGTCATCGTCGATCGTTACAACGCCCAGCCAGGACGTGGTGTCGAGCCGCTTCTCGAGCGGCTGCCGGCTTCGTCGAGAATCAGCGGCCCGAACGGACGTAAGACGGCCGAGCTTGCGCGGATCCGTCGGTGGGCCGCGCGTCATGGCTTCCCCGCAGCCGGCCACGACGGCGGCATACCCACCGCGACGATCGCCGCCTACAAGCAAGGCGAAGGCGCCACGCGACTCACCGTGGTCGGCCGATGAGCGATCGCCGCAAGCCGCCGATCCTCCGCCAAGGCGGACTGACCGGCCGCGTCTACGTCATCACCGCCTACACCGTCGAATACGGGCCGAACGGCGAACACCTCAGCGAGACCGCGCGGACCAAATTCGACGTCACCGAGCAGTACCTGGCGATCGCCGGCGACGAACGGAGCAGGGCCATCGATGAGGTCCTCGCGGCGATCGACGAGATCCCGCCCGGCAGCTACGCCGACGACCCCGCATACCTGACCGGCATTAGCCGCGCCTATCAAGCCGCCGCAAACCTGCGAGCGCGTTTGTGACCGCCGCATGTTGGAACTGCGGCCACCAGCATGAGGAGGCCGTCGAAGGCGGGCCCGCTGGTCAGCGCCGCACCGACTATGAGCCGCGCCCAGGTGAGCCGGCCGTCTGTCTGAGCTGCTGCGGCCTCGCCATTTTCACCGGCGATGGCCTCGATACCCGCAAGCCCACCGAGGCCGAGTTCGAGCAGCTCAAGCAGCTCCCCGAGGTCGTCAGCACCGTGGCGCTCGTGTACCGGGCACGCCTTGCGCGACGTCGATCAAAGGCGCGATGGAACTGACCGACCTGACGACAGCAGCCCCGACGAGCCTGATGGGTGGATCTCAGACGTGCCGTTCTTCCTGGTGGATGACCAGCTACAGGTCAACCAGAAACCGACCGCCCTCATCGAGCTCGAGGGCGCGAACGGCGCGGCCGCGTTGGGCCTGTGGACGATGGCCGGATCGCTGAGCCAGGCCAAGGGCTCCGACGGAGTGCTGAGCATCGGCGACCTCATCCGCCTGCTGCTCGACCGGCGGCTGGCGTTGAAGCTGGCCAATTTGCTCGTCAAGCACTCGCTCTGGCACGGCCCCGATCATGACTGCGGAAAATGCCCGCCCGTCGAGGCGGGCACATTCCTGTTCCACGACTGGTTCGGCATGGGCTATGACCCGGGCGTGAAGGTGACCGCGACCCGCGATCGCCGCAAAGAGCTGAAGAAGGCCGACATCATCGAGGCGGTCTGGCTGCGCGATCAGGGCATCTGCCGCTACTGCGGTCACCAGATGAGCCGCGGCGACAAGCGATCAGACCGCCGGCCAACCCTGGATCACGTCATTCCCGGTCTCGCTCGAGGTGTCACCAACCTCGTGCTGGCCTGCCTGAAGTGCAACCAAAAGAAGGGCCAACGCACACCCGAACAGGCCGGAATGGTGCTGCTGCCGCCACCTGGTCAACCTGACAGCCCAGCAGAAACGGGCCCTGCAGCGCCCGATCAAAATCAAAACCAGATCACCAATCAAACAGATCCAGCGTCAGATCCGACGCTGATTCCGGCTATCCCCCATAAGGGCAAGGTAAGGGAAAGGTCAGGTCCGGGTTCTGGTCGAGGTGACGGTCTAGGTCACGTCCGGGACGGACCCGCTGGTCACGCACCAGATCCCGGCACGCCCGGCCGCTTCGGATCGCCGTGGGCCAACTGGACCGGTCCGCCCGCTGATCCGACGTTGTCCGTCTGTCCGTACCACGGCCTTCATCAGCCATGCCGAAAATGCGCTGATGCCACCTACGCATCGGAGCTCAATCCATGACCCGCAACCAGGCCGTCGCTTCGACGTCGGCCAAAGACCAGGAGGAGGTCACGGCCGATGCGATGGAGCTGCTCGCGTTGCAGCGTGTCCTCGCGGCCGCGCTCGCACGTGACAGCGCCGGTCCGTCCGCCGGCAAGGCCGAGCGTCATGGCAGCGGCGGGGCGAAGGGCTCGGCGGCGAGCATCAATCTCGAGGTGCTCGAGGTGGCCGTCGTGCTTGAGACAGGCATCGATCAATTCGCGGCTGAGGCCGTGCGGATCCTGAATCTCGATCGCCGGCCTCGCACTGTGTTCAGCGTGATCGTCGCGATTCCGGATTGGCACCGGGCTCTGGTCGCGGCTGGCCAGCCGTTGGCCCGGCATCTACGTGGTGACCTCGAGAAGTGGCTGCGCATGACGCGCCGCGCTGTCGGCCTGCAGCGCCGGGACATCGTGTTGCGGTCGCTGTGTCCCGATCACCGCGGCATGTCCGGCCCGCTCTGCGCCGGCGAGTGCACACACACCTCGTGTGTGCAGATCGCCGCGTCGCGCAAGCCGACCAATCTGCGCCAGCTCGGCGAGCAGGCCGCGATCGCCGAGTCGCTCGCTGCCGGCCCGCCGCGTGATGGCCGGTTGTCGTTCGGTCCCACGTGCGCCGTGGCATGCACACATCTGTCGTGTGAGTGGATCCGCGAGCGCCGCTTGGTGCTGCCCGATCCGCCATCACCAGCTCGTCGACGTCGACGTCGACGTCCGCAACCGTCCGCGTCGGATTGGGTGGTGCGCGTCGGCGAAACGGTGTGGGAATCACAGTCGGCCGAGCCTGCGTTCACCTGGTCGGCCACCGCCGTCATCCACTGCCCGCACTGCCGGCGCCGCTGGGCAACCGTCGTCGAGCGTCGGCTCCTGGCCCGCGAGCTCGCCACCGCAGGCGACGACCGCTCCACCGTCGAGAGGATGCTCGCATGAGCGTGCGAATCACCGTCACAGCGAGCAAGCTCAGCCTCGATGTGACGTTAGGCAAACGCGAAGCGCCAGCCACTACGGACTCGACACCCGCAGAGCCAGCTAGCCATCTCGGCGCCGTGACTCAAACCGCGCCAAGGGAATACGCGATGTCCCGGCGCGAAGGCGCCAAAGCGTTCGGCTTCGAGACGTGACCTCAGGTAGCGAGAACAGACGCCGAC
>NZ_DASXHW010000267.1:0-2877 GCF_036488105.1 Mycobacterium sp. | reverse complement strand
AGCCCGATCAACCTAGGTTGGCCAACAACAGCGCTTCGGCCGTCGCAGCCCTTTCCAGCACACCCAAATCCAGGCTCTCGTTGATGCTGTGCGCCTGCGTCGCAGGGTCCTCCACGCCGGTGACGAGGATTGCCGCCTTCGGGAATGCGGCGGCGAATTCGGCGATGAACGGGATCGAACCGCCCATCCCCATGTCGATCGGCTCGGTGCCCCAGGCTTGCCGGAACGCCGCCCGGGCGGCGCCATAGACGGGGCCGGTGGCGTGGATGGCGTAGGGCTGACCGACGTCGCCGAGGGTCACCGCCACGTGCGCACCCCAGGGGGCGTGGTGCTCCAGGTGGGCGCGCAGCACATCCAGATGCGCTGCCGCGTCGCCGCCCGGGGCTACCCGCATGCTGACCTTGGCGCGAGCGCGCGGGATAAGCGTGTTCGATGATGCGGCAATGGATGTGGTGTCGATGCCGATCACGGTGATCGCCGGCTTCGCCCACAACCGCTGGGGCACCGAGCCGGAGCCGATTTCGCTGACTCCATCCAGCAGGCCCGATTCCGCACACACCCGCTCGGGCGGGTAATCCACTGCTGCGGCGTTACTTTCGTGCAGACCGGCCACCGCGACGTTGCCGTCGTCGTCGTGCAAGCTGGCCAGCAGGCGCGCCAGCACCATCAGCGCGTCGGGCACCACGCCGCCCCACAGGCCGGAGTGCAGGCCGTGATCCAGCGTGGCGACCTCGACGACACAGTCGGCCAACCCGCGCAGCGATACCGTCAACGCCGGCACGTCGGTGCTCCAATTGTCCGAATCGGCAATGACAATCACATCTGCGGCCAGCGCATCACGGTGGGCGGCCAGCAGTCGGCCCAGCGACGGTGAACCGGACTCCTCTTCGCCTTCGACGAACACCGTCACACCGACCGGAGGGTTGCCGCCGTGCGCCCGAAACGCCGCCAAATGCGTTGCGATACCAGCCTTGTCGTCGGCGCTGCCGCGCCCGTAGAGTCGGCCGTCGCGTTCGGTCGGCTCGAACGGCGGCGACGCCCACTGCGCAGGATCACCCTCGGGCTGGACATCGTGGTGCGCATACAGCAGCACGGTCGGCGCCCCGGGCGGCGCGGCATGTCGCGCGATCACGGCTGGTGCACCGCCCTCGCTGACGATCTGCACGTCACCAAAACCAGCCTGCGACAACAGATCTGCTGTCGCCTGGGCACTGCGATGCACCTGGTCGCGGCGGGCCGGGTCGGCCCACACCGACTGGATACGGACCAGGTTCTCCAGATCGTCGCGCACCGACGGCAATACCTGGCGCACTCGTCCGACCAGATCGCTCATGGTCTCGAGGCTAGTCGGGCTACGGCTGACGCGAGACGCTGAGGCCCCGCCCGCCACTTGGTGGCACTTGAGTTGGTGGCGGCCTTCGTGCCCGCCTACGAGCGAAATTCGGCGGCCGCCCGCGTAATTCGCTGTGAGGTGGGCAACTCGGCATGTGCCGACTCTTGCGACGGACGAGAAACGCTACGGCGCCTCAAGAATGGCCACCGCGGCCGCGGTGTCAGCTTCGTGCGTCAACGACACGTGGATCGTCACGTCCTTCAGATGCTTGGCGATATCGCCGGTCAACCGCACCCGGGGACGGCCCCACATATCGGTGATCACCTCGATGTCACGATGGATATCCTCGCGCAACACCGGCCGTTGGGAGAACCGCGATCCGGACCAGGCCTTGATCACCGCTTCCTTGGCCGCCCAGCGGGCCGCCAGGTGGCGTGCCGCCGACGAACTCTTGTCCGAGGCGTCACGCCGCTCACCTGGCGTGAAGGTCTCGGCGAAGGCGGTTCCGGGCTGGTCGACCTGCTCGGCGAACTCAGTGATGGAGACAAGGTCTATCCCCACTCCGACGATGCTCATTTCTGCGAACCTATCGGATGCTCACTGGCGGTAGACGTCGTCGTCGCCCAATCGCGCGTTCGCGTCGAGCAACATCGCCGCTTCCTGTCGCTTCTCGGATACCTCGTGGTCGAAGCGACGGTCGGCGGGCCGCTCATACAGCGGGCGGCCGCCGGCGATCGCCGAGGCCAGTCGGCGCTGTCCGGCCAGCAGACGCGCGTCGGCGCGTCGCTGGTAATCCGCGCGCTGCTCGGCATCCAGCGTGGCCATGAAGGCCTGCGGGTGCACCAGCGCGACCAGACCAGACACGTGGCCGAACCCGAGGCTGGTCACCAGCCCGGCCTTCAGCGGGAACTTCTCGCCGAGTCGCAGCGTGTCGCGCACCCAGACGAAGTGCGCGGAGTCCGCGAGCTCATCGTCGACGCAATCCAGGCTGCGGTTGGGCGGGATCACCCCGTCGCGCAAGATCTGGCACAGGCCCATCATCTGGAAGACCGCCGCGCCGCCCTTGGCGTGCCCGGTAAGGCTCTTCTGCGACACGATGAACAGTGGGGCGCCCGCCGAGCGGCCCAACGAATCCGCGAGCCGCTCATGCAACTCGGTCTCGTTGGGATCGTTGGCCAGCGTTGAGGTGTCGTGCTTGGAGATCACCGCGACGTCGTCGGCGCCCACACCCAGCTTGGCCAGCGCGCGCGCCAGCGGTGAATCCTTGCCGCCGCGGCCGGCGCCCAGCGCGCCCAGACCCGGGGCCGGGATCGAGGTGTGCACTCCGTCGCCGAATGACTGCGCAAAGGCAACCACGGCTAACACCGGCAGGCCCATCTTGAGCGCCAAGTCACCACGGGCCAGCAGGATGGTGCCGCCGCCCTGCGCCTCGACGAAGCCCAGCCGACGCCGGTCGTTGGGCCGGGAGAACTTCGAGTCCGCAATGCCCCGGCCGCGCATCATGCTGGTGTCGGCGGTGGCCGCCATGTCACCGAAGCCGATGA
>NZ_DASXHW010000260.1:0-5034 GCF_036488105.1 Mycobacterium sp. | reverse complement strand
CGTGGCTCGGTGACCGACACCTGAATGGCAACACTGCGGGCGTCGAAGTAGTACGACACGTTGGACAACTGCGGGCGCCCGTCGCGCTTGAGGGTGGCGAGCACGCCGAGAGAGTTGTCCGCGATCACGGCGAGCAATTTGTCGTCGAACACTTGGCGGCCCATGTCGCAAGCCTTCCCAGACGATCGCGCCCCGCTGGACGCCTGCGTGGCTACCATCGCGCTCATGACCCAATACGCGGTGTTTCTACGCGGCGTCAACGTCGGCGGCGTCAACCTGAAAATGGCCGACGTGGCAGGCGCATTGACCGACGCGGGACTCGCTGAGGTCCGCACCACTCTGGCGACCGGAAACGTGACGCTGGATTCGCCGAAGGCCGCAGATGCGGTGCGCGCGACGGCCGAGAAGGCGCTGCGAAAGCACTTCGGCTATGACGCCTGGGTGCTGGTTTACCCGATCAAGAAGGTGCGCTCGATCGTCGACGGCTACCCGTTCGAGCCCGAGGTGGACGGATACCAGTCCTACGTCACGTTTGTCAGCGACAGCGATGTACTCGACGAGCTCGCGGCGTTGGCCGACGAGGCAGGAGCCGACGAGAAGATCGCGCTCGGCCCCAAGTCCGCGGGCGTGATCTATTGGCAGGTGGCCAAGAATCACACGCTGGACAGCACGATCGGTAAGACGATGGGCAAGAAGCGGTACAAGTCGTCGACCACCACCCGCAACCTGCGCACGCTGGTCAAAGTCCTGGCAGCTCAGCCGTCCTCGTAGGCCTCGAGGTAACGCAGCGCCTCGGCCTTGCCGAGTCCCAATCCACGCGCGACATCGAGATACGCGCATGCCGCTGTCGCCATCGCGCTGTCCGACGGATCGACCCGAGCGACGAAAGTGCCGAAGCGGCCTCGGGTTTCGACGATTCCGGCGGTCTCCAGCTCCCGGTACGCCCGGGCCACGGTGTTGACGGCCAGCCCTAATTCGCCGGCCAGTTCGCGCACCGTCGGCAGCCGGGACCCGGGCGGCAAGGTCCCGGCCCGGACAGCCTCGATGATCTGGCTGCGGAGTTGGTCGAACAGCGGTCGATCCGCTTGTCCGTCAACCCGCAGCCAATCCCCCAACTCCACCTGCTCAGTATCCCGCAGTCCCGCTATCTTGGTGAGGTGCGTATCACGGTGCTGTCCGGCGCGGGAATCTCCGCGGAGAGCGGCGTACCGACGTTCCGCGACGACAAGAACGGGCTGTGGGCCGAGTTCGATCCCTACGAGTTGTCCAGCGTTCAAGGCTGGCAGCGCAATCCCGAGCGGGTCTGGGGATGGTATCTCTGGCGGCACTACCTGGTCGGCACCGTCGAACCCAACGACGGGCACCGTGCCGTCGCGGCCTGGCAGGACCATGCCGAGGTCAGCGTCGTCACGCAGAACGTCGATAACCTGCACGAGCGTGCCGGCAGCTCGCCAGTGCACCACCTGCATGGCAGCCTGTTCGAATTTCGTTGCGCGACTTGCGGTCTGCCGTACAACGGTGAACTTCCGGAGATGCGGGAGCCCGCGTTGGAGGTCGAGCCACCGAGTTGCGACCACTGCGGCGGCCTGATCCGGCCCGACATCGTGTGGTTCGGCGAGGCGCTACCCGAGGAGCCGTGGCAGCGCGCGGTGGAGGCGACGAGCACCGCCGACGTGCTGGTAGTGGTGGGAACCTCGAGCATCGTCTACCCGGCGGCGAGTCTGCCCGAGATGGCGCTGGCGCGTGGGGTGGTCGTCGTCGAGGTCAACCCGGAGCCAACGCCGCTGTCCAGCAGCGCCACGATAACCGTGCGTGAATCAGCCAGCACGGCCCTGCCGACGCTGCTGCAGCGACTGCCCGCGCTGCTGAACTAGGCGGGGCGCCGCGCGCGGCCCAGCAGGAACTCCGACACCGGCAGCGGCACCCAGGCCGGCAAAGCCTGTTCGGTTCGGGCCTTGTCGACGTCGAACCCCGCAGCCCGGATCGCCTGCTCGGTGTGGCGGTGAGTGTGGCAGTTGCCCACCAGCCGGGGCCATATCGTCGCGTCGACCAGTTGCTGGAACCGGCCCCGGATTCCGTCGCTGGCAACGTGCTCCAGATAGCGCAGCTCGCCGCCCGGCCGCAGCAACGAAAACAGTTGCCGCAGAACAGAATCAGGCTCAGCCACCGAGCACAGCACCAGCGAGCACACCACCGCGTCAAATGGCTCGTCGGCCGAGAAGCTCTCTACCGTCCGATTGGTCACTTCGATCGGAACGGCCGCACCGGTCGCCGCTTCCCGGGCCAGTCCGACCAGCCGTCGCTCGGGCTCGACCGCGACGACCTGCGCGACGGTATCGGGGTACAGCTCGAAATTGGTTCCGGTGCCCGCACCCACTTCGAGCACCCGGCCTGACAGCCCCGCCAGGTTCTCCCGGCGGAGTTCCCGCATCTGCTCCGTCTCGTGTGCGGCGATAGCGGGCCAGATGCGGGCGAAGAACGGATGGTCGACGATGTGCGCGGTCGATGACGTCATGGCTGCCAGCCTTTCGGAACGGTTACTTGGAAGATCCTCGCACCGAAGACTTGAGCGCCGTCAACTGCTCGACCACTTGGTCGGGGGTGGCATCGACCCCGAGCAGTCCGGCGACCATGTGCCCTAAGAAGACCGCACGAAGCACCCGGTCGGCAAACGCCTCGGCATCGCCGAACGGCAAGTGCGGCTTGTTGATCAGCAGCGAGGCCGCGCCGTGCGCAGCGCTCCAGAGCTCCAGGGCGACCGCGGCCGCGTCGCCGAGCGGGAACACGCCCTCGTCCATCAAGACGCCGACGGCGGCGCACATGTGCGCGAAGGCGGAGCTGGCCAGCGCGGAATCGACATTGCTGCCGGATCTCCACTCGCCCATCGTGGCGATCCGGTAGAGCTCGGGGTTTTCGGTGGCGAACCTGACGTAGGCCAACCCTTGGGCTCGCAGCACTTCCACGGTGGACGACTGCCCTGCGGACACCCGCAGCATCTCCTCGTCGAGCTTCTCGAAGTAGCGCGCGCACACCGCGTCCAGCAGTGCGTCCTTGTCCTGGAAATGCAGGTAGATCGATGGTGGTGTCACGCCCACACGTTCAGCCACCGAACGGATCGACACGGCCTTTGCATGCCCGGTGTCCAACAGGAGTTCGGTTGCCGCATCGAGGATTTCGTCGCGCAGCAGATCGCCGGATCCTCGCGGGGCGCGCCGCCGGCGAAGAGTGTCCGTCGGCGGGCTAACGACCATCGGCAACCGTCGTGGCAGTAACTGCGGCCATGGTATTGCCGGCCGGAACCGCGTCAGGTCGACGGTGTCGCCCGCCGGTAGGGTCGGCATCCACCGGCAGGGGGTCGGGTCCCGCCTCGCTGATCCCGAACCGCTCGTGCAGCCACACCAGCGGGTCGGGTGCCCACCAACTCCATCGGCCCAGAGCATGCATGAACGCGGGCACCAGCACCATCCGCACCAACGTCGCGTCGGCCAGTACGGCCAGGGTCAGGCCGAGACCGAACATCCGCATGAAGGACACCTGCGCGGCGATCAACGCGGCGAACGAAATCGACATCACCAACGCAGCCGCGGTGACCACCCGGCCGGTCCGCGCCAACCCGAGCGCCACGCTCTCGTCGTTGTCAGCGCGTTTGGTCTTGTTGTCCGCCGTGGCGGGTCGCGACGCGGTCGCAGTCAACCAGTACTCGCGAATCCTGGAGACCAGGAACACTTCGTAATCCATCGACAGGCCGAAGGCGACACAGAACAACAGCACCGGGATATTGGCCACCAACGTGCCGCTCTGCGTGGTGCCCATCGCGCCCAGGTGGCCGTCCTGGAAGATCCACACCAGCGCGCCGAATGCTGCCGTCAGCGATAAAACGTTGCACACCAATGCCTTTAACGGCAGCAGCACACTGCCGGTGAGCAAGAACAGCAGCGCAAAGGTGATGATGCCGATGAGGCCCAACACCACCGGCAGCCGATCGGTGATCGCGTCCACGCTATCGCGGTTGATCTGCGCCATCCCGGCCATCTGTACCGACTGGCCAGCCGGGCCGGGCACGGCGTGCAACCGGTCGAGTTGGGTGTCGGAGGCTTGGGAGAACAGCGGCGCGGTGGTGGCGATCGTCAGAAAGGCGCTGCCCTGCGCCATCCCGGTGGCTGCCGATGGCGGCCCGACCCGGTTGCCGTGGGCGAACGTTCCGGTCGGCGCCGACACGGCCGTCACGTCGGCCACCCGTGACAGGTCGGCGGCGTAGCGGCTGATGTCGCCCGGACGCACCCCTCGAACGTCCGGGACGACGACAGACACGGCCGTCGCCGAGTCATCGGCGAAATCGTGACGCAACCGATCACCAACCGCATGGGACGAAGCCGACTTCGGCAGCACCCGGTCGTCGGGCATACCCCACTTCACCCCGAGGAACGGCAGCCCGAGCATCAGCAGCAGCGCGGTCACCACCAGGCCGACCGGCACCGCCCGTCGCATCACGAACTTGGTCGACCGGTACCAGAACAGCTGCTCGACCGGTTTGTGCACCGGGTCGGGCCGGCCGAGTATCCGGCGGCCGAGCTTGCGAACGTCCAGCGCATCCAGCCGCGGCCCGAGCAGCACGATCGCCGCCGGGGTCACCATGATCGAGGCCACCGCGACAAAGGCGACCGTCGCCACCCCGGCGTAGGCGAACGACTTCAGGAAGTACATCGGGAACAGCGCCGTCGCCGACATGGACAACGCGACGGTGACGGCCGAGAACAGCACCGTGCGTCCGGACGTGGCCATCGTCGTGACCAATGCCTCGTGAGGATCGCTGCCCTCGGCCAGCTCGTCGCGATAGCGGCTGACGATCAGCAGGGTGTAGTCGATCGCCAGCGCCAGGCCCAGCGCAGTGCTCAGGTTGAGCGCGAAAATCGACACCTCGGTGGTGTACGTGATCAGCCGCAACACCGTCATCGAGCCGACGACAGCCAACGCGCCGAGGGCCATGGGCAACGCCGCGGCCAGCAGCCCACCGGACACCCAGATCAGCACCAG
>NZ_DASXHW010000225.1:0-4602 GCF_036488105.1 Mycobacterium sp. | reverse complement strand
CGCCGGCTTCCTCAGAGTTTGGGGCGCGGCACTGACATTGATCCTCGTCGTCGCGGCGGTGTACCTGGTGGCCGCGCTGGGCAACCGGCTGATCGCCCTGCGGCGCCGTTGAGCCGATCCAGGTCTATGCCGAACATCCGGCGACACGGAGCTTGAGCACCCGGTCGTTGCCGCGGTCGGCGACGTACACGTCGCCGTCCTTGTCCAGCGCCAGCTGCAGCGGTGTGTTGAGACCGTTGAGCGCCACCGTAGTTGGGGTATTCGAGCCGGGGGGCAGTTTCAATACCTGATTGTTGTCGTGCTCGCTGACATAGATGTTGCCCGCGCCGTCCACGACGACACCCCAGGGCACCGTGAGCCCGGCGATCGGCAGGACTGTCTGTTCGTTTGAGCCGACGTCCAGCTTCACCACTCTGTTGTTGTCGGAGTCGGTGACGAACACGTTGCCGGCGCCGTCGACCGCAACGCCATCGGGGTTGTTGAGACCGGTGAACGGCAGCACGGTCGGGGTGTTGGTGCCGGCCGGCAATTTCACCACCCGGTCGTTACCCCGGTCGGCGACATACACGCTGCCGGCGGAGTCGACCGCGAGCCCTTCGGGATAGCTGAGGCCGGTAAAGGGCAGCTGCGTCTGGTTATTCGAGCCGGCGGCCATCTTCACCACCCGATGGTTGAAGTCGGTGACATATACCGTGCCCGCCGCGTCAACCGCCACCGCCTGCGGCTGGTACAGGCCAGTAAAGGGCAACACCGTCGGGGTGTCCGACCCCGGCGTCAACTTCACCACCCGGCCGTACATGCCCTGATTGGTCACGTACACCGCGCCGGCGGAATCCACCGCCACCCCGCCGGGTGAGAGACGGAAGTTGAGTCCGTTGAACGGCAGCACGTTTTGTCCGCAGGACTCGGCGGCCGGTCCACCGTGCGGCCGCACCACGTACCCGAACACGGCGACGAGGAGCACCGAGACCGCGCCGACGATCATCCACAACCTGCGTCGGTCGCGCCGTTGCGGCGGAGGGGAACTGAAGTCGGGTTGCTGGGTGGCGTTCGGTCGACCAGGTAGCGAATCGCCGGAGTGATGACCCCAACCGCCGGCACCGGCGGGCGGTACAGACCAACTCCTCGCACCCGCGGCGGCTGCCGCCGGACGAGCCATGGTGTGAGCATTGGCGGCATTCTCGCCGTGCTGCAGAATACTTTCAGCCTGGTGCTGCTCGGACACGGTCAGCGCGTGCAACGCGGCGTTGGCCAATTCACCGGCACTGCGGTAACGATCCTCGGGATTCTTGGCCATTCCTTGGGCGATCACCTGATCGAGGGTCGCCGGAACCTGCCCGGGGCGCAGCTGGCTGGGCCGCGGGGCAGGCTCCATCAGATGCGCGGCAACCAGCCGCTCGATGCTGTCGGCACGGAAAGGCGGTGCCCCGGTTAGACATTCACCCAGAACACATGCCAGCGAATAGATGTCGGAGCGATAGGTGACTTGATGGTCCCTGAACCGCTCGGGGGCCATGTACCTGTACGTTCCCAACGCCATACCGGCTTGGGTCAATCCGGGGTCGGTGTCGGCGCGGGCAATACCGAAATCCAATAGGTAGGCGAAATCATCGCCGGTGATCAGGATGTTCTCCGGCTTCACGTCGCGGTGCGTGACGCCGCCGGCATGCGCGGCGTCCAGCGCGGCAGCGACCTGACGCACGATGGCCACCGCACGTGGCGGACTCATCGGCCCGGTCCGTTTCAGGACGGTGGCTAAGTTGGCGCCGTCGATCAGGCGCATGTCTAGATAGAGCTGCCCGTTGATCTCGCCGTAATCGTGAATGGGCACGACATGCGGGTCGGTCAACCTTCCGGCCGCACCGGCCTCGCGCTGCATCCGGGCACGGAACATCGGGTCGTCGGAGAAGTCCGGCGAGATCAGCTTGAGCGCCACCACCCGGCCCTTGCGAGTGTCCTCGGCCTCGTAGACCTCCCCCATCCCGCCGCGTCCCAGCAGTCGCATCAGCCGATAGGGCCCGAACCAGGACCCGATCTGTGCACCCGGTTGGCTGCCGATCACCGTCGGCGCTCCATCAGGAGATCCCGTTCACGGCCGCCGACAGTTTCGATTGAAACGAGCTCGGCATCGGGATGTAGCCATATTGATCCAAGCCGTCCTGGCCGGCTCCAATCGTGGCTTGCATGAACGCTTTTACCGCCACACCCGTCGCGGAATCCGGGTATTTCGAGCAAACGATTTCATACGTCGCGAGCACGATCGGATAGGCGCCGGCCTGCGATGGCTTGTAGAACGACGACGTGTCGACCACCAGATCGTTACCCTGACCGGCGAACTTCGCCCCGGCGATCGTCTTGCCGACCGAGTCAGGCGTGATCGTCACCGGATCCGGGCCGGCCGACGTGAGGATCTGGGCCATGGTCAACTGGTGGCCCACCGCGAACGACCATTCGTTGTAGGTGATTGACCCGTCGGTTGCCCGCAGAGCCGTCGAGGTCCCTTCATTTCCGCTCGCGCCCTGGCCGACCCCACCGTCGAACGTCTCGTCGGTGCCTTTGCCCCAGGCGCCGCCGGATGCGGCATCGAGGTACTTCTGAAAGTTGTACGTGGTGCCGGATTTATCGTCGCGGAACACCACGTTGATCGGTGTTGCGGGCAGGTTGACATCAGCGTTGAGCGCCTTGATGGCTGGGTCGTTCCAGTCCTTGATGCTGCCGTTGAAGATCTTCGCCGTGGTCGGCCCGTCCAGGTTCAGCGAGGTAACGCCGGTGACGTTGTAGGTGACCGCGATCGGGCCGAACACCGCGGGCAGGTCCCAGGCGGGTGATCCGCAACGCTGTTGGGCCCGGTCGGGTTCGCCCTTTGCTGGGTCCAGTGGTTTGTCGGAGCCGGCCAGATCGGTCTCGTTGTCGACGAACTGCTGCACACCGGCGCCGGACCCGTTTGCGTTGTAGTCCAAGGTGGAGCCCGGGCAGGCCCGGATGTAGGCGTAGACGAACTGCTCGATCGCGTTCTCCTGCGCCGTTGAGCCGCTGGCCTGCAGCTTCTTCTTACCGCCGCAGGTGACGGGTACCGCCGGTGGCCCGGAGGCCGATGTCGAGGTGCTGCCGCTGCTACCGCACGCCGACAGCGCCAATGCGCCCGTGACCAGCAGGCTCAGCGCCGCGATACATCGGCTGGCCTTCACAAAGGCTCCTCTCGACGACGGGCACGACGTTAACAGCAAACCGCGACGAGCTTAATAAAAGATTAACGCCAGCTTTGTGCCGGCTTTGCGTGCACCCGGTCAGACCTCGACAGTTGCCAGAAAGTCCAGCAAAAGCGCATTCATGTCGGCGGGCTGCTCGATCTGCGGGCAGTGCCCCGCAGCATCGATGACGGCCGACCGCCCCTTCGGAAGCCGGTCAGCGATCTCCTTCGCCCATCCGGGCGGCAGCAGTTTGTCGCAGGCACCCTCGACCACCAGTGCCGGAACCGCGACGCGCTGGTAGGCCCGTTTGCTCGACGGCCCCGGCGGCGGTGCCGCGCCCGGCCGCCGGAACCGCGCCGCGGCGAGCGCCTCCCACGCCCCCGGGGCGATGCTGGATTCGTAGCGGCGCTGGACGTAATCCTCGTCGGCCGGATATTTCGGATCGTGGAAGAGCGCCTCGACGATCCGTCCCATGGCCGGCACCGTCGCGTCATAGTCGTACAGCGCGTCCATGTGCTGGTTGCGCTGGATTTCGCCGCCGCCGCAAATGGCCACCAGACTGCGCACCGGCAGCAGCGGAGACTCCGACGTGGCGTCGACGAGCAAGTTGATCGCACCCATCGAGTTGCCGACGAAATGTGCCGAGCCAACGCCGAGTTCGGCGCAGAACCGCGCGATATGCCGTATCCGCATTCCACGGCCGTCGTTGAAGTCGATGACCTTGGCCGACTGTCCGAAACCCAACATGTCCGGGGCTAGCACCCGATAGCGCTCAGCGAGTGCGGGTATCGTTGCTTCCCATCCGATTTCGGCGCTGATCCCGAATTCACCGCCGTGCAGCAGCACCACCGGGTCGCCGCGGCCGGCGTCCAGGTAGCTGGTCGATAGCCCGTCGACCACCACGGTTCTGCGCTGAATCTCCATGGCAGACTCCTACTTGATCGCGATGGGATTCACCGGAGAACCCACCGCACCAACGATTCTCAGCGGCGGCGCGATGAGCTGAAACTCGTACACTCCGTCGGCGGCGCAGTCCGCCGCCAGGGCGGTGAGATCCCAGTACTCGCCGAGCATCAACCCCATATCGCGCAGGCACAGCATGTGCATCGGCAGCATCGTTCCCTTGACACCGGATATCGGGTCTTCGACCATGAGGTTATCGGCGGCCACCGCCGCGACGTCGTGGTCGTGCAGCCAGGACGCACATTGCCAGTCCAGTCCCGAGCCGGGTTCGCTGCCGTTGCCGGTCTCTAAAAACCGTGCCCACCAACCGGTTCTGACCAACACGATGTCGCCGCGCCCGACCGTGACACCCTGCGCCCGCGCCACATCGTCAAGCTCGGCCGGGGTGATCGGGTTGCCGAGTTCGAGGAAGGTCTCGACACCGCGATGACGAACGACGTCCAGCAAC